>DATCUS010000231.1:0-25719 GCA_036561845.1 Tardiphaga sp. | reverse complement strand
CCAAACACAGGGGAGAGCACAATACGGCCGCGCGCCGAATGCTCGGCGAGCACGATGTTGCGGCCTTCCGCGGCGGCTTGGCCGAGCATCAGCGCGGTGCCCGAGGGCGCGTCGATCTTGGCGCGGTGATGCATCTCGACGATCTCGATATCGAAGCCGTCGCCGAGCGACTGCGCCACGCGCTTGACCAGCGCCGCCAGCAGGTTGACGCCGAGGCTCATGTTGAAGGACTGCACCACGATGGCCTGCGAGGTCACGCTCTTGATGACCGCGTTGTCGGAGGCCGACAGTCCGGTGGTGCCGATCACATGGACGATGCCGCGCTGCGCCGCGATGGCGACGTTGGCGATGGTGGCGGCAGGAACGGTGAAGTCGAGAATACCGTCGGCATCCTTCGACATGGTCCACAGATCGGCCGACAGCTTGACGCCGCTCTCGGGCAGGCCGGCCAGCGTGCCGGCGTCCTTGCCGAGCAGTTCCGAGGTCGGCGCCTCCAGCGCTCCGACGACCACGGCACCTTCGGTGTCCGAAATGGCGCGGATCAGCGCCCGGCCCATGCGGCCGCCGGCGCCAGCAACGATCAATCGCATATCGGACATAAGACGGCCCTCAGGAGTTAGTCGCGGTATAGCGGCGCAGCGCAGCCGCGGCAACACGCGACGGCGTCAATGACGACGATCGACCCTGCCGTCACGGCTGCGGACCGTCATAGCCTTCGATGATCACCAGATCGCCTTCGGAATGCGGCGCGCGCAGCGCCACCAGCCGCTGGTATTCCGGCGAATTGTAGCAGGCCAGCGCGGTGGCGTAGTCCTTGAACTCCAGCACCACATTGCGCGAGCGCGAGCTGCCCTCCCGCGTCTCGTGCTGACCGCCGCGCACCAGGAACTTGGCGCCGAATTTGTTGAACACCACACCGTTCTGCGCAATGTAGTCCTTGTAGCCGTCCATGTTGTGAATATCGATGCGCGCGATCCAGTAGCCCTTGGCCATCGTTTGCTCCCTGCTTGTTATTAGCCGATCGCCTGCGCGATCTCTTCGACAATGGCCTCCGCCGCCGCTTTGGGATCGGCGGCCTGCATGACCGGACGGGCCACCACCACATGGTCGGCCCCTGCGGCAATGGCGCGGCCGGGCGTCATCACCCGCTTCTGGTCGCCCAGCGCGCTGCCGGCCGGGCGCACGCCGGGGGTCACCAGGCTCATCTGATGCCCGACGATCCTGCGCAGGTTGGCGACCTCTTCCGGCGAACAGACGATGCCGTCGATGCCGAGCGCCTGGGCCTGCCGGGCGCGCGCCTCGACCAGGTCGGTGACGCCAAGCCGGTAGCCGGCGGCATGCAGGTCGTCGTCGTCATAGGAGGTCAGCACGGTGACCGCGAGGATCTTCAGACTCGCGCCCGCGCGGCCCTGCACCGCGGCCTTCATGGTCTGCGGATAGGCATGCACGGTGAGGAAGGTGGCGCCAAGCTTGGCCACGCTTTCGACGCCGCTGGCGACCGTATTGCCGATGTCGTGCAGCTTGAGGTCCGCGAACACCTTCTTGCCGGCATCGGCGAGCTTGCGGATCAGCGGCAGGCCGCCGGCGTAAGCGAGCTGGTAGCCGATCTTGTAGAAGGTCACGCTGTCGCCCAGCCGCGCGATCATCACTTCGGCGGCTTCGACGCTCGGCAGGTCGAGTCCGACAATGAGCCGGTCGCGGGGAGTCATGTTCGGGGACTGCATCTCACCTCACTTCATTTGCTGCGCGACATCGATCAGCTGCCGCGCCATCGCGGTCAGCGCCTCCTTGTCGGCGGCGTGCTTCAGCCGGTCGGTCTCGTCATAGGCCTCATTGGCAAAGGACAGCGCCAGCTGGTTCGGGATCACCAAAGCCCGGCACGCCGACAACACCAGGCGCAGCGCCTGCAGGCAGCGGCTGCCGCCGAGCCCGCCGCCGGATGCCGCGGCGATCGCGAACGGCCGCCCGCGAAACACCTCGCCCCGGGTCTCGTGGTCATCCTGCACCCGCGATACCCAGTCGATCGCGTTCTTGAGCAGCGGCGGCAGTGATGAATTGTATTCCGGGGTGACCAGCAGCACGCCATCATGCGCACCGATCATGCGCTTCAGATTGACGGCGTGTTTCGGTACGCCGGACATCTCGAGGTCGCCGTCATAGATCGGCAGCGGAAAATCGCCGAGCGACAGCAGCGTCACCTCGGCATCGGCGCGCACCAGCTCGTCGATGGCGGCGGCAGCGAGCCGCGCATTGAGCGAGCCGGTGCGCAACGAGCCGGGGATGACGAGGATTTTCAGCGCGGACATGATTCAATCGCGTTCGGGGCTGGCCCGCCGCGAGGTCACGGCATCGGACCGTATCAGCCCTTGCGATACACCCAGACGCGGGCCGGCGGAAGGTTCATCCAGATCCGCTCGGACGCCTCTGTGGATACGCCGGGCAGCGTCTTGGGAATGGGCGGCGCCACCGAATAGGTGAACTGCACGAACGGCGCGCCGGGCGCCAGGGCGGCGAAGGCATCGCGGATCAGCTTGAGCCGGGTCAGCATCGGCTTGGTGACCAGCGGAAGCCCGGACACCACCGCGGACGCCGGTTCCTTCAGCACGTTCCAAAGCGTGTCGCGCAACGTATAGGCGTCGCCCTGTACCACGGTGGCCTGCGGATAACGCTCGCGCAGCAGTGCGCAAAAGGCGGGATTGAACTCGACCAGCACCAGACGCTTCTGGTCGATGCCGTGAGCCAGCAATGCCGTGGTGATCGCGCCGGTGCCCGGCCCGAGTTCGATCACCGGTCCGGTGGAATTCTCGTCGACATATTGCGCCATGGTGCGGGCGAGCACCTTGCCCGACGGCATCACCGCGCCCATGCGCAGCGGCTTCTCGATCCATGAGCGCAGGAAACGCACCTCATCGTCGAGACGCAGTGGCTTCTTCAACGCTCGCGCGGACGATTGCAGAGGCATGTCGCTTCCAGGCGGGACCGCGGAACGCGGGCTGTCAACTTTTAGTCACAAAGAGGTACAGGCCGCGGCCCAAACGGTCAAGACAAAGCGCGTCAGGAACCCGCGCGGGTGCCAAAGAAGTCCTTGACCTTAGTGAAGAAACCCGCCGCCTCCGGTTGCGTTGCACCGGACGACAGTTTTTCGAATTCGGCCAGCAGCTCCTGCTGCTTCTTGGTCAGGTTCTGCGGGGTTTCCACCACCACCTGGACGTACATGTCGCCCATCTGGCGCGACCGCAACACCGGCATGCCCTTTGACGCAACGCGGAAACGGCGCCCGGACTGGGTGCCCGAGGGCACCTTCACCTTGGTCTTGCCGCGCTCGATGGTCGGCACCTCGAACTCGCCGCCCAGAGATGCGGTCACCATGGAGATCGGCACCCGGCAATGCAGGTCGGCGCCATCGCGCTGGAAGAATTCGTGGGTCGCCAGCGACAGGAAAATATAGAGATCGCCCGGCGGTCCGCCGCGAACCCCGGCCTCGCCCTCGCCTGACAGCCGGATGCGGGTGCCGTCCTCGACGCCCTGCGGAATATTGACCGACAGCGTGCGCTCGCGCTCGATGCGCCCGGCGCCCGCGCAGCCGGGGCACGGATCCTCGATCATCTGGCCGCGGCCCTGGCAGCTCGGGCAGGTCCGCTCCAGCGTGAAGAAGCCCTGCGCCTGGCGCACCCGGCCGGCGCCGCCGCAGGTCGTGCAGGTCTTCGGCTTGGTGCCGGCCTTGGCGCCGGTGCCGGAACAGGACTCGCAGGTCACCGCTACCGGGATCTCGATCTGGGCAGTCTTGCCGGCGAAGGCTTCCTCGAGGGTAATCTCCATATTGTAGCGGAGGTCGGCGCCGCGCTCGCGGCCACCGCCTCGCCCGCCGCGCTGGCCGGCCATGCCGAACAGGTCTTCGAAAATATCGGAGAACGAGGACGCGAAGCCGGAGCCGAAGCCGGCACCGCCGCCATTGCCCTGCTCGAACGCGGCGTGGCCATAGCGGTCATAGGCGGCGCGCTTATCGCCGTCCTTGAGCACCTCGTAGGCCTCGGCAATTTCCTTGAAACGGGATTCGGCAGCGGCGTCGCCCGGATTCTTGTCCGGATGCCATTTCATCGCCAGCTTGCGGAACGCCGACTTCAGGCCTGCGTCATCCGTCGTGCGCTCGACTTCAAGGGACTCGTAATAGCAGCGTTTGGTGGTCGACATCCGTCAAATCCGCCCGAAGTTCGTCCTCATCCGAGGCGCATCCGAAGCAACCCGCCTCGCAGGATGCCGCCCCTCACTTAACAAAAATGGCCCCCATCCATCGAAACGCGCACCGCGCTGCTCCGGATGAGGGCCACCATTTGCTCGCCTATCAGGCCGACTTCTTCGGCTTGTCGTCGTCGACTTCGGTGAACTCCGCGTCGACCACGTCATCCTTCGCGGCATCCTTGGCCGCGTCGGCCTCGGCCTGCTGGGTGTACATCGCCTCGCCGAGCTTCATCGAAGCCTGCGCCAGCGTGTTGGTCTTGGTCTTGATCGCCTCGGCGTCGTCGCCCTTCAGGGCTTCCTTGAGGTCGCTCAAAGCATCCTCGATGGCCTGGCGTTCGGGCGCGGCAACCTTGGCGCCGTGCTCGGCCAGCGCCTTCTCGGTGGTATGGACCAGGGCGTCGCCATGGTTCTTGGCATCCACCGCCTCACGGCGCTTCTTGTCTTCCGCAGCGTTGGCCTCGGCGTCCTTGACCATCTTCTGGATGTCAGCTTCCGACAGGCCGCCCGAGGCCTGGATGCGGATCTGCTGTTCCTTGCCGGTCGCCTTGTCCTTGGCCGACACGTTGACGATGCCGTTGGCGTCGATGTCGAACGTCACCTCGATCTGCGGCATGCCGCGCGGCGAGGGCGGAATGCCCATCAGGTCGAACTGGCCGAGCGGCTTGTTGTCCGCCGCCATTTCACGCTCGCCCTGGAAGACGCGGATGGTGACGGCATTCTGGTTGTCCTCGGCAGTCGAGAACACCTGGCTCTTCTTGGTCGGGATCGTGGTGTTGCGCTCGATGATGCGGGTGAACACGCCACCCAGCGTCTCGATGCCCAGCGACAGCGGGGTCACGTCGAGCAGCAGCACGTCCTTGACGTCGCCCTGCAGCACGCCGGCCTGGATGGCCGCGCCGATCGCGACGACCTCATCCGGGTTGACGCCCTTGTGCGGCTCCTTGCCGAACAGCTGCTTGACGACTTCCTGGACCTTCGGCATGCGGCTCATGCCGCCGACCAGCACCACTTCGCCGATCTCGGCCGCGGTCAGACCTGCGTCCTTGAGCGCCTTGCGGCAGGGCTCGATGGTCTTCTCGACCAGATCCTGCACCAGCGCCTCGAACTTGGCGCGGGTCAGCTTCATGGTCAGATGCTTCGGACCGGAAGCGTCGGCGGTGATGAACGGCAGGTTGATCTCGGTCTGGGTGGTCGACGACAGCTCGATCTTCGCCTTTTCAGCGGCTTCCTTCAGGCGCTGCAGAGCCAGCTTGTCGTTGCGCAGGTTGATGCCCTGCTCCTTCTGGAATTCGTCGGCCAGATAGCTGACCAGGCGCATGTCGAAATCTTCACCGCCGAGGAAGGTGTCGCCGTTGGTCGACTTCACCTCGAACACGCCGTCGCCGATCTCGAGGATCGAGACGTCGAAGGTGCCGCCGCCGAGATCGTACACCGCGATGGTGCCGCTCTTCGACTTGTCGAGGCCGTAGGCCAGCGCGGCCGCGGTCGGCTCGTTGATGATGCGCAGCACTTCGAGACCGGCGATCTTGCCGGCGTCCTTGGTGGCCTGACGCTGGGCATCGTTGAAATAAGCGGGGACCGTGATGACGGCCTGGTCGACCTTGGCGCCGAGATGGGCTTCCGCGGTCTCCTTCATCTTCTGCAGGATGAAGGCGGAGACCTGCGAGGGCGAATAGGTCTTGGCGTCGGCTTCGACCCAGGCGTCGCCGTTGGAGGCCTTGACGATCTTGTAGGGGACAAGCTTCTTGTCCTTCTCCACCGTCGGATCGTCGTAGCGGCGGCCGATCAGGCGCTTGACGGCGAAGATGGTGCGTTCGGGATTGGTCACCGCCTGGCGCTTGGCCGGCTGGCCGACGAGGCGTTCGCCGTCGTCGCTGAAGGCGACGATGGACGGGGTCGTCCGCATGCCCTCGGCGTTCTCGATGACTTTAGGTGACTTTCCATCCATGACAGCCACGCAGGAATTCGTGGTGCCGAGATCGATGCCAATGACCTTTCCCATGGTCCTCATACCCTTCTTTTTGCGGCAGGTTGGCTGGGCCCTGACGGCGCACCAATCCAAACCCCCAAATAATCAAATGCTCGCGATATTGCGACGGTAGGCCTCATATAGGAGGGGGGGTGGGGGCTGCAAGGACCGGACGCATGGCCAACCCAAGGAAAACGCCTGCAAGGCAAAAGATTAATCGATCCGGCTGGTTGCGCCCCGCCACAGGGCCGGGCCAAAGGAGCTGCGGTGAGCCGCCGACCTGTTGCCGGACCGGGAAATTCGTTACAGCATGGCCTTCGGTCGCGGCGTCATGGCACCAATAGCCGCAGTCCGCGACCATCGAACAGCCGCAATGCGAACCCAGTAGATTTTCATGAAACACATCGCTCCACTTTTCGCGCTGACCCTGTTGCTGGGCGCCGGCACTTCGGCCTTCGCTGCCGATGCAGTCTACCCGCCGGGCGTCAGGATCGGCATGACACCGCTGGTCGGCCTGGCGCCGGCGAAAACCTTCACCGGGTTCGAGACCTCCGACCAGGGCGTCAAGGTCCTGATCACCGAGCTTCCGGCTGCCGCCTATGGCGAGGTCGAGACCGCCTTCAAGGCAGGCGCGGCGGCCGCCGGCGGCGTGAAGCCCGAGACCCTCGATACCGTGGCCGGCAAGGCCTATTACACCGTCGAGAACGGCAAGGATGCCACCGGCAACGTCAGGCGCTACTCGATGATCATGCCGGGCGGCACCTTCTCCGGCTACATCGCCGTGCAGGTCCCGGAAAACGCCATGAAGATCTACACCGACGACGCGGTGCGCCAGATGTTCTCCTCCGCATCGATCCGCAAGGAAGTCCCGGTCGACGAGCAGTTGGGCCTGCTGCCCTTCAAGATCACCGAGATGAGCGACTTCAAGACCGTGCGCACCCTGGCGCCCGGCTCGACCATCCTGCTGGCCGACGCCACCGACGAAAATGGCGTCGAGGCGTCGCCCTTCATGGTGATCGGCACCATCAACTCGGCACCGGAAAAGCCGGAGGATCGTGGTCGCTTCGCCCAGCAGGCCGCCACCATGATCCCCGGTCTCCGCGACGTCAAAATCACCATGTCCGAGCCGATGCGGCTCGACGGCTCGCCGGGCTACGAGACCCGCATGGACGCGGTCAGCGGCAAGGCCAATACCCCGGTCACCGTGGTGCAGTGGCTGCGTTTCTCCAGCGGCAGCGTGGCAGTGCGGATCATTGCCAGCACGCCGCGCGACGGCTGGCCGAAGGCTTTTCCGCGTTTCCGCGCCGTGCGCGACGGGATCCAGCCGCGCTGAGCGCACGCACGGGCCGACCACAATTTGATCAGCCGGCGCTGCGCGTCCGGCTTTACGATTTCCCCGCGACCTGATTTGCTGGCGCTTCTTCCGGGGAGATCAGCGATGCCGACGCGACGGGAATTTGTTGCCGGACTGGGGGCCGCGGCCATGGCCGGTCTGCTGCCGAAAGCCGCTTGGGCTGCCGGCAAGATCAGTCTCGACAAGACCTCGGTGCTGCTGGTGATCGACGTGCAGAACTGCTTCCTGCCGGGCGGCAGTCTCGCGGTGAAGGACGGCGACAAGGTGGTGCCGGTCATCAACGCCATGGCGAAGAAGTTCGCCGATGTGGTGCTGACCCAGGACTGGCACACGCCGGGCCACGTCTCGTTCGCGTCCAGCCATGGCGGCAAGAAGCCGTTCGAAACCGTCGACCTGAAATACGGCAAGCAGGTGCTGTGGCCGGACCATTGCGTGCAGGGCACCGATGGCGCCGGCCTGTCCAGGGACCTCGCCATCCCGCAGGCCGGACTGGTCATCCGCAAGGGTTTTCACAAGGACGTCGACAGCTATTCGGCCTTCACCGAGGCCGATGGCAAGACCACGACCGGCCTCGCCGCCTATCTGAAGTCACGCAAGCTGCAGCGCGTGTTCATCGCCGGCCTCGCCACCGATTTCTGCGTCGCCTGGTCCGCGCTCGACGCGCGCAAAGCCGGCTTCGACACCTATGTGATCGAGGACGCCTGCCGCGGCATCGACACCCAGGGCTCGCTGGCGAAAGCCTGGGCCGACATGGCCAAGGCCGGCGTCAAGCGGATCCAGTCGACCGATCTGGCGGCGTAGCGGCGTTAGCGTAGTAGCGCTTTCTTTCCCTCCCCCTTGCGGGGAGGATGGCGCGTTTGAGAGCGAAGCGAACAAACGTGACGGGTGGGGGTGCCCCCACTGAAGAACGGCGCGTGGGGCTCCCCACCCCGGCCTCCGCTTCGCCAATGCTGCGCATTGGCTTGTTCGGCCGACCCTCCCCGCAAGGGGGAGGGAAACCATGAGCGCTTCCGCGTCACATTACTCCGACGCAGCGATCTTGGCACCGCCCTTGGACACTGCGACCAGCGCCGGGCGCAGCACGCGCTCGCCGATGGTGTAGCCGGCCTGCACGACCTGCACCACGGTGCCGGCGGGCACCGAGGCATCCGGCACCTCGTACATCGCCTGCTGGAAGTTCGGATCGAACTTTTCGCCGGCCGGATCGAACTTCTTGACGCCGTTCTTTTCCAGCGTGTTGTGCAGCGAGCGCTCGGTCAATTCGACGCCTTCGATCAGCGCCTTGATGCCGGACTCGGCATTGGCCTTGGTCTCGGCGGGCAGCGCATCGAGGGCGCGCTGCAGGCTGTCGGCGATATCCAGCACTTCGCGGGCGAAATTGGTGATCGCATAGGTGCGGCCGTCGGCCACCTCCTTCTGCGTGCGCTTGCGCAGGTTTTCCATTTCCGCCAGCGTGCGCAGCATCTTGTCGCGCGATTCCGCGGCTTCCTTGGCCAGCGCCTCGACCGAATTGGGCTCCGGATCGTCCGGCATGATGTACGGCTTCGAGACCACCGGTTCGGCGGGCTGAGCCTGCTTTTCGGGATTCTCGTTCGACCCGTTGGAATCAGTCATCACGCTGCCTTCTGAAAAACGCTTCGTATGGGGGGATTGCTGCGCCGGATATCGTGGTTTGCAGGGCAAAAATCAAGCGCAACCGGTGAATCGGAGCGGCGTTTCGGTCACCCGCCGAGCATCTGGCTGACGATCCGTGCGGCATAGTCGACCATCGGGATCACCTTGGCATAATTCAGCCGGGTCGGCCCGATCACGCCGAGCACGCCGACGATATGGCCGGCGCCGTCGCTGTAGGGCGCGATGATGGTCGAAGAGCCGGACAGCGAGAACAGCTTGTTTTCCGAGCCGATGAAAATCCTGACGCCCTCGGCGCGTTCGGCGCGGCCCAGGAGGTCGATGACGCCGCGCTTGGCCTCGAGGTCGTCGAACAGCAGCCGGACCCGCTCCAGATCCTCCAGCGCATGGAGGTCCTCCAGCAGGTTGGCGTGGCCGCGGACGATCAGCTGCCGGTCATCATTGTCGCCGCCCGACCAGCTGGCGATGCCGGCGGAGATGACCTTTTGGGTGAGCTGGTCGAGCTCGGCGCGGTTCTGGGCCAGCGCCGTCTCCAGTTCCAGCCGGGCCTCGTCCAGAGTGCGGCCGCGAATCCGCGCGTTGAGGAAATTGGTCGCCTCGGTGAGCGCCGAGGTCGGCACCCCCGGCGGCAGGGTGAGCACGCGATTTTCGACCTGGCCGTCCTCGGACACCAGCACCACCAGCGCCCGTTCCGGTTCCAGCCGGACGAATTCGATGTGTTTCAGCCGGGAATTGGCCTTGGCGGTCAAAACCACCGCCGCCGCCCGGGTCAGGCCGGACAATCGGGTCAGCGCCTCGCCGAGTGCGGCCTCGACCGATTGCGGACGGCCGGCGGAACTCAACTGGGCCTGGATCGACTGCCGCTCCGGTTCGGTGAGATCGCCGACCTGCATCAGGGCATCGACGAAAAAGCGCAGGCCGAGCTCGGTCGGCAGCCGGCCGGCCGAGGTGTGCGGGGCATAGATCAGCCCGAGCTGCTCGAGGTCCGACATCACATTGCGCACCGAGGCCGGCGACAAGGGCACCGTGATCAGGCGGGAAATGTTGCGCGAGCCGACCGGTTCGCCGGTGGCCAGGTAGCTTTCAACAATCTGCCGGAAAATCTCGCGCGACCGCTCATTGAGCTGCGCGAGCCCGGCATTGGCGGCAATCAGGCCGATCGGATCGTGATGGGCCAAGGGCAACTCCTGTGACAGCCCCTAATTTGTCGCTCCGGGGCCTGACTTACAAGCACCCATTGCTGCATTAGGTCCGGGCAGCCCTTGCCGCTGCCGGCCCACCCCCCTAAAAGCACCGCGAACAGGCTTTCATTGAATTTTCGGAAGGATTTTACTCATGCGGCCAAGCCGTCGTGCGCCCGATGAACTGCGCGCCGTGTCGCTGGAACGCGGCGTGGTCAAATATGCCGAAGGCTCCTGCATGGTGAAGTTCGGCGACACCCATGTGCTGGTGACCGCGACCCTGGAAGAGCGGCTGCCGCCGTGGCTCAAGGGCCAGGGCCGCGGCTGGGTCACCGCCGAATACGGCATGCTGCCGCGCGCCACCTTGGAGCGTACCCGTCGCGAGGCGGCCGCCGGCAAGCAGGGCGGCCGCACCGTCGAAATCCAGCGCCTGATCGGCCGCTCGCTGCGCGCCGCGGTCAATCTCGAAGCGCTCGGCGAACGCCAGATCACCATCGACTGCGACGTGATCCAGGCCGACGGCGGCACCCGCACCGCCTCGATCACCGGCGCCTGGGTGGCGCTGGCCGACTGCATCGGCTGGATGAAGAACCGCAACATGTTCAAGAACGGCGACGGCGACAAGGTGCTGCGCGACAATATCGCGGCGATCTCCTGCGGCATCTACAACGGCACGCCGGTGCTCGATCTCGACTACGCCGAGGATTCCGAGGCCGATACCGACGCCAACTTCGTCATGACCGGCGACGGCCGCATCATCGAGGTGCAGGGCACCGCGGAGAAGACGCCGTTCTCGCAGGACGAATTCCTCAAGCTGATGGGTCTGGCGCAACAGGGCATCGGCCGGCTGGTCGCGCTGCAGAAAATCGCGGTGGCGTGAGGCCGTCATGCCCGGCGTATGCCAGGCATCCACGTTCTCGCAAAACATCGTGGATGGCCGGGACAGGCCCGGCCATGACGGATAGAATCAACGCATGACCCAACACCGCCGAATCACCGGCCGCCTCGTGATCGCCACCCACAATCCTGGCAAGCTGGCCGAGATGCGCGAGCTGCTGGCGCCGTATGGCATCGAAGCGGTCTCGGCCGGCGAGCTCGGGCTCGGTGAGCCCGAAGAGACCGGCGACTCGTTCCGTGCCAACGCCGCCATCAAGGCGATCGCGGCGGCCGAGGCCGCGCAACTGCCGGCCTTCGCCGACGATTCCGGCCTGGTGGTGGACGCGCTCGACGGCGCGCCTGGCATCTATTCGGCGCGCTGGGCCGGCGACTCCAAGGATTTCACCGCGGCGATGACCCGCATCGAACGGCTGCTGCAGGAGCGCGGCGCCACCACGTCCGAACAGCGCAAGGCGCATTTCGTTTCCGCGCTGTGCGTCGCCTGGCCCGATGGTCATATCGAGGAAGTCGAGGCGCGCGCAGACGGCACGCTGGTATGGCCGGTGCGCGGCGACGCCGGCTTCGGCTACGATCCCTCGTTCCAGCCCGACGGCCACGACCGCACCTTCGGCGAGATGACCAGCATCGAGAAGCACGGCCTGCCGCCGCTCGGCCTCGGCCTGTCGCACCGGGCCAAAGCCTTCGTCAAGCTGGCGGAGATCTGCCTTGAGCGCTGACGCAAGACAGGACGCCTTCGGCGTCTACGTGCACTGGCCGTTCTGTCTGTCGAAGTGCCCGTATTGCGACTTCAACAGCCATGTCCGCCACCAGCCGATCGACGAAGAGCGTTTTGCCCGCGCCTTCGCGCGCGAGATCGAAACCACCGCAGCGCGCACGCCGGGCCGCACGGTGTCGTCGATCTTTTTCGGCGGCGGCACGCCGTCGCTGATGAAGCCGCAGACCATCGGTGCGATTCTCGATTCGATCGGCAAGCACTGGAGCGTCGCTGATGACGCCGAAGTCTCGCTCGAAGCCAATCCGACGTCGGTCGATGCGACGCGCTTCCACGGCTACCGCGCCGCCGGCGTCAACCGCGTCTCGCTCGGCGTGCAGGCGCTCGACGACGCCTCGCTGAAATCGCTGGGCCGCCTGCATAGCGCCCGCGAGGCGCTCGACGCGGTGGCCATCGCACGCAGCGCTTTCGATCGCTACTCGTTCGACCTGATCTATGCGCGGCCCGACCAGACGCCGCAGATGTGGACCGACGAACTGAAGCTCGCGATCTCCGAAGCCGCCGAACACCTGTCGCTATATCAATTGACCATCGAGGAAGGCACGCCGTTCTTCGGCCTGCACGCCGCCGGCAAGCTGAAGACGCCGGACGAAGACATGGCGCGCATTCTCTACGACGTGACGCAGGAGATCTGCGCGCAGCACGGCCTGCCGTCCTACGAGATTTCCAACCACGCCCGCCCCGGCGCGGAATGCAAACACAACCTCGTCTACTGGCGCGGCCAGGAATATGCCGGCATCGGCCCGGGCGCCCATGGCCGGCTCGATATCGACGGTGTCAGACACGCCGTCGCCACCGAGAAGCGGCCGGAGGCCTGGGTGATGCGCGTCGAGGACAACGGCCACGGTGTCATCACCGACGACCTGCTGAACAGCGAGGAACGCGCTGACGAGTTCCTGCTGATGGGACTGCGGCTCAAGGAAGGCATCGACCCCGCACGCTACAGGGCGCTATCCGGCCGCGCCCTCGATCCCGACCGCATCAGAATCCTGCGCGCCGAAGGCGCCATTGTCGTCGAGGACGACGGCCGCCTGCGCGTGACGCAGGAGGGTTTTCCCGTGCTCGATGCGGTGGTCGCGGATCTGGCGGCGTAAGCTCCAAGTGTCGTCCCCGCCTAGCGCGCCTTTGGCGCGCTAGGCGGGGACGACAGCTGAGAGCTGAGGCCTACGCCCCAAAACTCTTCGGCGATCCCACCACGGCCTGACCGCCGCCCGAGGCCACGCGCATCACGGCGAGGCCGCGCTCGTTGGTGCCGTCGTTGCGGAAGCGGAACAGGCCATCGATGCCGGCGAAGCCCGAAGTATTGGTCAGCACCTCCGGCGAAAAGCGCTGGCCGCCCTGGGTGCGGGCGAGCGCCGCCACCAGCGCCACCGCATCATAGGCCAGCGTCGCGGTCCGCACCGGATCGGCGCCGTATTTGGCGCGGTAGCGGCCGGCGAAGGCGCGGAAGCCGGACGGATCCGGCGCGGCGTAGAGCCCGCCCTGCAGATTGGCGCTGCCGTAGACCCGCGGATTGTCCCACAACCCGGTGCCGAGCAACTGCACGTTGCGCAGATTGGCACCCGCCCCGACCAGCGCATCGGCGGTGGTTACCACCGCGTCGCCATCGTCTGCCAGGAACAGCGCGTCGGCGCCGCCCAGCGCCGCCGCGATATTGCGTGCCGCCGTGCTGCGGTCGGTGCCGTACTTCTCGAACGCCACGATGCGCCCGCCCTTGCGGGCGACCGCCTGCTTGAAGGCGGCCTCCACCACATTGCCATAGGCGTTTTCCGGCAGCATGGCGGCGAAGGATTTCTTCCCGGTCGAGGCGGCGTAATCGATGATGCGGTTGACGTCGGACTCCGGCAGGAAGCTGAGCAGATAGACGCCGCGGCCGGCCACGGTGGCATCGGTGGAGAATGCGATCACCGAGACGCCGCGGGCGCGGGCCAGTTGCGCCGTTGCCGGCACCGACTGCGCGAACAGTGGACCGAGAATGATTTCCGAGCCTTCGTCGAGCGCCTGCTGGGTGCCTTGCTGGGCGCCCTGGGGACTGCCGGCGTCGTCCTTGATCAGAAGCTGGATATTGGGATTCTGGAATTCGGCCAGCGCCATTTCCGCGGCATTCTTCATCGACTGCGCGGCGACGCCGGCATTGCCCGCCGCCGACAGCGGCAGGATCAGCCCGACCTTGACCTGGCCCTTGCCGACCGCTTGCGGCTCCTGCGCGGGTCCGGCAGGTGTGGCCGGACCGCCGAAACCGTTGGTCAGTGATTGCTGGACGCCGGCGCAGGCGCCAAGCAAGGGGGCGCCGAGAATCAGTCCGAGCGCCGTCCGCCGGGTTGAACCCGGCCTGCCAAACCTGGGATTAAACGGTCCCGCCATCGCATTTTTCCTCGACCGACCGAGATCGGCCCGGACTTCCACCTCCCGACATGGAGGGTCATTCAGACATATTGTCGGCAAAAAGTTAACCAAAACAAAAGCTTTATGTCCGTTCCGACCCTATCACGGCCACAGCCTGACATGGCGAGGATGAACCGCAGCGAAATGTCGGAAAAACGGCTGTCCCCGCTTTCTGCAATTCCCTACATTGCCGCCATGCGCGCAACTCCCGTCACCCCACCGCTCCCCGCCGAACCGCAACCGGCCTCGGCGCGGACCTTCGCCATCGCCGGCCACCTGCTGACGGCGCCGAAGGCGGCGCCGGGGCTGCATCTGGTGGCGACCCCGATCGGCAATCTTGGCGACATCACGATCCGCGCGCTGGAGACGCTGGCCGGCGTCGATATCATCGCCTGCGAGGATACCCGCATCACCCGCCGGCTGACCGAGCGCTATGCGATTTCCGGCCAGCTCAAGCAATATCACGAGCACAACGCCGAGCAGGCGCGACCCAAGATCCTCGAGAAGCTCGCCCAGGGCGCCTCCATCGCGCTGGTGTCCGACGCCGGCACGCCGCTGATCTCCGATCCCGGCTTCAAGCTGGTGCGCGAGGTCGCAGCTAGCGGCTTCAACGTGATCGCGCTGCCCGGCCCGTCCTCGGTGCTGGCGGCGCTGGCGGTGGCGGCATTGCCCACCGACCGCTTCTTCTTCGAAGGTTTTCTGCCGTCGCGGCAGATGGCGCGCCGCGCCCGCCTCACCGAACTGTCGCGCATCGATGCCACCCTGGTGATGTTCGATTCCGGCAACCGCGTGCAAGACACTTTGGCGGATCTCGCCGAGATCATGGGCAGCCGCGACGCCGCGATCTGCCGCGAACTGACCAAGATGCATGAGGAAGTGCGCCGCGCGAAGGTCTCCGAACTTGCCGCCGTGGCCGGCGAGCTTGAGACCCGCGGCGAGTTCGTGCTGGTAATCGGCCCGCCCGCGGCGGATGCCCACACCATGACCGAGGGCGATCTCGACGACATGCTGCGCGCGTCGCTGCAGCACGACAGCGTCAAGGATGCGGTGGCCCATGCGGTCGAGGTGTCGGGCCGGCCGCGCCGCGAGATCTATGCCCGCGCCCTCGAACTCGCCAAGCAGAACCGGCCGGACCGCCAAGATGGCGAAGACACGGAAGACTGACGAGATCGCGCACGGTGCGCCGGCGGCGAAAGTTGCCGCGCCGGAGCGCGTCGCCGCGTTCCGCACCGGCATCTCGGCCGAAAGCCGCGCCGCGGCCTGGCTGATCGCCAAGGGCTATTCGATCCTGGCGCGGCGGTTTCGCACGCCCCATGGCGAGATCGACATCGTGGCGCGCCGGCGCCAGCTCGTCGCCTTCGTCGAGGTCAAGGCGCGGGCCAGCCTCGACGAAGCCGCCTATGCGGTGACGCCGCGGCAGCAGCGCCGCATCGTCGACGCCGCGCAGGCCTGGCTGATGGCCCATCCCGAGCACGCCGAATTCGACCTGCGTTTCGACGTCATGCTGATTGCGCCGAGACATCTGCCGCGCCATCTGTTAGCGGCATTCGACGCCAGCACCTGATCCCGCCTCCCGACCACAACTCCGGAAGTCCCTGCATGACCTTGAACGTCGCCGTCCAGATGGACCCCATCGCGCGCATCAACCACAAGGGCGATTCGACCTTTGCCATGCTGCTGGAGGCGCAGAAGCGCGGCCACGCACTGTCCTATTACACCCCCGACAAGCTCTCGCTGCGCGGCGAGAAGGTGATTGCGCCGGTGCAGAAGCTGACGGTGCGCGACGTCGAGGGCGACTACTTCAGCCTCGGCGAGCCCGAACGCGTCAACATGGCGTCCTTCGACGTGGTGCTGCTGCGCCAGGACCCGCCGTTCGATCTTGCCTATATCACCTCGACGCACCTGCTCGAGCGCATCCATCCGAAGACGCTGGTGGTCAACGATCCCGCCTCCGTGCGCAACGCGCCGGAAAAGATTTTTGTGATGAACTTTTCCGACCTGATGCCGCCGACGCTGATCTCGCGCGACATGGCCGAAATCAATTCGTTCCGCGCCGAGCACGGCGCGGTGGTGATGAAGCCGCTGCACGGCCACGGCGGCGCCGCGGTGTTCCGCGTGCTGCCGCAAGACATGAATTTCGGCTCGCTCTACGACATGTTCTCGGTGACCTTCAAGGAACAGTGGGTGATCCAGCGCTTCCTTCCCGAAGTGAAGCACGGCGACAAGCGCATCATCCTGGTCGACGGCGAATTCGCCGGCGCGGTCAACCGCGTCCCGGCCGAAGACGACCTGCGCTCCAACATGGTGCGCGGCGGCGCGGCGAAGGAGACCGAGCTGACGCCGCGCGAACGCGAGATCTGCGAACGCCTCGGGCCTGCGCTGCGCGAGCGCGGGCTGCTGTTCGTCGGCATCGACGTGATCGACGGCAACCTCACCGAAATCAACGTCACCTCGCCCACCGGCATCCGCGCCATCGCCAGGCTTGGCGGACCGGATGTGGCAGCACGGCTGTGGGACGTGATCGAGAAGAAGCGCGGCTAGGCCGGGCAACGCGGCGACCGGGCTGAGGCTTCACGCCGTCAATTCGGTTTCGCCGCCGGCGTGCAAGTTGTCAGTTCGCCGCGATCGATGTGCTCCTGAACGACACTTGCGAACTCGGAGATGAATGCCTGGGCGAGCCGCGACGTCGGATGATGTCGCGGCTTCAGCATGCGTCCGGTAATGAGCACGCGCGGCGCCAGCGGTTTGCGGACCAGATCCGAAAACATGCCGCCCAGCAAGGCAAAGCCGTCAACGATGGCGATGCCCGCGCCGGCCTGCACCAGCGAACAGGCGGTCCAGGACTGCGTGACCTCGACCGCCAGGTTGCGACGCAGTCCGGCAGCGTCGAACAGCGACTCCAGCAGGGCGCCGATGGGGCGGCCGCTGTTGAAGGAAATGAGCGGGTAGTCCTGCAGCCGCTGGACGTCGATGCCCGCATGTTCGGCGAGCGGGTGCCGACGCGGCATGACGCAGAACAGATCGGTCGAACAGAGGTCAGAGGCGACAGTCTCGGTATCTTCGGCCGGGCTGAGGGCAAAGCCGAGATCGACCTTCTGTTCGGCGACGAACTCCACGATCTCATGGTTGAGCAGGGTCTGGAGAACCACGCGCGTGCGCGGCCGCGACCGGCGAAACCGCTCGATCGTGGTGCCGATCAGGCTGTTTCCGAACGATGCCGAGGCCGCCACCGTCACCACCCCGCTCTTGGAATCGCGCAGGTCATGGGCGAGCCGGTTGACCGACTCCATCGCCGCGAACGCCTTGATCAACTCAGGAAACAGCTTGCGCGCTTCGGTGGTCGGCGTGAGCGCCCCGCGAACGCGCAGAAACAGGGCAAATCCAAGCTGCGCCTCGGCCTGCTGCAGGATCTTGCTGACCGCCGGCTGCGACACCCGCAGCATACGGGCCGCTTCAGTGACGCTTCCTGTCTCCATGACGGCGCGGAAGATCTCAAGTTGCCTGAAGCGCGGGTTCATAACCTTGATCTATATGGTCAGTCGTTTTGAATATTTGACCTTATGCCCTGCGATTAAGCAACGTGCTCCCAAGATTAAAAAAACAAAATATATGGGAGTGAATGATGAGGGTCGGCCGTCGTCGCTACTGGATTTACCTGCTGTTGTTCTGCCTTTCCGCGATCAATTATGTCGATCGCATCGCCCTGTCGGTTTCTTCGCAGGCCATCGCCCAGGAATTCAACCTCTCGCCCGTCGCCCTCGGCTATCTGTTCTCCTCGTTCTTGTGGACCTACATCATCTGCCTGCTGCCGATGGGCATGTTTGTGGACCGCTACGGCACGCGTGTTTCAAACGCCGTCAGCATTACGGTGTGGTCCGCGGCCACCATGCTGACAGGCGCCGCCGGCAGTTTTTCCGCCCTGGTCGCCACGCGGCTGGCCATGGGGGCTGGCGAAGCATCCACCTTTCCCGCCGGCATCCGCACCATCCGCGAATGGGTTCCGGTCGGCGAACGCGGCGTGGCCACTGCGATCTTCAACAGCGGCGGTTATGCCGGCCCGGCTTTCGGCGCGATTCTGCTCGCATGGGTATCCAGCATCTGGGGATGGCGCGGATCGTTCGTGGTCGCCGGCGCCATCGGTTTTGTCTGGCTGGCCGCGTGGCTGATCTGGTTCAACAAGCCGGAAAAAGTCACCTGGCTGCAGCCGGAGGAACGCCAGAAGATTTTGAGTGAGCGCAACGCCGGCGAGAGCATCGCCGCAGCAGGAAGTGTCACGAGCTTGCGGAATTTGCTCCGCGCCAGATCGGTCTGGGGCCTGGCGCTCACGCAGGGATGCGCGGTCTACACGCAGTACCTGTTCCTGACCTGGCTGCCGAGCTACCTGCAGGCGACGCGCGATCTGTCGATCCTGAAGACCGGTCTGTACACGGCCATTTCCTACGGACTCGCGGTCATCCTCGGCATCGCGCTCGGCCGGGTCAGCGACGCCGTTCTCAGTCCCGCCACGGTGCGCAATGGCGGCCGCCGCAACATGGTGGTGGTCATGATGCTGTGTTCGTCGATCATCCTGGCAGCTCCTTTCGTCACGTCGGTGTGGGGAATCGTCGCGCTGGTCACGATATCGCTGACCGGCATCTCCACCGCGGTGTCGCTGAACTTCGCACTCACCAACGATCTGCTGCGCAACTCGCAGGATGCCGGCAAGGCCACCAGCATCCTGGTGTTCGGCGGCAACATCTTCGGCGTGCTGGCCCCCATCGTCACCGGCTACGTGATTGCGGGATCCGGTGGCTATGGCTGGGCGTTCGGCCTGGCCGGCATCCTGCTGCTCATCGGAGCGTTGTCGTCGCTGACCCTGACGCGACAGCCCATTGGCGCAGCCGCGTAGTCGCGGCTGCGCTCGCCCATACCAACACAGGAACCCGTCATGTTCGCTCCCCCCGCAAACGTCGAGACCGAAGTGTTCGCGCGGCTGCCCGACCAGTACAGGGGCTGCGACCCCGCCAACGAATGGGTCGCGGCGCAGCCGGCAGGCAGTCCGCCCCACTCGCTGCTCGAGGGTCCGTCGTTCGATCGCAGCGGAAACCTGTGGTGCGTCGATATCCCGAACGGACGGATTTTCCGGATCTCGCCGCAAGGCGATTTCAATCTCGTCTGTGAGTATGACGGCTGGCCGAACGGACTGAAGATTCACCAGGACGGACGCGTCTTTATCGCCGACTACAAGAACGGCATCATGTTGCTCGATCCCGTGAGCGGCAAGATCGCGCCCTATCTCGTCCGCGCCAACCTGGAGCGCTTCAAGGCGGTCAACGACCTTTTCTTCGCCCGCAACGGAGACCTGTATTTCACCGACCAGGGCATGACCGGGCTGCACGATCCGAGCGGACGCGTCTTCCGGCTGCGGCCCGACGGCCAGGTCGACTGTCTGCTCGACAACGTGCCGAGCCCGAACGGCATCGTGATGAACCTCGACGAGACGATGCTGTACGTTGCCGTCACCCGCGGCAACTGCGTGTGGCGCGTGCCGTTGCGCCGCGACGGTGGCGTGGCCAAGGTCGGCATCTACATCCAGCTGTCCGGCGGATGGGGCGGTCCCGACGGACTGGCGCTGGATGCCAAAGGCGGACTCGCGGTCTCTCATGTCGGGCTTGGCTCGGTATGGATTTTCGATGCCCGCGGCGAGCCGCAGTACCGCGTGCGCTCATGCGCCGGCAATCACACGACCAATATCGCTTACGGCGGGCCGGACGGATGTTCGCTGTACATCACCGAATCCGGCAGCGGCAGCATCCTCAGAGCGAAGCTCGAAACGCCAGGGAAACCGATGTTCTCGCACCTCTGACTCTTCTGACCCTCGGCCGCGGGTTGGCCGCAGCGCATGAAACTTCTGTGACGGCGTTTCACCCTTCGCACTTCCGCTTGCCAGCATTTCGCGGCGGGAGCAGCATATGCACGCACGCCCGGCCAATCGGGCCGCCCGCCTGACAGCGGCAAGCAAAAGCAATCAAGGGAGATTCCGCATGGCGCTCGAATTGTCGCGACGCTCGCTGCTCGCCCTCGGCGCCGGACTGACCACCAGCATCGTCGGCGGAGGCGCACTGGCGAAGGCGCCGAAGCTCGGAACCCAATCGCCCTACTTCCATCGCTTCATGCTCGGCAGCGCCGAGGTCTCAGTGGTCTCCGACGGACCTTTGCCGCTCGGCGATCCTTCCGGCACCTTCATCGGCGTGCCCAAGGAGGAGGTGAAGAAGATGCTGACCGACAACTTCCTCGATCCCGGCAATGTGGTGCTCGAACAGAACATTCCGATCGTCAACATGGGCGACCAACTGATCATGTTCGACACCGGCATGGGCACGTCGAAGCTGTTCGGACCGACTACCGGACGTCTGATGAAGAGCATCAGCGAGGCCGGTCTCAAGCCGGAGGACATCGATGCCATCGTGTGCTCGCATGCCCACGTCGATCATATCGGCGGCATCGTCGACGCCAATGACAAGCCGCTGTTTCCCAATGCGCAGGTTTATATCAGCGAGGAGGACTTCAAGTTCTGGACCGACGAAGGCAAGCTCGGCTCGCCGCTCAAGGACTTCATCGTCCACGCGCGCAAGAACCTGATGCCGGCGCGTGAACGCCTGGTGTTCTTCAAGGACGGCCAGGAATTCCTGCCCGGCGTCACCGCGCTGGCAGCGCCCGGCCACACCTTCGGGCACCACATGTTCATGATCCAGTCGAACGGCAAATCCTTCGCCTTCCTCGGCGACCTCACCCATCATGCGATCCTGCTGATGGAAAAACCGCGGATGGAGTTCTCCTACGATTCCGATCCCAAGATGGCCGCGAATACGCGCGTGAAAATGCTCGACATGCTGGCGGCCAACAAGATCGCAGTAATGTCCTATCACTTCGCCTGGCCCGGCTACGGCCATGTGGTGAAGAATGGCGACGGCTTCCACTACATCGCCGAACCGATGAACATGAGCCTGTGACGACGCGGGAGGCCGGTTCGAAACCTTGTGACGGCGTTGCGGCAGACTTCAGGCAGGCCTGCCGCAACGTTTTCGCAGGCGCTTTTCGATTGTGGCACGCCGCCTGAGGTTTGCCGCAACGCGGTCGCAAGCGCCGCGCGATCCTTCGTCAGGCGGCGGCGGACGAGCCTTTCGGGCGCCGGCCGGGGCCCGGCCTGTGGATCCGGAACGTGCTGCGACCGGCGGCCTTTGCCGCATACAGCGCGCTGTCCGCCATCATGAACAGTTGCGACGGCGCGCAGCCGTCGACCAGTGCGATGCCGACCGATGCGCCGAGCTGCAGCTCGCGGCCGTTGAAGACGACGGGGCGGCGCATCTCCTCGACGATGGTGCGCGCAGTTTCCGAAATCTCCGCGAACTGCAGATGCGCGCCAAGCATCACGGCGAACTCGTCGCCGCCGATCCGCGCCACCAGCTCGGCGCCGCGGCAGGCATTGCCGATGCGCAGCGCAGCCTCGCGCAGGCACTGGTCGCCCGCGGCATGCCCGCAGCTGTCATTGACCGACTTGAATTCATCGAGGTCGATCAGCAGCAGCGCGCCGAGCGGCCTGGCGTCGCCGGCCTCGCTCAGCTGCGACAGCCGCGACTGAAACTGGCTGCGATTGGCCAGCCCGGTCATGACGTCAAACTCGGCGAGGTAGCGGTTGCGGTCGGCCAGAATCTTCTCTTCGGTGATGTCCTGCTTCATGCCGAAGATGCGCACCGCGACGCCGTCGACGCATTCCACCGTGGCCGTGATCCTGATCCAGCGCCGGTTGCCCCTGACGGTGACGATCTCGGTATCGAGGCTGAAGCCGCTGCGCTCCGCGAGCGCCTTGCTGCGCCACTTGTGCAACTGACGCGCCGACTCCTCCGGATAGCACCTGAGGATTTCGCCGCGGTCGAGCGCCGCGCCGCGCGGCAGATCGAAGATGTCGTAGACGACGTCCGTCCAAACCAGCGATTCATCGGCGAGGTTGCACTCCCACACGCCAATGCGCGCCGCCGCCGACGAGCGTTCGAATATCTTTTGGCTGTGGGCGAGCGAGGCGGCCTGCGCGCGAATCAGCGCGGCCTGGGCCTCCAGCTGCGCCTTCAAGGCAGCGATGGTCTCAGCTTCGCTTTGAACCGGGTGCTGGGGCAGAGGATCGGGCATGTCGGAGGTTTGGACCGTCCTTTTTCGACCACCTGATTTTGCATCGCAGGCTTTAAGATTTGTTACCGGGCTTCGGAACAGCGCGAGATATCCCCCGGTACTGTTCAGCGGAACTCCGTTCCCTTATTGTTCTTGCCTGCAATGCAACCTTGGGTTAGCCTCCTTTCGGGAGGGGCATCCATGGTTCAGCGCGTCTCCACCGTCGCCTTTGAAGGCATCGAGGCCCGCGCCGTCGATGTCCAGGTGCAGGTCGTGCCCGGCCTGCCGAACTTCCTGATCGTCGGCCTGCCCGACAAGGCAGTATCCGAAGCGCGCGAACGCGTGCGCGCGGCGCTGGTGGCCTCCGGCCTGGCGCTGCCGGCGCGGCGCATCATCGTCAATCTCGCCCCCGCCGACCTGCCGAAGGAAGGCAGCCATTACGACCTGCCGATCGCGCTCGGCCTGATGGGGGCCATCGGCGCCATCCCGCCGGATGCTCTGAACGGCTTCACCGTGCTGGGCGAGCTCGGCCTCGACGGCGGAATCGCGCCGGTGGCCGGGGTGCTGCCGGCGGCGATCGGCGCCAACGCCCGCGACGAGGGACTGATCTGTCCGGCCGCCTGCGGCGCCGAGGCGGCCTGGGCGAGCCCCGACATCGAGATCATCGCGGCGCAGTCGCTGATCCAGATCGCCAATCACTTCAAGGGCACGCAGGTGCTGTCGCGGCCGCAGCCGAAGATCCACGAGCCGCCCACCGCCTTGCTCGATCTGCGCGACATCAAGGGTCAGGAAAGCGCCAAGCGCGCGCTGGAGATCGCCGCCGCCGGCGGACATCATCTATTGATGGTCGGCGCGCCCGGCTCCGGCAAGTCGATGCTGGCGGCACGGCTGCCGTCGATCCTGCCGCCGCTGTCGCCGGCGGAGCTGCTCGAGGTCTCGATGATCGCCTCGGTGGCCGGCGAGATCAAGGACGGCGCGCTGACGGCGCGGCGGCCGTTCCGCGCGCCGCATCATTCCGCCAGCATGGCGGCGCTGACCGGCGGCGGCATCCGCGCCCGGCCCGGTGAGATTTCGCTGGCGCATCAGGGCGTGCTGTTCCTCGACGAATTGCCGGAGTTCGATCCGCGGGTGCTGGATTCGCTGCGCCAGCCGCTGGAGAACGGCGAGGTCGCGGTGTCGCGCGCCAATCATCGCGTCACCTATCCCGCACGCTTCATGCTGGTGGCGGCGATGAATCCGTGCCGCTGCGGCCATGCCTATGAGCCCGGCTATGCCTGCAAGCGCGGCCGCAACGACCGCTGCACTGCCGACTATCAGGAACGCATCTCCGGCCCGCTGATGGATCGCATCGACCTGCGCATCGAGGTGCCTGCGGTCACCGCCGCGGACCTGATCCTGCCGCCGCCGGCGGAAGGCTCGGCCGAAGTCGCCGCAAGGGTCGCGGCGGCGCGCGACATCCAGGCTTCGCGCTACGAAGCGGCGGGACTGCCGAACATCCGCACCAATGCCGCGGCACCGGCCGCGGTGCTGGAGACCGTCGCACAACCGGATGCGCAGGGGCAGGCCTTGCTGCGCGATGCCGCCGAGACCATGCGGCTCAGCGCGCGCGGCTATCACCGCGTGCTGCGGGTGGCGCGCACCTTGGCCGATCTCGACGGCGCGGAGAAGATCGGCCGGCTGCACCTCGCCGAAGCCCTGTCCTACCGGGCGCTGGCCGACGACACCCGCCGCGCGGCCTGACGGGCACGCGCACTTGCGCATGGCGTCACGGAAGAAACCAACCATGACCGGTGCCGGCACCAACATCGTGTCGTCAACCCGCCGGTAACGACTTTTGTTTACGCTCTGCAAACCATAGGGCCACGCCCCGGGCCAGCGAGTAGCGTATCATGTTGCGTTTCAAGATCCTTGCCTCGACGTTTCCGCTTGTTCTCGCCGCCTTGTTCGCGCGCGGCGGCTTCGCGCCCGCCACCCAGCCGTGCATCGCGATGGGCGAGACGACGGCGCGCATCGCCGCGAGCCCGTGGCAGACACAGGCACAGGTCAGCTTCACGGACGATCCCCGCCTCGCCACCGTGCGGGTGCAGATCGTCGACAGCGCCGAAGCCGCCGATTTCGCCGTGGTTGACGACATCCAGGACAGCAGCGATGGCGGCGCCTGCAACAGCAGTGCCGCCACCCGCCTGATCGGCATCACCGCAGCGCCCGTCGCCGATGCTGCCGTGATCTATCTGTCACGGGACGGCAACGCGGACTACCGGATCTTCGTGACGTCGAACTCCTTCACACCGCGCGACGCCGCGGCGCTGATCGTCGGTGCCCATGGCGGACCCGGCCGCAACGACGCGGCGCGCATGGCCGCAGCGAGCCTTTGACCCGTTAACGCCGCGTTTACCGCGTTCTCATCGGCGGGTCTCGCGACCCGCGCCATGAAACACTTGGCAACAAACACTTGGCAACGTGATCCGCGCATTCTCCCGCGGGCGATCCCGGCGCAACGAGTCCTGCGGATGCTCGCGCGCGCAAGCGCGAGGCCGGCAACAATGGCGGGTTGACCAGTGATACCCAGGTTCTTCCGGATCAAGACGCGCCTGCGCCGCTTCGCCCGGCGCCACCCCAGCCTGAGCTTCGTGATCCGCTCCTTCATGATCTTCTCGGCGGCGTTCGGCGGCGCCTATGGCTTCATTTCCGGCAGCAAGTCCGAGGGGTCCGGCTACGATCCGCACGCCTTCGCGATCGGTGCCAGCTTCCTGTTCGCGCTGGCCTGCGTCGGTTTGGCCATGCTGAGCATGCGGCTGCGCTTCGTGGCGCGGCGGATGCGCAAGCTGGCGCAGCACAACGAGGCGCTGGTGGATCGCAACTGGGAACTGCAGGAGGCCGAGCAGCGCGCGCGCAGCCTGTTCGAGGCGCAGGGCGACCTGATCGTGATGCGCGACGGCAACGGATGCATCACCTTCGTCAACGACGCCTATTGCACGCTGGCGCAGCGACCGCGCGAGCTGCTGATCGGCAGCGACTTTGCGTTCGACGTGGTGGAGCAGGGCGACGCCGCCACCGAGCCGAACGGCACGCGGATCCACGACCAGCGCATCGCCAGCGCGCTGGGGCCGCGCTGGATCGCCTGGCGCGAGGGGCTGGTGCGCAG
>DATCUS010000230.1:0-14493 GCA_036561845.1 Tardiphaga sp. | reverse complement strand
GAAGCGAAGCTTCGCGCGGGGGAGAGGGAAGAAAGCGTGCGTCGCTTGAGCCCGCGCCATTCCGCCGCTAGCGTGCGCCCATGACATCGACAGAACTCATCAGCGACGACCTCGTCGCAACCTCGGCGCCGGCTGTCGCCTTTCCGACGCCGCTGCTGCGCATCGATGCCGTGACGAAGACATTCGGCGGCTTCACTGCGGTCGACGGCCTCTCGCTCGACATCAAGGCCGGCGAATTCTTCGCGCTGCTGGGGCCGTCGGGCTGCGGCAAGACCACGCTGCTGCGCATGCTGGCCGGTTTCGAGACGCCTGATGCCGGCACCATCCTGCTCGATGGCGCCGACATCGCCCCGGTCTTGCCGCATCAGCGGCCGGTCAACATGATGTTCCAGAGCTACGCGCTGTTTCCGCATCTCAACGTGCGCGACAATATCGGCTTCGGGCTGAAGCGCGCCGGCCTGTCGCGCGCCGCGGTTGACGTCCGTGTCGCCGAAATGGTGGCGCTGGTGGAGCTTGGCGGGCTGGAGAAGCGCAAGCCGGATCAATTGTCCGGCGGCCAGAAGCAGCGGGTGGCACTGGCCCGCGCGCTGGCGCGGCGGCCGCAACTGCTGCTGCTCGACGAGCCGCTGGCGGCGCTCGACAAGAAGCTGCGCGAGAGCACCCAGCGCCAGTTGATGGCGCTGCAGCGCCGGCTCGGCACCACCTTCGTCATCGTCACCCACGATCAGGAGGAGGCCATGACCATGGCCGACCGCATCGGCGTGATGAAGGACGGACGGCTGGAACAGGTGGCGACGCCGCGGCAGCTCTACGAGGCGCCGGCGTCGCGCTGGGTCGCCGGCTTCGTCGGCGACATCAACCTGTTCGACGGCGAAGTGACCTGGCATGACGAACACCGCGTCACCGTCACCACGCCTGATGCCGGCGGCATCTCCGCAGCCGAGCCGCGCCAGCCTTTGGCGGGAAAGTCCGCCTGCGTCGCCATCCGTCCGGAAAAGATCCGGCTGTCGCGGCGCGGTCCGGCGGCTGCCGGCCACGGCGTCGCCATGAACCGGCTCGATGGCGTGGTCAGCGATATCAGCTATCTCGGCGGCATGTCGGTGTATCAGGTCAGGCTCGACCGCGGCGCCACGCTGCGCGCCGCGCTGGCCAACACCACGCGGCTCGACGTCGATGCCTATCCGGTCGGCGAACGGGTGGTGGCGTGGTTCACGCCGGACGATTGCGTGGTGCTGGAGCCATGAGCGCGCGCGACCTGTTCACGCGTCCGGCGCGACTGGCGGCCATCGCGCCCTATGGCTGGATGGTGCTGTTCTTTCTGCTGCCGTTCGGCTTCGTGCTGAAGATCAGCCTGTCGCAGACCGCGGTGACGCAGCCGCCCTATCTGCCGCTGTTCGATCTCACCGATCCCGCCGGGCTGAAGGCGGCCTTCGCCATGCTGTCGCTGGATAACTTCCGGCTGTTGCTGTCGGACAATCTTTATCTCGCGTCGTACCTGCGCAGCGTCGCCGTCGCCGTGGTCTCCACCGCGATCCTGCTGGGCATCGGCTATCCCGTCGCCTATGCCATGGCGCGGCTGCCGCGGCGCTGGCAGAGCGTGGCGATGCTGCTGGTGATCGTGCCGTTCTGGACCTCGTTCCTGATCCGCATCTATGCCTGGATCAATATCCTGCAGCACGACGGTTTGCTCAACAAGGTGCTGCTGGCGCTGCACGTCGTGTCGGCTCCGCTGGTGTGGCTGTCCACCGACACCGCGATGATCCTGGGCATGGTCTATTCCTATCTGCCGTTCATGATCCTGCCGCTCTATGCGACGCTGGCCAAGCTCGACTGCGCGCTGCTGGAGGCTGCCGCGGACCTTGGGGCTTCGCGCTTCGACGCGTTCTGGCTGGTGACGTTTCCGCTATCGCAGCGTGGCGTGCTTGCCGGCGTGCTGCTGTGCTTCATCCCCATCGTCGGCGAATTCGTGATCCCGGACCTGCTGGCCGGTTCGGACTCGCTGATGATCGGTCAGACGCTGTGGCTAGAATTCTTCACCAACCGCGACTGGCCAGTGGCTTCCGCCACGGCGATCGTGCTGCTGGCGCTGCTGCTGCTGCCGCTCCTGGTCTACGACCATTTGCAGCGGCGGCAGTTGGAGGCGCGGTGATGACCGTATTCGCCGTACACGCTGTAGGCTCCCTCCCCCCCGCGCGAAGCGAAGCTTCGCTAGGCGGGGGAGGGTTGGGGAGGGGGGTCCACAGGCGCAAACTGTCGATGTGGTTACCCCCACCCCCGACCCCTCCCCGCAAGGGGGAGGGGAGAAGCTTTCTCGTTTCAAAGCTGTCTTTCTTGCGCATGGGGGTGTTGAGATGACCTCGCGTGTCGCAAACCTCTCCCGCTTCAACGCCGCTTCGCTGGCGTTCGGTCTGGCGTTTCTCTATCTGCCGATCGTCATCCTGGTGATCTATTCGTTCAATGCCTCAAGGTTGGTGACGGTGTGGGGCGGCTGGTCGACGCGCTGGTACACCGAGTTCTTCCACGACCAGGCGATGCTCGATGCGGCCTGGATGAGTCTGCGCGTCGGCGCGGTGTCGGCGACGCTGGCCACCGTGCTCGGTACGCTGGCGGCCATAGCGCTGTCGCGCGGCGCGGGGTTCCGCGGCCGCACGCTGATGTCCGGCATGCTCTACGCGCCGCTGGTAATGCCGGAGGTGATCACCGGCCTGTCCTTGCTGCTGCTGTTTGTCGCCATCGATGCCGGCCGCGGCTTCTGGACCGTGACCATCGCGCATACGACGCTGACGATGTGCTTCGTCGCCGTCGTCGTGCAGTCCCGGCTGGCCGGTCTCGACCGCAGCTATGAGGAAGCGGCGATGGATCTCGGCCGCGATCCGGTGCGTGCCTTTGTGGCGGTGACGCTGCCGCTGATCGCGCCGGCCATCGCGGCCGGCTGGATGCTCGCCTTCACGCTGTCGCTCGACGATCTCGTCATCGCCAGCTTCACCACCGGGCCGGGCTCGTCGACGCTGCCGATCCGGATCTATTCGGAGGTGCGGCTCGGGGTGAAGCCGGAGATCAATGCGATCTGTACACTGGCGATCGGCTTCATCGCGGTGGTGATCGTGGCGGCTTCGCTGGCGTCGAAACTATCGAGCGCAAGGGGCGAGAGCGCGGCGCCGCTGTGATACTTCCTTCCCTCTCCCCTTGTGGGAGAGGGTGGATCGACCGCGAAGCGGTCGAGACGGGTGAGGGGTGCCACAGGCACTATACTTCGTGGCTATCCCTCATCCGTCACGGCCTTCGGCCGCGCCACCTTCTCCCACAAGGGGAGAAGGAAGAAGCGCGCGTTCGATTCGTCCCAGCTTAATTCGACTTCGGCGCGACATCCGTTGGCGCGGTCAGTGCAGGCGCTTCAGCCGGCACATCAACCGCCGCCGCCGGCGCCTGCTTGGCGCCACCGGTGAACCGTTCCAGCACCGAGCGCACCGCGTCACGGGTCTTGCGGTCCTTCACCGCGTCGAGCAGCGGCGCGGCGCCCGGCGAGCGGCGGATCAGGCTTTCCGGATCCGGGAAGATCAACGGATCGTCCCACGGGCCCTGGATCACGAAGGGCAGGTCGAAGCCACCCGCAGCGTTGGACGCCGAGGTCAGGCTGGCGACGCCCTTGAGGTCGTATTCCCTGGAGGGCACCGAGGCGGTGCCGGTCAGGGTCAATCGCGCGGCCGGTCCTTCGATGCGGATGTCCTGCGCGGTGGCGGTGCCGTCGTTGAATTTCACGGTCATGTTGAGGGTCGAGAACGGCGTGTTGCCGGAGCGGAAATTGCCGCCGCCGGATAGCGGCCGGCGTTCCAGCCGCTTCAGCAGTTGCTCGACGTTGAAGCCGCTGATGGCACCGTCATGGCCGGTCAGGGTGGCGGTGCCGTCGAGCGACTGCGCCAGGCCGAACGGGCTGGAGCCGGAGGCTTCCAGCGCCATGCTGAGATTGCCGCGGCCGCTCAGCTTGCTGATGCCGAACAGGTCGGACGCCGTGGCCTGCAGGTCGACGTCGGTGAACTGGAACTGGGCCTTCACGTCGGCCACCGCGTCGGAATGCGCCACGCCGAACGAGCCGCGCACGATGCCGCCATACATCTGCGCCTCGCCGACCGACAGCGCCAGCGTGCCGCCGCGCAGGTTGGCGCCGAGCGCGGTGCGGCCGAGCACCGAGGAGCCGACCGTGACCTTGGCGGCCGACAGCCGCATGTCGAGGTCGGTGGTGGACAGCGCATTGAGATCGAACAGCTGCCGGTTCCAGTCGCGCGCGCCGGAGGCCAGCAGCCGCACCGTGGAAATATACGGGGTGAAGTCGAGCGCGCCGGCGGCGAGCGTCGCCTGCAGGGTCTGGCGGCCATTGTTGCTGTAGGTCATGACGCCTTCGGCGACATTGCCGTCGAGCTCGACATTGACATTGGTCAGCGCCAGCGACGGCCCCACCAGGCTGGCGCGGGCCTTCAGCGCGAAGCGGCCGAAGCCGCCGGCGCCGGGAGGAGCCTGGCCGGCCCAGCGCAGCGCATTGCGCAGCGACGGACTGTCGGCGGTGAGGGTGCCTTCCATCATCAGGCTGGCACGGTTGGCGATGTTGCCATCGAAGGCGAGCTTGATCGGCGCGCTGGCCAGCCGGGCCTTCAGACCGGAGCGGTCGCCCGACAGGGCTGCGACGAAATCGCTGACGCTGATGCTGCCGTCGACGCGCTCGCCGCGCCAGTCGAACTGGCCGGTAGCGGCGAACGAGCGCGAGATCGACGGCCAGGCCAGCGACAGGTCGATGTCGTCGAGCTGCTCGGTGTTGTGCGGATCCTGGTAGCTCAGCGTGCCGTCCTGGATGCGGATCTCGGAGAACGACAGCGGATTGTCGGCGCCGGGTTTCATGGTCCGGGCGATGTTTTCGATGAACGGCGTCCAGTTGCTGTCGCCGGCGCCGTCGCGGACCACGTGGATGCGCGGCCGCAGCATGATCATGTCGGCGATCTCGAAGCGCTGGGTGAGCAGCGGCAGCAGCCGGAGATTGGCGGTCAGCACGTCCACCGACAGCGCCGGGTCGATCTCGCCGCCGCCCTTCAGGCCGACGTCATGGAACGAGACGTAGCTGCCGGGGAAGACCGAGACGTCGACGCTGCCATTGACCACCAGGTCGAGCCCGGTGACAGCACGGATCTGTGCCTCCACGGCGTGCCGCAGCGCATCGCGGTTGAGCAGCCAGGACATGGCGAACAGCCCGATCAGCGCGACGCCAATGAGGGCCGCAACCGGCATCCCCAGGCGTTTCATTCCTTGGGCTATCGTCAATGATCTATCCGGGTTGGTTGGCGGTCAAAACAGGCGAGGCGTCTTGTGGGCGCACCTCGCGTGCAAGGTGCGCAATTTGATCGGTTTTCTTGACGCTTTCAAGGCCGGACGAGGGGTTATGGGGTCGCAGCGGGGGCTTCTTACTACCCTCTCCCCTTGTGGGAGAGGGTGGCCGCGCGCAGCGCGGACGGGTGAGGGGTGCCACAGGCGCTGCATCTTTTGGCTACCCCTCATCCGACGCGGGCTTCGCCCGCGCCACCTTCTCCCACAAGGGGAGACGGAAAAAGGGAAGCAGGACGAGGAAAGCACCCCGCCCCGATTTGACGCCTTGCAAAGAATTCGCCTAATAATCCCCGCAATAAGACCGGCCCCGTGCCATTCAGCGCTTTCCTCCATCAGGTCGAATCCCCCATGAACAAGGTCTATCCCGACGCCAAATCGGCCCTCGACGGCATTCTCAAGGACGGCATGATGGTCATGTCAGGCGGCTTCGGCCTGTGCGGGATCGCCGAGGCGCTGTCCGACGCGCTGCGCGAATCCGGCGTCAAGGACCTCACCGTGGTCTCCAACAATGCCGGCGTCGACGGCATCGGCCTGTCGCGCCTGCTGGAAACCCGCCAGATCAAGAAGATGATCTCGTCCTATGTCGGCGAGAACAAGCTGTTTGCCGCGCAATTCCTGGCCGGCGAACTGGAACTGGAATTCTCCCCGCAGGGCACCCTGGCCGAGCGCATCCGCGCCGGCGGCGCCGGTATTCCCGGCTTCTATACCAAGACCGGCGTCGGCACGCTGATTTCGGAAGGCAAGGAGACCATGGAATTCAACGGCGAGAAGTACATGCTGGAGCGCGGCCTGTTCGCCGATCTCGCCATCGTGCATGCCTGGATGGGCGATACCGCCGGCAACCTCGTCTACCGCAAGACTGCGCGCAACTTTAACCCGATGATGGCCACCGCCGCCCGGATCACGGTCGCCGAGGTCGAGCATCTCGTTCCCGCCGGCCAGATCGATCCCGACCATATCCACACGCCGGGCATCTTCGTGAAGCGCATCGTCGAGGTCGGCACCGCGCAGAAGCGGATCGAACAGCGCACCACGCGCAAGCGCCCCGTGCCCGCCGCAACCGGAGAGGAAGTCTGATGGCCTGGACCCGCGACCAAATGGCTGCCCGCGCAGCCAAGGAACTGAAGGACGGATTCTACGTCAACCTCGGCATCGGCATCCCGACGCTGGTTTCGAACTACATTCCACCCGGCGTCGACGTGCAGCTGCAGAGCGAGAACGGCATGCTCGGCATGGGCCCGTTCCCCTATGAGGGCGAAGAGGATCCCGACCTGATCAACGCCGGCAAGCAGACCGTCACCGAACTGCCGACCACCAGCTATTTCTCGTCGGCGGATTCCTTCGGCATGGTGCGCGGCGGCCATATCGACCTGTCGATCCTCGGCGCCATGCAGGTGGCGCAGAACGGCGACCTCGCCAACTGGATGATCCCCGGCAAGATGGTCAAGGGCATGGGCGGCGCGATGGATCTCGTTGCCGGCGTCAAGCGGGTCGTGGTGGTGATGGAGCACTCCGCCAAGGACGGCGCCAAGCTGCTGAAGAGCTGCAACCTGCCGCTGACCGGCGAGCGGGTGGTCGACATGGTGGTCACCGATCTCGCGGTGTTCACCATCGACAAGCACGGCAAGGACGGCATGGCGCTGATCGAGCTCGCCGACGGCGTGACGCTGGACGAGGTCAAGGCCAAGACCGAGGCCGAATTCCGGGTGGCGCTGACGAATACGTAAGCTCCTTTCTTTCTTCCTTCCTTCTCCCCTTGTGGGAGAAGGTGGCGCGGCGCAGCCGCGACGGATGAGGGGTTTCTGGCTCGGCGTTCGTGGCTACCCCTCACCCGTCTTCGCTTCGCGAAGCCACCCTCTCCCACAAGGGGAGAGGGAAGGAAGAAAGAATTTGGATCCCCCATGCGCGGCAGTCTTGAAGACAAGGCCTTCCTGATCCTGATCGTGCTGGTCTCGCTGGCCTTCGCCTGGATCCTGACCTCGTTCTACGGCGCCATCCTGTGGGGCGTCGTCATCGCCCTGATGTTCGCGCCGCTGCACCGCTGGATGCTGCGCAAGATGCCGTCGCGGCCGAACCTCGCCGCACTGGCGATGATCGTGCTGATCGTCATGATCGTGATCCTGCCGCTGACGCTGATTGCCGCGTCGCTGACCCAGCAGGCGGCGGCAGTGGTCGGCAAGATGCAGTCGGGCGAACTCGATTTCGCAAAATCGCTGCAGCAGATTCTCGATGCGCTGCCGGCATGGGCCACCGGGCTGCTCGACCGGTTCGGCGTGGCGAGCCTCGGCGGCATGCAGGAAAAAGTCATGGCCGGTCTGGTCAAGGGCGGGCAGACCATCGCGGCGCAGGCGCTCGACATCGGCCAGAGCACCTTCGCGTTCATGGTCAACCTGGTGATCATGCTTTATCTGCTGTTCTTCCTGTTCCGCGACGGCGACGCGCTGGCGCGCCGGGTCAAGGATGCGATCCCGCTGCGCACCGGACTGCGCGACGAACTGCTGGAAAAATTCACGGTGGTGATCCGCGCCACGGTGAAGGGCAGCCTGCTGGTGGCGATGGCGCAGGGCGCGCTCGGCGGCCTGATCTTCTGGATACTCGGCATCAATGCCGCATTGCTGTGGGCGGTGCTGATGGCCTTCCTGTCGCTGCTGCCGGCAGTCGGCGCCGGCCTGGTCTGGATGCCGGTGGCGCTGTATCTGCTGGCGACCGGCGCGTTCTGGCAGGGCGCCATCCTGATCGCCTACGGCTTTTTCGTCATCGGCCTCGTCGACAATCTCATGCGCCCGATGCTGGTGGGCAAGGACACCAAGCTGCCCGACTACGTCGTGCTGATCTCGACGCTGGGCGGCATCGAGGTGTTCGGCCTCAACGGCTTCGTCATCGGCCCGGTGATTGCGGCGATGTTCATCGCGGCGTGGGATATTTTTTCGACCCAGCGCAAGCTGGGCGAAGGCAAGGCGTAGCAGTTACGCCGGCCCCTCCGGCAGGTCGGCGAAGCGCGTCAGCCACAGCACCGGGCCGACGCTCGCCGCCACGATCAGGAGCGCGGCCAGCGCGCCGTCCTCGAAACTGCCGCGACTGGCATATTGATAGATCGAGGTCGCCAGCGTCTCGACGTTGAGCGGACGCAGCAGCAAGGTCGCCGGCAATTCCTTGAGGCCGTCGACGAACACCACGATCACCGACCCGACCAGCGCCGGCCGCAGCAGCGGCAACTGGACGCGCTTGAGCGTGGTGAGCAGCGGTGCGCCAGCCGCCTGCGCGCTGTCGTCGTAGTCGAGGGGAATGCGCGCGACGCCAGCCTTGATGAAGCCGGTGGGCACCGCGAGGAAGCGGATCACATAGGCGATCACCACGGCGGCGCCGGAGCCGACCATCACCAGCCCCGGCGGAGTCATGCCGATCGCTGCCGCCATTGTGTTGAGTGCGCCGTCGATGGCCAGCACCGGCGTCAGCAGGCCCAGCGCCAGCACCAGGCCGGGCAATGCGTAGCCGGTCTGTGCCGCGGCGAGGCTGAGGTTGCCCGGCCATGTCGGGCGCCAGCGTTGCGCGAGCACGACGGTCAGCCCGAGCAGCACGGCAATCACCGTCGCGCTCGAGGCCAGCGCCACCGAGTGCCAGGCATCACGCCACAGCGTCGGATCGAACCGCGCGAACAATCCGCGCTGGATCGCCTCGCGGATCAGGTACAGCATCGGCACCACGAAGCCGAGCAGCGCCGGCGTGACGCAGGCGACGAAGGCGAACACGGCTCTGATGCCGGAGAGACGCCGGCGCTGTGCCAGGCGCGGACTCTCGGCGGAGAATTCGATGCTGACGTCGCGGCGGCCGCGGCGCTCCACCGCGATCAGCACCGCCACCGCGGCAAGCATGACCAGCGACAATTGCGCGGCGCCGCTCAGGCTGCCGCGGTTCAGCCAGGTGGTGAAGATCGAAACCGTCAGCGTGCGGACGCCGAGATATTCGCTGGCGCCGATGTCGTTCAGCGTCTCCAGCGATACCAGCGCGACGCCGACCGCCAGCGCCGGCCGCGCCATCGGCAGCACCACACGCCAGAAGATCGTCCATCGTCCGGCGCCGAGGACCTTGGCCGCCTCGGCAAAATCCGCGCTCTGCGCCTGGAACATCGCCCGCGCCGAGAGATAGACATAGGGATACAGCACGAGGCCGATGACGAAGACGGCGCCTGGGAGCGAGCGCAGGTTCGGCAGCAGGGCGATGGCGTCGCGCAGCGGCATCACGGTCGCCAGCGCACGATGCATCAGGCCGAGCGGTTCGAATAGGTCGACGTAGACGTAGGCCGCGATGTAGGTGGGGATCGCCAGCGGCAGCGGCATCAGCCAGATCAGCAGCGTGCGGCCGCGAAAGTCATGGCTGGAGATCAGCCATGCCGCGCCGGCGCCGATGACGAGCGCCAGGCTGCCGACCCCGAGCAGCAGCAGCGCAGTGTCGCGCAACGCCTGTGGCAGCACATAGGCGATCAGATGCGACCACAGATCCGGCTCAGGCGTGAGCGCAAGCAGCGCGATGCTGATGACGGGCGCCGCGACAGCCAGCGCGGTGAGCGCGGCGATAATGGTGGCTGTTCGTTGGACGATGGAACGGGTCACGCTCTGTCTTCCCTTCTCCCCTTGTGGGAGAAGGTGGCACGGCCGCAGGCCGTGACGGATGAGGGGTAGCAACAAGCTCGGAGTTTGTGGCTACCCCTCACCCGTCTCGACCGCTTCGCGGTCGATCCACCCTCTCCCACAAGGGGAGAGGGGGCGGAAGAAGCGCGCCGCGAGCTTCCATCGCTCAATTATCGAACCCGACCTTGTCCACCAGCGTGGCGGCGGCCTTGCGGTTGGCGGCGATGGCGGCGATCGGCATGGTATCCGGTGTGAGCTTGCCGTAGCCGGCGATGGTCGGGTTGACCTTGACGCCGGCGCGCACCGGATATTCGTAGTTGGCGTCGGCATACATCTGCTGCGCCGTTTCGCCGGCCAGCCATTCGATCAGCTTGATCGCATTGGCCCTGTTCGGCGCGTTCTTCGCCAGCAGCACCGCGGACAGGTTCACATGGGTGCCGCCGCCTGCGAAGGTCGGCAGGATCACGCGGGTGGCTTCGGCCCAGGGCTTCTTCTCGGGGTCGGCATTCATCATCAGCGCCCAGTAATAGGTGTTGCCGATGCCGATGTCGCACTTGCCGGCGGCGACGTCGCGCGCTGCCTCGCGGTCGCCGCCCGACGGTTTTTGCGCGAGGTTGGCCTTGAGGCCGCGCAGCCATTCCTCGGCCTTCGCCTCGCCGTGCTTGGCGACATAGGCGGCGAACAGGCCGTTGTTGTAGATGTGCTGGCCGGAGCGGATGCAGATCTTGCCCTTCCACTTGGGATCGGCAAGCTCCTCATAGGTGATGGCGTCCTGCTTGACGCGATCCTTCGACGCGTAGACCACGCGGGCGCGCATCGAGATGCCGGCCCAGTGGCCGGCGGGATCGCGGTACTGCGCCGGCACGATCCTGTCGATGACGTCGGACTTGATCGGCTGGGTGATGCCGGCCTGCACGGCGTCGTCGATGCGTCCGATATCCACCGTCAGCAGCACGTCGGCCGGGCTGCTGGCGCCCTCGGCCTTGATGCGCTGCTCGAGGCCGGAGCTTGCCGAGATCACGTTGACCTTGACGCCGGTGTCCTTGCTGAAGGCGTCGAACAGCGGCTGCACCAGCTTGGTTTCGCGATAGGTGTAGACGTTAACCTCTTCCGCGGCGCGCAACGCGGACGCGCCGGACACGGCGAAGGCTGCGGCCATGGCAAAGGCGACGATACGGGCTCTGGTCATGAAGGACTCCGGCGGGCACGGGTGGGGTTGCCGAAGTCAGTAGCGCAGCACATGTCGCAACAGTAGCGACTTCATGTCGCGATTGGCCGGTTCTAGAGCGATTCCAGACGAGGGAAAGGACGCCGGAGCACCCATTCGCCTATGCCGAGGCCGGGGTATGGGAGAACACCACCTCGATCAGCGTGCCGGAGCTTGGTGCAGTCTTGATCTGGAAGCGGGCGCGGTTGGCTTCGACCAGCGCCTTGGTCAGCGACAGGCTGACGCCGGCGCTTTCCGAGGTGTGATCGGCCGGCGCGTGGCTGTTGAACGGCTCCATGGCGGCCGCCAGTTCATTGTCGTTGAGGCCCTGGCCGGTGTCGCGCACCCGCAGCACCACGTCACCGAAATCGGTCAGCGCTGTGGAGACAATGACCTGGCCGCCGGCATTGGCCAGGTGGATCGAGTTGCCGATCAGGTTGAGCGCGATCTGGCGCAGCGCGCGGGCATCGGCCACCACGCGCGGCAGCGTATGCGCCAGCGAGGTGCGGATGATGATGCGGCCGCGGTTGGCCTGCGGCTGCATCACCGCGACGCATTGCTCGACCATCTCGTTGAGGTTCTGGTTGGAGAAGGCGAGGTCGAGCTTGCCGGTCTCGATGCGGCTGAGATCCAGCAGGTCATTGATGATGGCGATGACGCGCTCGCCGGAGACGCGGATGTCCTTCATGTATTCGACGTAGCGTTCGTTGCCGAGCGGGCCGAAGCGCTCGTCCGTCATCACTTCGGCGAAGCCGATGATGGCGTTGAGCGGGGTGCGCACCTCGTGGCTGATGCGCGCCAGCACGTCGGCCTTGGCGGTGGCGGCGCGATCGGCCTGGCGGCGCGCATTGAGCAGTTCGGTCTCGGTCTTCTTGATCTGGGTGAGGTCGCGGAACACGGCAAAGAAATTGGGGCCGTTCTCGCGGGTGCGACCCATCATCACCGACAGTGGAATGAGGCCGCCTTCGCGGACCTGGCCGAGCGCCTCGCGGCCGTGGTCGAGCAGGGCGGCGACGCTGGCGCTCTTGATGCTGTCAAGATAGTCGCCGACCACGCGCTGGCTCTCCGGTGCGAACAGATCGACCAGATTGCGCTGCGTCAGCGTCGCGCCGTCATAGCCGAACAGCGCCTCGGCGCTGCGGTTGCAGGAATTGATGTTGCCCTCGGCGTCGAACATCACGATGCCTTCGGCCGTGGTGTCGAGGATGGCGCCGAGCTCTTCGGCATCGGCGGCGCCGGCGCCTTCAGGCACGGCCGGTGCCGCGGGCTCGGGCCGTGCTTCGCTGCCGGCCTGCGCGAAGATCAGCGCCAGCGCTGGGTCGCTGTCCCAGGAGATGGTGAACAGTTTGGCGTCGGTCGGCTGCATCCGGAACGCCTGGCCCGCATCGGTGCCGGAGATCGTCACGGCCTTGCCGCCGTCGGCGGTGCTGCTGCTGCCGGAGACGTTGGGCTCCACATAGAGCGCGTCGAGGCCGCCGGCGTCTTCCAGCGCATGCAGCGTCGGATAGCCGGTGCGGGCGAGAAACGCCGGGTTGGCATAGAGCAGCCGGTCGAGCCGGTAGATCAGGACGCCGACCGGCATCAGGTCGAGCAGGATCTTGTCGCGCATCATCTCGCCACGCGCCGGCGGCGGCGGCTCCGCCAGCCAGTCCGGCGCTTCGCTGGCGGAGGCCGGCGCGTCCGACGCCTCGATCTGCGCGAGCATTTCCTCGGCTTCCAGCGGGCTCGGCTGCGGTTCGCCGGTCAGTCCGGTCTCGGCTTCGAGCCGCGCCGACAACTGTCGCGCCAGTTCGTTGAAGGCGCTGTTCTCGACGGGTGTGAGCGCCGGCGATTTCAGGTCGCCCGGCCGGAAGGGCACGACATTCTTGGGAGGTTCCACGGCGGTGTCCGGTTGGTTTGGCTGCTGGGGTTCGTGGGCGACCGCCGGGACAGGCGGTGGTGCATCGTCGGACTCGTCCGCTTTGTCGGGGTGGTCGGCGGCGGGGCCGGCCTGGACGATATCCGCCGACAGCGATTGCGGCGGCGGATCGCCGATGAACTCGTGGCGCCGCAACTCCGCGAGCCTGTTCATGACGTCGAGGTCGCGACATACGCCGAAGCCGCGGTAGCCGGCGAAATTGCGCTCGCGATCATAGACCGGCAAGCCCGACAGTTCGACCGGCAGCCGCGCGCCGCCGTCCGCCGGAAACAGCAAGGTGATGCCGCTCCAGGTGTTGCGGGTGGCCACCGCCTTGAGCACGCGGTCGTCGGGATCGAGGCCGAAATCGTCGGCGATCTCGCGCCAGTTGCGGCCGAAGCCCGCCGTGGTGCGGGCACCGAGCAGTCTTGTGAAGTCGTCGGAGCCGAGTGCGAAGCGACCGTCGGCATCCATCTGCCACATGAAGCGCAGCGGCTGGCGGCGTACCGGCAGTTCTGGCGGCGTTTCCGTTACAGGCGTGGGCTCCATGGGGACGGTTTCTGCGGCCGGGATTTCCACGGGCGCTGCCGAAGGCTCGTCAGCGATGGCCTCGACAACGGGCGACGGTTCATGCGCCGGCAATTCGCCGGGCGGCACCGCCGAGGTGTCGATGGCGGCATGGACAATGGTGTCGGCGATGCTCGCTTCCAGCAGTTGCTCCGCGGCGCGCTCGGACTCTTCCTCTTCCTCTGCAGCGACGGCACTGCCTTCGTCGGACGGTTCGGCCGGAGCCTGAATTTCATGGGGCGTGGTCATGCCGCTTGGTTCGACGTCGACCAGTGCGGGATCCACCTCGGCGACGAGTGGCTCGGGCGGCATCTGCGGTGCGGCCGCTTCATGCACGGGCGCGGTACTCACATCGGCAATGCTGTTTGCCTCGTCAATCGGCATCGGTTCTGCCTCCTGCGCGGCGGCCGGATGCGCCGGGCCCGGCGCGATCAGCGCGACCAGGCCGACGTCGGCGCCGCTGCCGACGCGCTGCAGCACCAGATGGCCGAAGCCGATCGGGGTTTCGGCGCGACCATCCTTCAACGCATCGCTGCGCGCGGTCTCGAGGCCGGCTTCGGACAGGTTGCGAAAGCCGAGCAGGGCGCGCGCCGCCTCGCTGGCGCCGATGAACAGGCCGTCGCGGGCAAAGCTCGCAATCGGGGTGTCGACGCCTTCGACCAGGTTCTGCAGCCGCTCCACCAGCGGCATGCCGCGACCGGTGAAGGCGGCGGCGATCACCAGAATGCCGGCGCTGCCATCGGCAAAGTCGAGCCGCGAACAGGCGCAGGTCATCAGCCCGCCCGGCGCCGCACCGAAGCCACGCAGCCGCTCCAGCCGCACCG
>DATCUS010000229.1:0-112779 GCA_036561845.1 Tardiphaga sp. | reverse complement strand
GCTCGATGCACCCGCGCCGCCGCGCGCCGGCACGGACTGGCGCGGCTTTGTCGAGATGATCGGCGAATTGCGCAGCGGGCGCGCCGGCTGGCCCGCCGAGATGGAGCGCGCGCGGCTGTGGTACGAGCCGCATCTCGACCGCATCCACGAGGATGCGTCCACGCGCCGCGCCGATCTCATCCAGCTCGAACAGATCGCATCGGGTTATCCATCGCGCGAACGCTTCCTCACCGAACTGACGCTGGACCCGCCGGACGCCACCAGCGACCAGCCCGGCGTGCCCCTGCTCGACGAGGACTACCTGATCCTCTCCACCATCCATTCGGCCAAGGGGCAGGAATGGAAATCGGTGTTCGTGCTCAACGTGGTCGACGGCTGCATGCCGTCCGATCTCGGCGCCGGCACGTCCGCCGAACTGGAGGAAGAGCGGCGTTTGCTCTACGTGGCGATGACGCGCGCGAAGGACGATCTCGCCATCATGGTGCCGCAGCGGTTCTTCACCTACGGCCAGAACCCGCAGGGCGACCGCCACGTCTATGCCGCGCGCACCCGCTTCATTCCCGACCGTCTGCTGCATCTGTTCGAGCGCACCAGCTGGCCGCTGGCCTCGGCAGACAACGCCGCCCGCGCCGCCAGCCACGGCGTCCGCGTCGACATCGGCGCAAGGATGCGCGGCATGTGGCGGTAGCACACCGCTGTCGTCCCCGCCTAGCGCGCCTTTGGCGCGCGCGGGGCGGAGACCCATAGCCTCCGTCCGCGCGGTCATGGCAGGTGCCAGAGGCGTCCCTTCAAGACATCATCGACCGTGACTATGGGTCCCCGCCTTCGCGGGGACGACACGGTGTGTATGTCAGCTCCTGCGCAAGACTCACGCATCCCACTCCGGCACGCCCGCAAATCGTGCCACCAGGAAATCGATGAACAACCGCACCTTGACTGCAAGGTGGCGCGTCGGCGGATAGACTGCATAGAGCGACAGCTTTGGCGCATGATAGTCGTTGAGCAGGCTCCGCAGCCTTCCATCGCGCAAGGCGCGGCCGGCAATGAAGGTCGGCAGCAGCGCCAAGCCCCGGCCCTTGACCGCAGCGTCGCACAGCACCTCGGCATTATTGGCGCACAGATTCCAGGACGGCTGGATCCAGTGGTCGCCATCTTTTCCCGTCAGCTTCCACTGGTTGCCGGTGAGCAGGAAGCCGTAGGTCAAGAGCGCGTGCCTGCGCAGTTCGGCCGGCGTCGTCGGCTCGCCATGTTCAGTGAGATAGTCCGGCGACGCGCAGATCACCCGCTCGATGCCGACGATCTTTCGCGCGATCAGGCTGGAGGATTCCAGATCGGCGATGCGCAGGGTGACATCGAAGCCGCCTTGCGTCGGGTCGAGCTGGTCGTCGGACAGCACCAGATGGATCTGCAGCTCGGGATACACGGCCATGAAATCGGCCACCGCCGGTCCCAGCTGCAGCGTGCCGAAGGACATCGGCGCATTGACCCGCAACAGCCCACGCGGCGCTGCCTGGGCCTGCGCCACCGCCTGGTCGGCGGCGTCGAGATCGGCCAGCACCCCGAGCGCGCGCTCGAAATAGGCCTGGCCGTTCTCGGTCGGCGCGGCGTGGCGCGTGGTGCGGTTGAGCAGCTGCACGCCGAGGCTCTGCTCGAGCTCACCGACATATTTGGAGATCGCCGAGCGCGACAGCCGCAACTGCCGCCCGGCCTCGGAGAAACTGCCGAGCTCCACCACTTTGACGAAGGCGCGCAGGCTAGTGAGCTTGTCCATGATTTGCCTTCGTTCGCCGCACGCCTGTCCCCTCATGGTGAGGAGCGCGTCTTCGCGCGTCTCGAACCATGAGGATGAATAGCCCTCGCCCTTCGAGACGGCGCAAGAGCGCCTCCTTAGGGTGAGGGTGACATTATGATTGTCTCCAAATCATAGACAGTCATGCCACAAAAAGCCAGATTGTCTTTATCCAGACCCCGCCCAATTATCCCTGCAACGGGAGGCACACCGCCTCCGCTTTCAGGAGAAAGAACCATGTCAGGCATCCACCATGTCACCGCGATCGCTGGCAACGCCTTGCGGAACTTTGACTTTTACACCCGGGCGCTGGGTCTGCGCTTCGTCAAGAAGACGGTAAACTTCGACGATCCCGGCACCTACCACTTCTATTATGGCGACGAGGCCGGCAGCCCGGGCACCATCCTCACCTTCTTCCCGTGGGAGAATGCCGCGCCCGGCCGCAATGGCGTCGGCCAGACACAGCAGACCGCATTCCGGGTCCCTGCCCGTTCGCTGGGCTACTGGACCCATCGCTTCATCGAGAAGGGCATCGCCCATGAGGCGCTGGAAAAGCGCTTCGGCGAATCCGTGCTGCCGTTCACCGATCCCGACGGCATGAGCCTGGCGCTGGTCGGCATTCCCGGCGCCGAGAACGAGGCCGGCTGGAGCCAAGGAAATAAAGACGGCGATGTGCCGGCGGAGCATGCGATCCGCGGCTTCCACGGCGTGACGCTGCTGCTCGAGAAGGCCGAGAAGACCAGTGCGATCCTTACCGACGTGTTCGGCTTTGCCGAGATCGGTCGCGAGGGCTCGATCATCCGGCTCAAGGCGGACGCGGCGCATGGCGGCATTGTCGACATCTACGAGGCCGGCGGCTTCCTGCCGGGCCGCCAGGGCGCCGGCTCGGTGCATCACATCGCCTTCCGCGCTGTCGACGACGCCGATCAGGCCGCCATGGCGAAGAAGCTCGTGCAATCGCACGGGATGCATCCGACCGAACAGAAGGACCGCAACTACTTCCGCTCGGTCTACTTCCGCGAGCCCGGCGGCATCCTGTTCGAGATCGCCACCGACATCCCCGGCTTTGCCGTGGACGAGCCCGTCGAATCGCTCGGCGAGCACCTCAAGCTGCCGGCGTTTCTGGAGAAGCACCGCGCCGAGATCGAAAAGGTGCTGCCGTCGCTGGAAAGGGAAACCGTATGACCGATCTGTCGCACATTCATCGCTTCGCGCCGGGCAACCGGCGCGAAGCAGCGTCTCTCCTGCTGCTGCATGGCACCGGCGGCGACGAGAACGACCTGCTGCCACTGGGCGAAGCGATTGCACCGGGCGCGACGCTGCTGTCGGTGCGCGGCAAGGTGCTGGAGCATGGCATGCCGCGATTCTTTCGCAGACTGGCCGAGGGCGTGTTCGACGAGGATGACGTGCGGCTTCGCGCGAATGAACTCGCCGACTTCGTGGCCGCCGCGCGCGAGCGTTACGATCTCGCGGCGCCGATCGCGCTCGGCTATTCCAACGGCGCCAATATCGCCGCGGCGATGATGTTGTTGCGGCCGGAGGCACTGGCCGGCGGCATCCTGCTGCGGGCGATGGTGCCGCTGCGCGTCGCTCCGCAAGCGGATCTCGCGGGTAAGCCGGTGCTGATCGTGTCCGGGCAATCGGACCCGATCATTCCGCCGAGCAATGCGGCAGCGCTGGCGGCCATGCTGACGAAGGCCGGTGCGGACGTGCAGCAAAGCGTGCTGCCGGTCGGACATCAGCTGTCGCAGATGGATCTGGCGGTGGCGAAAGCGTGGCTGGATAGCAGGGAGGCTTCAATATCCCCGGCTGTCGTCCCCGCGCATGCGGGGACCCAGTAAACACAGACGCCGGCGGCTGATGGCAGCCGCCGGCGTTTACTGGGCCACCCGCTTCCGCGGGTGGTGACAACTGAGAGTGTGGCAGCCCACGACGCCGTAAACTTAAGTCCGCGCTACCTTCTTCCGCTCGATCGGATCGATAGCGATCATCCGCGCGCGACCCATGCGCAGCACTTCCATTTCCAACGTGCGCCCGATGCGGTCGCGGTCGAGGATGCGGATCAGGTCGTCGACGCCGTGGACGTCGACACCATCAAGGCGCGTCACCACGTCGCCGGGCAACAGGCCGGCCTTCTCCGCCGGACTCTCCGGCTCGATCTGCTGCAGCAGCGCGCCCATCGCGTTGTCGATGCCGGCAATCACCGCATGGCGGCGCGGGATCGGCGCGGTCTGGCCGGCGACGCCGATATGGGCGCGGCGGACATAGCCGTGACGGATGATCTCCGACAGCACGAACTGCGCGGTGTTGCTCGCCACGGCAAAGCAGATGCCCTGCGCGCCCTGGATGATCGCGGTGTTAACGCCGATCACCTCGCCCCTCGACGACACCAGCGCGCCGCCGGAATTGCCGGGATTGAGCGCGGCATCGGTCTGGATCACGTCCTCGATATTCCGCCCGCTCACCGAGCGGATCGAACGGCCGAGCGCCGACACCACGCCGGCGGTCACCGTCGATTCGAAGCCCAGCGGATTGCCAATCGCCACCACGAGCTGGCCGCGCCGCAAGGTCCTGGAGTTGCCAAGCGACGCATAGTGCAGATCGCGCGCGCCGTCGGCACGCAGCAAAGCGAGGTCGGTGTCGGGATCGACGCCGAGCACGCGGGCTTCGGTGACGATGCCCTCGGTGTCGCGCAGCCGGATCTGTTTGGCGGCGCCGACCACATGGCTGTTGGTCAGCACAAGGCCATCGGGCGAGATCACGATGCCCGAGCCGAGCCCGCCGCGTTCGCGGCGGCCGGGCTCCTTCGATCCGGTCTCGACGCGCACCACGGCCGGGCCGACGCGTTCGGTGACGTCGATCACCGCATGGGAATAGGCGTCGAGCAGCGCGACGTCGTCGGGCGGAACGGGTTCTACCTTTTGCGACGAGGGTGTCTCGTCGAACTGTTCATTGGTGAAATCCAGCATGGCAAGGTTTCCTTTGCGATGTCAGATGGTGGCGGACCCGCTGAGGTACAAGAGAGGTCTTCTTCCCCTCTCCCCTTGTGGGAGAGGGTGGATCGAACGCACGAAGTGCGTTCGAGACGGGTGAGGGGTAATGTTGCGCTCCGTTGCCACCCTAATCCGGCCGCGCTCACGCGCGGCCACCTTCTCCCACAAGGGGAGAAGGAAAAAGAACTACAAATTCACGCCGCTGAACAAATCGCGATACCAGTCAGCCACCAGCGCCGGATTGATGCGGCCGTCGACCACGAACACACCCTGCGCGCCGGCATCGACCCAGCGCTTGACCGGTTCGAGATCGGCAAGCCTGCGCACCACCACGCCGTCGGCGCCATAGCCGCGGGAGATGGCGGCGAAATCGGTCACGGGAAATTGCGCCATGCCCGGCGCATAGCCCTCCGGGCCGAAGTGATGCACCTCGGCGCTGTAGGCGCTATCGTTATAGATAAAGATGCAGATGCGCTTTTTCAAACGCACCGCGGTCTCCAGTTCGGCGATCGACATCAGGAAACCGCCGTCGCCGGCGGCCAGCACCGTCAGCCGCTCCGGCTGCGTCACCGCCGCGCCGATGGCGCCGGCCAGGCCGAGGCCGATCGACTGGAACGCGATCGGGATGCACCAGCCGCGATAATCAGGCACCGACAGATAGCGCGCCACCCAGCCGACGAAATGGCCGCCATCCACCACGATGGTGCGGTCCTTGGGCAGGATGTCGTCCATCGCCTTGCTGAGCGTTCGGGGATCGATGAACTCCGCCGAGCTGGTGTCCTCGTAGAGCATGCGGCGGTTGCTTCTGGTCTCCATGGTTGCCGCCGTCTCCGGCGTGCGCCAGCCGGCCAACGGCGCGTCATTCGCAAGCGCGCCGAGCACGGCGGTCGCCACCGCCGCGGCATCGCCCTCCAGTTCGAGATCGACCGGGCGATGCAGGCCGATACGGCCCTTCTCGACGTCGATCTGCACCAGTTGGGCGTATTCGGAAATCAGCCTGCCCTTCTTGGTGGTCCACATGTTCAGCGACATGCCGAAGGCGAGGATCATGTCGCTCTGCGCGATCAACTCCGCCGCAGCGGGCGACGAGAAGCCGCCGGCGATGCCCAGACTCCAGGGATGGCCCGAAAACATGCCATGGGCCTGAATCGACGTCGCCAGCAGCGCGCCGATCCGGTCGGCAAGCTCGATCAGCAGCGGCTCGGCGTCGGCGACCACCGCGCCATGGCCGGCCAGCAGCATAGGCCGTTTCGCGCCGCGGATCGCCGCAACGAGTTCTTCGAGTTTGGCCGTGTTGAGCGGCGGCTTAGCGATCGCCGGCGGGTGCCTTTTCCCGAGATGTGCTTCGACCTTCATCTCCTGCACATCCACCGGCAGGCTCAACACCACGGCGGTGCGATGCGTCAGCGCCAGCGTGGCGGCATGCAGCGCGTCGGCATAGGCCGTCTCCGGATTGGTGATCTGCAGCCAGATCGCGCCAACGGAATGCACGAGTTCGGCCTGGTTGAAGGCAAAGGCAGAGTGCCGGTCGCCGAGCACCACGTCGCCGGCCAGTACCAAAAGCGGCGTATCGCTCTTCACGGCCTCGCCGATCCCCGTGATGGCATTGGTCAGGCCCGGGCCCGCGGTGACGCTGACCACGGTGAGGTCGCGGGTCAGCCGCGCCGCCACGTCGGCCATCGACACCGCGCCACCCTCGTGGCGCGCGGCGACGAACTCGACGCCGCGTTCGGTCAGCGCCAATGTCACCTTGAAATTGGCGCCGCCGACCAGGCCGAAGCAGCGCTTCGCGCCCATGTCGGCGATGGCCGCGGCCACCTCTCGCCAGACGGTCGAATCCGTGGACGATTGTGAAGACAGAAGAGGAGAGGTCATGAGGTCACTGGTCCCGATCGCGATGGCTTCGCCATTCAAGGATCGGGCCAAGATAGTTTAGGTTTAAAGGATTTACCAGATCCCGTTGCAGCGAGCCTGCCTCATCGCCGCCTCGGGTTTACCTCAAGGGCGTCGCAGCCCGACCCGCCCCCTGGAAGGCGCTTATTGATGCGCGCTGCTCACCGATTCATCGCCAGCGATGCGCTCAGGCGCGACCGACCGCAACCATGGCATGCAGATCGTCGGGGCGCCTGGGCGCCGCCGCATCCGCCAGCGACGCATGCAGCGCTTCGATGTCCAGAGCAGGCAACGGACGCCAGCCGCACGGACACTGGCCGTCCCGATGGGCATCCACAACCTCGCGATAGGTGGCGCCGAGCGCCGACGCCAGCATTTGCATCACCTCCACCGGCTGCAGCCGCGATTGCGCCAGCACGCGGCAGAACGTCGCCAGCACCGTCTGGTCGATATAGGTTCGTGCCGACTCCGCGTCGGTGACGTCGGAAACTTCAACCCGTTGTGCAGCCATTCGCGTGTCCTTTGCCGGAGGGACCGGACCCATCAGGCCCAGCAAATGTGTAGGACCGCCGTCAGCGGCTCTCAATACATATCGGCACGCACGTTTTAGAAATGCTCAAGCCTCATGGATTTTGAACCTCTCCAAACACCCGGCTGGCCAGCACGTCGGACGGTTCGATCGACATGATATCATCTGATGTCAGATCGCGGTCGAGATCGGCGACGAGACGATTCGCCTGGCGCAGCCGGATGCGATCCAGCGCATTGCGGATCGAGCGCGCGTTGGAAAACAACGGCTGCGTCTTGCGGAGGGCAATATAGCGTTCGAACGCGGCACGGGAATCCGGCGTGAAACGATAGTTCATGTCGCCGAGCATCAGGTCGGCAATGGCCAGCAGCTCGGCGTCGGAATAGTCAGGGAAGTCGATGTGATGGGCGATGCGCGAACGGAAACCGGGATTGCTGGCGAAGAACTTGTCCATGCGGTCGCCATAGCCGGCGAGGATCACCACCAGGTCCTCGCGCTGCGATTCCATCACCTGCAGCAGGATCTCGATCGCTTCCTGGCCGTAGTCGCGCTCGTTGTCGGGCCGGTGCAGGTAATAGGCCTCGTCGATGAACAGCACGCCGCCCATCGCCTTCTTCAGGATCTCCTTGGTCTTCGGCGCGGTGTGGCCGATGTACTGACCGACCAGTTCGTCACGCGTCACCGAGACCACCTGGCCGCGCCGGACGAAGCCGAGGCGGTGCAGGATGCTGGCGATACGCAGCGCCACCGTGGTCTTTCCGGTACCGGGATTGCCGGTGAACGACATATGCAGCGTCGGCACGTCAGAGGTGAGATTCATCCGCTTGCGGATGCGCTCGATCAGCAATAGCGAGGCGATCTCGCGGATCCGGGTCTTCACCGGCTTCAGCCCGATCAATTCGCGGTCGAGCTGATCGAGGATCTCGCCGATGCCGACCTGGCTGAACTCCGCCCGCAGGTCGATACGGTCCGGCGGCGTGTGGCTCTCAACCGCCATCGCCAGCGTACTCATGTGCCACCATAGCGCTGGCCCTCAGGACGATCGACGGCATACGACGTGGTGGTGTAGCGGATGCCGCGACCTGCGACCTCATGGCGCTCCAGCCGGAAGCCGGGCTCGACCTTCGGCCGGTTGACGATGAAGGACAGCCGCACCGATTCCCAGCCATGGCTGGAATCGAACGCCGACAGCCTGATGTAGCGATCGCCATAGACCTTGCGGCATTCGTTGAGCTCCATCAGCACGCCCGCCGCATCCGGCAGGTCGAACATCGGCAGGCCCCACATTTCCCAGAACGAGTTGCGGGGATGCGGATCGTCGGTGAATTCGATGTTCACCGCCCAGCCCTTTTCGAGACAGTACTGCACCTGCCGCGCAATCTGGTCGTCGGTGAGGTCGGGCAGGAACGAGAAGCAGCCCTGGGTGATACGCATGTTCATTCTCCCTTACATCGAGACGCTGGCGGTGGGGGCGTAGTCGGGCATGTCGGTCGACTCGTAGTTGAAGGTGACGTCCTTCCAGACCTCCAGCGCCGCCTTCAGCGGCGTACAGGTCATCGCCGCCTTGGCCAGAATCTCCGGGCCCTCGTGCAGATAATCCCGGCCCTCGTTGCGGGCGAGGATCATCGCCTCCAGCGCCACGCGGTTGGCGGTCGCGCCGGCCTGGATGCCCATCGGATGGCCGATGGTGCCGCCGCCGAACTGCAGGATGACGTCCTCGCCGAGATGATCGAGCAACTGGTGCATCTGGCCGGCATGGATGCCGCCCGAGGCGACCGGCATCAGCTTGTTGAGACTGGCCCAGTTCTGCTCGAAGAATACGCCGTGTTCGAGCCGCATCGGGTTGTGATCCTCGCGGCAGATATCGTAGTAGCCGCGCGTGGTGGCGGGATCGCCCTCGAGCTTGCCGACCACGGTCCCGGCATGGATGTGATCGACGCCGGCCAGCCGCATCCATTTGGCGATGACGCGGAACGAGACACCGTGATTGCGCTGCCGCGTATAGGTCGAGTGCCCGGCGCGGTGCAGATGCAGGATCATGTCATTCCTGCGCGCCCATTTAGCCATCGACTGGATCGCGGTGTAGCCGATCACCAGATCGATCATGATGATCACCGAGCCGAGTTCTTTCGCAAATTCGGCGCGCTCGTACATGTCCTCCATGGTACCGGCGGTGACATTGAGATAGGTGCCCTTGATCTCGCCGGTCGCCGCCTGCGCCTTGTTGACCGCCTCCATGCAGTACAGGAAGCGCTCGCGCCAATGCATGAATGGCTGCGAGTTGATGTTCTCGTCGTCCTTGGTGAAATCAAGCCCGCCCTTCAGCGCCTCGTAGACCACGCGTCCGTAGTTGCGGCCGGACAGGCCGAGCTTCGGCTTGACCGTTGCGCCGAGCAGCGGGCGGCCGAACTTGTCCATGCGCTCGCGCTCCACCACGATACCGGTGGCCGGGCCCTGGAACGTCTTCACGTAAGCCACCGGCAGCCGCATGTCCTCGAGTCGCAGCGCCTTCAGCGGCTTGAAGCCGAACACGTTGCCGATAATCGAGGCCGACAGGTTGGCGATCGAACCGTTCTCGAACAGGTCGAGATCGTAGGCGATGTAGGCAAAGTACTGCCCCTGCGAATTCGGCACGGGATCGACGCGGTAGCACTTCGCGCGGTACTTTTCCGCCGCAGTGAGACGGTCGGTCCACACCACCGTCCAGGTCGCGGTGGAGGATTCGCCGGCGACCGCCGCCGACGCCTCGATGGGATCGACGCCGTCCTGCGGCGTCACCCGGAACAGCGCGATGATATCGGTATCCTTGGGCACGTAGTCAGGCTCCCAGTAGCCCATCTTCCTGTATTCCATGACGCCGGACTTGTAGCGGTCCTTGCCGCGGATGGTGATCGAAGCGTGCTCGTTCATGGTCATCTCCTCATGGCAGGGGCCCGGGCGTCACCGGATCGACGGACGTCAACTTCATGCGGCGGCTTGCGACAGCGCGCCGATCTTCGGATCGAGGCTGCCGGAGCGATAGCGCCGCGCCATCTCCGCCAGCGGTACCGGTTTGATCTGTGAGGCATGGCCTGCGGTGCCGAACTGTTCGAAGCGCTCGCGGCAGAGGTCGCGCATGGCGTCCATCGCCGGCTTCAGGAATTTGCGCGGATCGAATTCGCTGGGGCTGGAGGTCGCGACCTTGCGGAACAAAGCCGTCATGGCAAGCCGGCAGTCGGTGTCGATATTGACCTTGCGCACGCCGTGGCGGATGCCGCGCACGATCTCCTCCACGGGCACGCCCCAGGTCTGCGGCATCTCGCCGCCGAATTCGTTGAACATGTCCTGCAGCGGCTGCGGCACCGAGGACGAGCCGTGCATGACCAGATGGGTGTCGGGCAGCCGGCGGTGAATCTCCTCCACCACATGCATCGCCAGAATGTCGCCGTCCGGCTTGCGCGAGAACTTGTAGGCGCCGTGCGACGTGCCCATGGCGATCGCCAGCGCATCGACCTTTGTCGCGCGGACGAAGTCAACGGCCTGGTCGGGGTCGGTCAGCAACTGGTCGTGGCTGACCTTGCCCTCAACGCCATGGCCGTCCTCCTGCTCGCCGCCGCCATGTTCCAGCGACCCGAGCACACCGAGCTCGCCCTCGACGGAAGCGCCGATCCAGTGCGCCATCTCGACGACGCGGCGGGTGATGTCGACGTTGTAGCCGTAATCAGCCGCGGTCTTGGCGTCGGCCTTCAGCGAACCGTCCATCATCACCGAGGTGAAACCGTGCTTGATGGCGGTGGCGCAGGTCGATTCCTCGTTACCGTGGTCTTGGTGCAGGCATAACGGGATCTGCGGGTAGATCTCCTCCAGCGCGTCGATCATCCTGGCCAGCATGATGTCGTTGGCGTAGGAGCGCGCGCCGCGCGAAGCCTGGATAATGACCGGCGCGTCGACCGCTGCGGCGGCCTCCATGATCGCCAGCCCCTGCTCCATGTTGTTGATGTTGAATGCCGGCACGCCGTAACCGTATTCGGCGGCGTGATCGAGCAACTGTCTCAGCGTGATGCGTGCCATGTGTCCTCCGGTCGGTGTTGCGTTGGAAAATTCTATTTCGCGCCCCGCTTGCGCTCGATCAGTTGCATGATCAGCGGCGTCAGGATCAGCTGCATGGCGAGATCGAGCTTATTGCCGTGGATGACGATGGAATTGGCCCGCGACATGAAGCTGTGCGGGATCATCGACAGCAGATAGGGGAAGTCGATGCCGCGCGGCGACTTGAAGCGGATCACCACCATCGATTCATCCGGCGTCGGGATCCAGCGCGCGATGAACGGATTCGAGGTGTCCACCGTGGGCACGCGCTGGAAATTGATGTCGGTCTCGGTGAATTGCGGGCAGATGTAGTTGATGTAGTCCGGCATCCGTCGCAGGATGGTGTCGGTGACCGCCTCGGTGGAATAGCCGCGGTCGCTGCGGTCGCGGTGCAGCTTCTGGATCCATTCGAGATTGATCACCGGCACGACGCCGATCTTGAGGTCGGCGTGCTGCGCCACATTGACCTTGTCGGTCACCACGGCGCCGTGCAGGCCCTCATAAAACAGCAGGTCGGAATTCGCGGGCAGCACCTGCCACGCCGTGAAGGTGCCGGGCGAGGCGCCATGCCTCTCGGCTTCGGCATCGTCGTGGATGTAGGTGCGGGTCTTGCCGGAGCCGGTGGCGCCGTAGTCGCGAAAGGTGGCCTCCAGCTCCTCGAACAGGTTGGTGTCGGGGCTGAAATGGCTGAAGTGCTTGTTGCCGCGCTCGGCCTCCTCGGCCATCCGGTTGCGCATCTCGAGGCGGCCGTAGCGATGAAAGGCATCACCTTCGATATAGGCGGCCTCGACCTTCTCGCGGCGGAAGATCTGCTCGAAGGTACGCTTCACCGAAGTGGTGCCCGCACCGGATGAGCCGGTGATTGAAATGATCGGATGTTTTCGCGTCATTCAGTCACCCCGGCATCCCCTAGACACGGAACAGGCCGCGGCGCGCGAACAGCGGGTCTGCTTTGGTCGCGGACACGGGATTGAGATGCATCTCCTCGATGCGCCGCACCTTGTCGATCGAGCCCATGATCAGCGGCACACGCTGGTGGATCGCCGAAGGCACGAGATCGAGAATGCGCTCGCGGCCGGTGGTCGCACCGCCGCCGGCCTGCTCCATGATGAAGGCCATCGGATGCGCCTCGTAGAGCAGCCGCAGCCGGCCGTCGGCATAGCCGTCGCGCGCGTCGGACGGATACAGGAACACACCGCCGCGGATCAGGATGCGATAGGCCTCCGCCACCAATGACGCGATCCAGCGCATGTTGAAATTCTTGCTGCGCGGGCCGTCCTCGCCGGCGAGACATTCCTCGACGAAATCGCGCACCGGCTGTTCCCAGTGGCGGTGGTTCGATGCGTTGATGGCGTATTCGGCGCGCTCGACCGGAATCTGCACGCCTCGACGGATCAGCTTGTAGGACCGCTCGGCGCGATCGAGGGTGAAGATATCGACGCCGTTGCCGAGCGTCAGCACCAAGGATGTCTGCGGGCCGTAGACCACGAAGCCGGCAGCGATCTGGGCGCCGCCTTTTCCAGTGAACGGCGTTTCGCCGGACCGCGCCGGCAGGATCGAGAAGATCGTGCCGACGGTCATGTTCGTCTCGATGTTCGACGAGCCGTCGAGCGGGTCGTAGGCGATCGAGATCGGAGCGGAGGTATCGCCGTTCTCATGCGTATCGGCCTCTTCGGAGGCCAGTGCTGCCCAGGGCACCGTGCCGAGCGCCCGGCGAATGATCTGGTCGGCGCGGACGTCGAGGTCCTTCTGCACATCGCCATCGGCGTTGATGGCGCCATGCGCCTGGCCGGTGATGCCGGCCAGCGGACCGCGGCCGATCAATTCGGATATCTCGATGGACGCCGCAGCGAACGCATCGACCGCAGCGGCGACCGCAAGGCGCAGAGGATCCTGCGCCGCAAAGTCACTGGTGTGCCGAAATAGCGTCATCTCGTTGGTCATCGTCGCCTCCCAGGAATGCATCGCCCCTTGTGGCATGGGGCGTTGGCTGCATGGCGCGCCTCGTGGCGACCGCTCCTGTTGCCCACAGATATTGACCGCGGCCGCAAAATAAGGGAAATTTCAATTTCTTCGCATTGATAAAAGAAATCGTTATAATGGCAGAGCGCTTTCGCGACATCTCGATCCGCCAGCTGCGCGCGCTGGCGGCGTTGGCGGCGAGCGGCAGCATTACCGCTGCCGCCGGCAAGCTGCATCTGACCCAGCCGGCGGTGACGCTGCAGCTGCGCAACCTGCAGGCGCTGGCGGGGCTGCCGCTGATCCAGCGCAGCAGCGACGGCATGCTGCTGACCGACGCCGGCCGCGAGGTGCTGGCGCTGGCCGAGCGCATCGAGGCGGCGATGGCCGCCTGCGCTACGTCGCTGGAGATGATGGCGGGCGTCACCGCCGGCCGGATTTCCATCGGCGCGGTGTCGACCGCGAAATATTTCGTGCCGTTCGCGATTGCCGGCTTCCAGAAGCTGCATCCGGAGATCGAGATCACCCTGACCATCGGCAACCGACAGGAGATCGGCGCCGCGTTGCGCGGCTACGATCTCGACATCGCCATCATGGGCCGCCCGCCGGTAGACATCGAGATGGACGTGGATCTGATCGGCGATCACCCCCATGTCATCATCGCGCCGACCAAGCACCGGCTGGCGCGCAAGCTGCAGCTTGCGCCGAGCGATCTCGCCGGCGAAACTTTTCTCACCCGCGAGCCGGGCTCCGGCACCCGCGGGTTGATGGAGCAACTGTTTGAATCCGCCGGCATTCGTCCTCCCATCGGCATGGAGATGAGCAGCAACGAGACCATCAAGCAGGCGGTGATCGCCGGGCTCGGCATCGCCTTCATCTCGGCGCATACGGTAGCCACCGAACTTGACGAACGCCGACTGGTGACGCTGGACGTGGCCGGCCTGCCGGTGGTCCGGCAATGGTTCGTCGTCAACCGCAAGGACAAGGTGCTGCTGCCGCCGGCGCAGGCGATGCGCGAATTCCTCGGCGCGAAGGGTTCCCAGTTCCTGCCGCGCACCCACAACCGGCTGCGGCTGACACGACCGACGGCCGGCAACGACTCCCGACGATAGAGGTCGGGCCGCCCTCAACCACAAGCGCCGTGGTGTCGTGCAGCGATGTCTATATGATCAAGCGACAACCAATTCACGGCGTGGACAATGTACGCCCGGGAGACGCAATGACGGCAACGAAGACTGCAGGCGACATAGCCAGCGTGGTAAACGCGCTCTATTTCAGCACCAAGATCTTGCATGCCGAGGCCGAGCGATCCGGCATCATTCGCGAGTTGTTGCGCGGGCAGGCCAGCCGCGAGGATTACATCCTGCTGCAGCGAAATCTGCTGCCCGCCTACCAGGCTCTGGAGCTGGGTCTGGAACGCCACCGCGACAAGGCTGCTCTCGCTGCGCTCGCAACCTATCGACTGGACCGTGCGCCCGCGCTCGAGGCCGATCTGAATGTTCTTTGTCACGGCGATTTTTCCGCCGTCCCGCTGCTGCCGGCAGGCAAGGCCTATGCGGAACGCATCGCAACCTGTGCCGAAGGCGACGGCGCGCGGCTGATCGCGCACGCCTATACGCGCTACCTCGGCGATCTCAGCGGCGGCCAGATTCTCAAGCGACTGCTCGCCGCCAAACCAGGTTTGCAGCAGTCCGAACTGTCGTTCTACGATTTCCCGGCATATCCCGACCTGGATGCGCTGAAGAGCGACTATCGCAACGCCATCGACCGCGCGGGCAGCCTTGCTGGCAGCCCGCAGCAGATTGTCGAGGAAGGCGCGGTCGCATTCACGCTCAACATCGAACTGTCCTGCGCGGCCCAACTGGCGCGCTCGTCGTCGCCCCAGATGGCCTCATGATCCCACCCGCCGTCAGCCAAACGGCGCGTTGAGACGGACCACCGTGAAGTTCAGGAACGCTGCGAAGGAAACCCACCCGAGATACGGCAGCAGGCAGACGCTTGCCGCACGCGAGAGGCGCCACGTCACGATCATCGGCAGCACGATGGCAAGCCACAGGAATCCGACCTCCCACAAGGCCCAGTCCGGCCGCCGCAAGGCGAAGAACAGCGCGCTCCAGAGCACGTTCAAACATGCGTTGAGCATGAACAGGACGATCACCTGCCGCTGCGTCGCCGCATCGGCGGCATTGCGCCAGGCCAACACCGCCGAGACAACGGTCAGCGCGAAGATCGTCGTCCATGCGGGGCCAAACGCCCAGTCCGGCGGCTGCCACGACGGTTTGCGGAGATTTTGATACCACGGGCCGATATCGGTGAGCAGGCCGCCAACCGTGGCAACCGTCACGGCAACGGCCGTGGCCACCATGATGGGCTTCCAGACGCTGCGTCGCGCCGGAGCCGGACCGAGATCGCTCATGGCCAGCTCACCAAAGGCGGCATCGAACTCAGGATGGTCTCGACATTGCCGCCGGTTTGCAGGCCGAACATGGTGCCCTTGTCATACAGCAGGTTGAATTCGACATAGAGGCCGCGGCAGGCAAGCTGCTGCTCGCGCTCGGCGTCGGTCCAGGGTTCCAGCATGCGGGCGCGCACGATCCTTGGATAGACATCCAGAAATGCTTCGCCGACGTCGCGCGTGAAGGCAAAATCCTTGTCGAAATCGCCGGTGTTGAGATGGTCGTAAAAGATTCCGCCGACGCCCCGCGCCTGACCGCGATGCGGCAGGAAGAAGTAAGTATCCGCCCACGCCTTGAACTTCTCGTAGTAAGCGGGGTCGTGCGCATCGCAAGCGCGTCGCATCGCCGCGTGGAAGGTCTGCGTGTCAGGCGCATCATCACGCCGCTGTTCCGGCAGCATCGGCGTGAGGTCCGCACCGCCGCCGAACCAGCTTTGTGCGGTCGAGAGGAAGCGCGTGTTCATGTGCACGGTCGGCACCCGCGGGCTGCGCGGATGCATGATCAGGCTGATGCTGGTTGAGACATAGTCCAGTTGCGCGCCGTCGCCCGGCAGCTTCCGGGCCATTTCCGGCGACAGTTTGCCATTGGCTGACGAGGTATGGATGCCGATCTTCTCGAACAGCCGCCCACCGCTGAGAAAACCGCCTGTCCCGCCCCCGGTGCCGGTCGCGCGCGTCCAAGGCTTGTAGGTGAAGGTTGCAGGAGCGCCCGAAAACAGTTCCTGCGGCGCCTCGCGTTCCAGCGCCTCGACTTCGCCGCAGATCCGGTCGCGCAGGGATTCAAACCAGACTTTTGCTTGCGCGCGGCGCTGTTCAGCAATGCCGGCGGTTTCTGGATCCAGGGTCATATCGGTCATCGCCAGTTGGTTCGGTGCAGGCTGGCCGGCTCGCCGGTCCGCCGTGGCACAAGGCTTTATCGGATTTTTACGATAAAACAATGGCTTGCCGCACCCCTGCCCGGCGGGGGCCGCGCCTACGGATCTCGCCAACAGTCCGGCAGCAGTGTATCAGAGCCGCACATGCACTTCTCGATCAACCACGGAAGCCCCGCTTGACAAAGTCCCTGACCACCAAGCCGTTCCTCGATGTTCTCGCCGGCCAGCGCCAGGCCGTGCCGCCGCTGTGGATGATGCGGCAGGCCGGCCGCTATCTGCCGGAATATCGCGAGGTTCGCGCCCGGGCCGGCGGCTTCCTCGACCTGTGCTTCAATCCGGATTTTGCGACGGAGGTGACGCTGCAGCCGATCCGCCGCTTCGGTTTCGATGCTGCGATCATCTTCTCGGACATTCTGGTGATCCCCTATGCGCTCGGCCGCGCGGTGCGCTTCGAGGTCGGCGAAGGCCCGCGGCTCGATCCGCTGGAGACGCCGGACAAGGTGGCGACGCTGGCGCGCGAGGCCGACTTCAGCAAGTTGGAGCCGGTGTTCGAGGCGCTGCGCCGGGTGCGCGCCGAACTCGATCCCAAGATCGCGCTGATCGGCTTCTGCGGCGCGCCGTGGACGGTGGCGACCTATATGGTGGCCGGCCGGGGCACGCCCGACCAGGCGCCGGCGCGGATGATGGCCTATCGGCATCCCGATGCCTTCGCCGCCATCATCGACACCATCGTCGAGAACTCGATCGAATATCTGCTGCGCCAGTTGCAGGCCGGCGCCGACGTGCTGCAGATCTTCGACACCTGGGCCGGCGTGCTGCCGCCGCGCGAATTCCAGCGCTGGTCGGTGGAGCCGACCAAACGCATCGTCGACGGCGTGCGCGCCAAAGTGCCAGGCGCAAAAATCATCGGCTTTCCGCGCGGGGCCGGCGCGCAACTGCCGAACTATGTGGCGACCACCGGCATCGACGGCGTCAGCATCGACTGGGCGGCAGAGCCGGCCTTCATTCGCGAGCGCGTGCAGAGCAAGGTCGCGGTGCAGGGCAATCTCGACCCGCTGGTGCTGATCGCCGGCGGTGCTGCGCTCGACCGCGCCGTGGACGACGTGCTGGCAAATTACGCGGCGGGCCGGCTGATCTTCAACCTCGGCCACGGTATCCAGCCGGAAACCCCGATCGCCCATGTCGAGCAGATGGTGAAGCGCGTGCGGGATTATCGCGGTTGAGCCAAACGGGCACGTTAGTTGCCTTTCAATTCTCGGCAGGGACTGGATACTGCCAAGGGCCCTGCTGCCGGTCGGTCGCGGCCGGACGTTCATATTGAGTCTTGGGGAATAACGGCAATGTCGGACAACGTCGCAAGCAGGCAAGCGGACGTCATCGTGTTGGGCGCCGGCATCGTCGGCGTGTCCGCGGCCTATGCAGCGTTGCAGCGCGGCCTGTCGGTCATCCTGATCGACCGGCGCGAGCCGGGTTCGGAAACATCCTACGGAAATTCCGGGGTTCTCAGCAGCGGGTCGATCCTGCCCATCAACAAGCCGGCACTCTGGAAAGCGCTGCCGAAATACCTGTTGAATCGCGACCCGGCGCTGCGCTGGGACCCAGCGTGGTCTGCGCGCAACGCGCCATGGCTCGCACGTTTTCTCGCTAATGCAATTCCTTCACGCACCAAACCGCGGGCCGCTGCTCTGCACGGCCTGATCACGGCGTCGCTCAAGCTGCACAGGGAGTGGATCGTCAAGGCCAATGCGGCACACCGCATCCGCGAGACCGGCTGGCTCAAGGCATGGCGCAGCGACGCCGTGGAGGCCGCAAAGGCCGAGCAGGCGTTCCTCGCCGAATACGGGATCGGCAGCGAAATTCTCGATCGCCAGGGCATTTCAGCGCTCGAGCCGAATATCCTGCCGGTTTACACGACCGCACTTCTGCATACCGATACGGCATCCGTCGATTCACCCGCGGAACTGGTCAGGTCCTACGCGCGGATGTTTGCGGGGTCGGGCGGCCAGGTCCGTCAATCCGACATTCAGGCCATCGTGCCGGACGGTGACGGCTGGCGCGTGGTGCTGCCGGACGGCGGGGTCACCGCGCGTCACATCGTGGTCGCGCTGGGACCGTGGTCCGCCGACCTGCTGCGACCGCTCGGCTATCGGGTGCCCATGGCGTTCGAGCGCGGCTACCATCAACATTTCAGGCCGAATGCCGCGCGTCCGCTGTTTCGCCCCATCCACGACCTAGAACACAGTTTCATCATGACGCCGATGGAGCAGGGCGTTCGCATCACCACTGGCGTCGAACTGACCGAGCGCGACGCGCCATCGTCGTTTTCACAGCTCGACACGGTGGTGCCGCTCGCGCGCGGTGTCGCCGAATTCGGCGAGGCGGTCGGCGAACCCTGGCGCGGGGCCCGCCCGACCCTGCCCGACAGCCTGCCGATAATCGGCGCGGCACCACGGCATTCCGGCCTCTGGCTGTCGATCGGTCACCAGCATATCGGTCTCTCGACAGGTCCTGGCACAGGCGTGGCCATCGCAGCGATGATCGCCGGCGCGCAGCCGCCGTTCGACGTCAGCGCATTTTCGCCAAAACGGTACCTGTAAAGCTCCTCCGACAGGCAGACAGCGGAGCTATTTTGCCGCCTGCTTGCCGTCGACGAAGGTCACCTCGACACCCTTCTTCACCATGGCACCGAGGCGTTCGACGTCCCAGTTGGTAAGGCGGACGCAGCCGTGCGAGTCGCTCTTGCTGACACGCGACGGATCGCCGGTGCCGTGGATGCCATAGCTCTGCTGCGACAGGCCGATCCACATGCTGCCGACCGGATTGTTGGGGCCCGACCGGATGGTGAACGGCTTGGTGGATTCGACACCCTTGAATTTGTATTTCGGATCGTAGCGATAGGTCGGATTGGCATCCACCGAGACCACCTTCAACATTCCTGTCGGCGTGGGCTTTTCCTCGCTGCCGACGCTGGACGGATAGAACGCCAGCAACGCGCCATCCTTGCCGAAAGCCTTCACCGTCTGTCTGACCTTGTCGACCTCGATGCGCGTCACTTTCTCCTTCGGCTTGTCGCGCGGCAGGTTGACGATCGTGATTCTGTCGCCGGCACGGTCGAATTTCTGCTTCGGATTGAGTTCGGCCAGCAGCTCCTGGCTCATGTGAAAACGCTCGCTGAGCGCTTCCCTGGCGCTGGTGTAGCCCAGTCGCTTCAGCTCCTTCATATCTTCCATCTTGACCGGCAACTTGTCGAGATACGGTCCCTTCACGTCCTGGTCGGTGAGGACGTAGTCAGCCATGACAGGATCGGTCGCGACCTGCTGCAGACGGATCCAGATCTCCGGGGTCAGCACCTTGCCGGCGACGATGCCGTTGGCCTCGGTGAAGGCCTGCAGCGCCTTTTCCACATTGTCGCCGAAGCGGCCGTCGATTTCGCCGGGCGAGAAGTGGGCGCGGTCGAGCAGGACCTGCACCTTGACCGCGAGCGGGCTGATCTTTTCTTCCACCGGCAGCTTGCCGGCAAAATTCGCGGCATTGATGGTGTCGGCGTTCAGCTCGGCCGCCGCAGCCGGCAGCGGCGCGAAAGCCACCAGCCCGAGAATGATGATCCATTGCCGCATGGTGCCCTGCTCTGCCGGTCTGTTAGCCGCGCGCTTCAAGCTGAGCGCAACTGACAAGCATCGCGGGGGCCGCCGGGTTCCGTGGCGGCCGGTTTTCTCCTTCCCTTATGGAAGAAATCGCAGCCATCATTGGCCTGCCGGATTCGTTTCTGACAGACGGTACGCCTGCAAGGCCTCGGCATAGAGCACGAGTCCTTCGGCAACCTTGCGGCGTTTGTCCGGCGCAAGACGCGCCAGCGCATTCATGACTTGCTGCTGACCAAATGCCTGAATGCCGGCATAAGTGCGTTTTCCCTTGGCGGTCAACAGCAGCCGCTTGAGGCGCCCATCGTCGCGACAGGCGACCTCCTTCAGCTCGCCAGCTTCGATGAGCTTGCGGATCATGCGGCTGACGCTCGATTTTTCGAGACCTAGAAAGGCGCCAAGCTCAACCGCCGTCATCCTCCCGCGGGCACCGATCTCCAGCAGTGTGTGGACCGCCGACGGCGGATAGTCGGTGGCAGCCACACTCGCCTGCATAAAGCCGAGTTCTCGCACCATCAACCGGGAGGCGGCACGGATGCGATCGACCAGGTCGGATTCGATATCGGACAAAAGCCAGCTCCTTGACATTAGTTGCGTGATACAACTATATTACAAGCCTGTTGCGATGTTACCACAGGTCACGCGGAGAAGAAGAAGCATGTCCACCAGCGCCGTCCGGCTCCGCCCGCGCGATCGCATGGCGGGACGCGTCTGCCTCATCACCGGCGGCGGCAGCGGGATCGGCCGCGCAACAGCGCTGCAGATGGCGCAGGAGGGCGCAACAGCCGTGGTGATCGCCTGTCGCCGTGTGGCGGAGGGCCAATCAACCGTTGACGAATGCGCGCGCCTCGGTGCGCAGGCGCTGTTCGTGCAGACCGACGTGACGCGCGAGGCCGAGGTCGCCGATCTGGTTCGCACCATAGTCGACCGCTTCGGAGGCCTCGACGTGGCCTTCAACAATGCCGGATTTCAGGAACGTCGCGCCCCGCTCGAGCTGCAGACGAATGAGGCTTACGACACCGTGTTCAACGCCAATCTGCGGTCGGTGTTTCTGTGCCTCAAGCATCAAATCCCGGCAATGGAGCTGCTGGGCGGTGGCCGCATCGTCCTCAATGCGTCGGTGAGCGGCATGCGCAATCCCAATCCCGGCCTTGCGCTCTATTCAGCGTCCAAGGCCGCGGTGATTTCGCTGATGCGCTCCGCGGCGATGGAATGTGCGCCGCGCGGCATCCGCATCAATGCGGTCGCGCCCGGCCGCGTCGTCACCGACATGATGCTGGCCTCGGGCATTGCCGACATGTCGGCGGTGGCGGCCGGACTGCCATTGCGGCGCATGGGGCAACCGGACGAGGTCGCCGAGGCAGTGGTCTGGCTGGCCTCCGACGATGCTGGCTATATCGTCGGCCATGTTCTGGCCGCCGATGGCGGGTTCAGTGCCAGCTGAACATGTCTCGCGGCATGCCGCTCCGATTGCACTGCCCGCCCATCTGGAATTAGTATTTTGCCGGGCTGGCTGCACGGGCCCAGGCCTATCGTCGACGAGGTGACCTGCGTTGTTGAGCATCCCTTCCGGCGCCATTGATTTTCTGCGACTGCATCATGCAGACATCAGGTCGATGCGTGCATGCTGGCTTGCGCTTTCACTGCTGACTTTCCTCTACCAACCCAACCTCGCTTTCGGCAGGGACAGCGACGACGACGACGAGAACGACGCCAAAAAGCCGGCCTCCACGGTGCCCAACCTCTATCTCGACCTCCAGACCTATTACACCACCCTGCCCGCCGGCGCGCTCGGCATCGGGTTCAGGAATTTCACGGCACTGCCGTCGCTGTCGTCGCCAGCAAGCCAGACGGTCTCGGTGAACGCGCCGATCACGCTGGACCTCAATGACCGCATCTCGGTCTATGGCGGCATCAGCTCCAGCACCACGCACACGGACGCGACATCATGGACGTCGCTGACCGCCGACAGCTGGAACATCGGCTTCCAGGCCGACGTCATCCAGCAGAATGGCGGTTCGATACCGACCGTCACGGTGCAGTCGACGCTGTCGCGGTCGATCGCGTCCAGCGTGCTGGCGACCACCACGTTCACCAGCATCGTCGATTTCGATTATGCGCTCGATCCCGACGAGACCCGGGGACTGCTGGCCGGCGCCCGCTATGTCAGCGTCACCGTCGACAGCGATCTCGCTTGGGTCAAGCCGTCGATCATCGGCTATCTCGGCGGCTACTATCAATGGCCGAGCAACTGGAAACTGTCGGGCCGGTTCGGCGTGCAGTCCTTCGGCGGCGCGCAGATCCTGGCGCTGACACCGTTCAAGCCGTTCACCCAGCCGATCGTCCGCTTCGATCTCGAGCGGCTGGATGACGACGACAATCGATTGTTCGGCCTCACCGCGGAAATATCCTGGGTGCCGAAGCCAGCCTACCAACTGACGCTGCGGACGCCGCTCTACGCGATCAAGAACTGAGCGGCGCCCGATGCATTCTAGCCGTCGATAATCGCCACGGCGCGGGTCCAGCCCGCCGACGCCTTCTCGATCTTGACCGGGAAGCACGACACGGTGAATCCGGTCGATGGCAGCTCTTCGAGATTGTGCAGCTTCTCGATGTGACAATAGCCGATGTGACGGCCGGCCTTGTGGCCTTCCCAGATCAGGCTGGCGTCGTGGGTCTCGGCATATTTCTTGGCGGTGTGGACGAACGGCGCGTCCCAGCTCCAGCCGTCGATACCGGTGAGGCGGACGCCGCGCTCCAGCAGATACATGGTGGCTTCGTAGCCCATGCCGCAGCCGGAGGTGACGTAGTCCTGCCGGCCGTATTTGGCGCCGGCCGAGGTATTGACCACCACGATTTCCAGCGGCTTCAGCGTGTGGCCGATGCGCTTCAGTTCGGCCTCGACATCGGCGGCGGTGGCGACATAGCCGTCGGGGAAATGCCGGAAGTCGAGCTTCACGCCGGGCTGCAAGCACCATTCCAGCGGCACCTCGTCGATGGTCCAGGAGCGCTCGCCGCGGTTCATCGTCGGATGAAAATGCCAGGGCGCGTCGAGATGGGTACCGTTGTGGGTCGAGAGCTTGACCATTTCCACGGCCCAGCCCTCGCCGTCCGGCAGATCTTCCTTCTTCAGCCCGTCGAAAAACTGCAGCATGCGCGGCAGGCCCTGCTGGTGATCGATGTATTCGATGGCGGGACCGTTGCCCGGCGGATCGGCGGGAACGTCGTTCTGCAAGGGCACGGAGATATCGATAAGACGTCGGGACATGGGAATTTCCTGTGATTTCTTGGTTGAGTTTCGTGTCCCGGGCGCGGACGCAGCGCCATCGCGGGGCGATGGTGCTGCGTCCGGGACACGAGACTTCGCGTTAGTTCTGCCGCACCACCTTGTTCTTCAGGATGCCGATCTTCTCGACCTCCAGCTCGATCTCGTCATTGTCCTCGAGATACCAGCCAAGTTCGAGGCCGCAGCCCTTGCCGACCGTACCGGAGCCGATGAACTCGCCGGGCATCAGGGTCTCGTCCTGCGAGATATGCGCGATCATCTCCTCGAACGAAAACAGCATGCCGTCACTGAGGCCCGTTGAGCGCACCTCGCCATTGACGCGGCACTCCATCTTCAGCTTGTAGGGGTCGCCGATCTCGTCGGGAGTAACGATCCACGGCCCCATCACATTGCCGCCGTCAAAGCTCTTGCCCTTGGAGGGGCCGAGCCGGCCCTCCATCTCGAGGCGCTGGGCGTCGCGGGCCGAGAAATCGTTGAAGATGGTGTAGCCGAAGATGTGGTCCTTGGCCTTCGCCGCGGTGATATTGGCGCCCTTGTTCTTGGTGATGATGCCGAATTCCAGTTCGTAATCCATCACCTTGCTGTAGCGCGGCCATTTCACCGTGGTGTTGGTGCCGCGCACGCTGAAGCGATTGGTGATGTAGTAGATCGGAATCTTCCGGTAGACCTCGGGCAGTTCGCCCGGCGGCTCGGCGTCGATCCTGGCCAGCTCCGCCATGTCGTTTTTGGCGCGCGCTGCCAGCCGTCGCTGGCCTTTCGGCGCGCCGACGATGTGGACCGGGAACGACATGCCGTCGCGGCACTGCCGCGGCTCGGGCACCGGCGCGAGAATCTCGACGCCGGCCACCGGCACCGACAGCGATTCGTCGCTGGCATGCTCGTCGAACAATGCGCGCGCCGCATCCAGCGCCGCATCGCCGGCATCGATCAGCGCCAGCATCGACGCAAACGCCGGATTGCCGCCGTTGCGGGCGGCGGCAGCGGCAACGTCGAACAGTCTCTGATCCTGCTGGTGCACCAGACCGACCTTCTCCTGGCCGGCAGCGCGATATGTGGCGAGTTTCACGGACGTCTCCCTCTTGCTTTTGTTGTTCGATAAAATATATGATCAAAAAAAATATCGATAAACAAGAGGCGATCCAAAATATCGCCAACAGGGAGGAAGAAATGAAGAAGTTAACGGCAGCGATCGTCTGCGCTGCGATGTCGATCGCCGCGCCCGCATTTGCACAGACCAAGCTGCAGATCGGTTGCACCGCAACATCGGACTGCGCCTCGGCCATGGTTGCGGTCGACGAAGGCATCTTCAAGAAGCATGGCCTCGACGCCGAGATGACGCTGATCGGCATCAACTCGAATATTCCGGCGGCGATCCTGTCGGGCTCGATCCAGATCGGCGGGCCGACCTCGACCGTATTCCTGCAAGCTGCCGACGGCGGGCTCGACCTGGTCGCAGTCGCCGGCGCCAGCATCATGAGCCCGGTGTCCAACGGTAACATCACCGCGTTCGTGCGCAACGGAATCACCATCAAGGAGCCGAAGGATTTCGTCGGCAAGAAGGTCGGCGCTCCCGGCCTCGGCGCGTTCCTGCACGTGCTGTTCGTCAAGTGGCTGGTGGAAAAGGGCGTCGATCCCAAGAGCGTCAATTTCGTCGAGGTCACGTTCCCGACCATGCCCGACATCATCAAGTCCGGCGGCGTCGATGCGGTGCTGACCGCCGAGCCCTTCGTCACCCGCATGCTCAATGCCGGCATCGGCACCGTCGGCGCGCGTTACGCCGAAGAGCTCAACCGGACCGAACCGATCATCTTTTATGCGGCCTCGCGCGAATGGGCCGAAAAGAATCCCGACACCGTCAAGAAATTCCGTGCCGCCATTGCCGAGGCGGCCGCGATCGTCAACAACGACCGCGACAAGGCGTCGGCCTCGATCGCGAAATTTACCAAGCAGTCGCTGGAACTGGTGAAGTCGACGGTGCCGAACCGGTCCGAGCCGGCTCTGAAGGCCGAGCAGCTTGCGTGGTGGATCGACATCATGGCCTCGCAGAAAATGCTGCAGACCAAGCTCGATCTCAACAAGCTGATGCTGAAATAAGACGACCATGACCAACCAGGCTCGCAACAATCCGGCGGAGGTGTCCACCCAGGACACGCTGAGCGAGCGTGCCGCGAGCCTGGTGGAGCACGATATCATCGCGGGGCATCTGGCACCCGGCGCGCGGCTCGGGATCACCGACCTGGCGCAGCGTTACGAGATCGGCGCCACGCCGATGCGCGAAGGCCTGTCGCGACTGGTGTCGCGCGGGCTGATCGTCGGCATCGGCCAGCGCGGTTTTCGCGTCGCCGACATCAGCCGCGACGATCTCGCCGACATCACCCGGATGCGCACCGTGGTCGAGATGGAGGCGCTGCGGCTCGCCATCCAGAACGGCGACGATGCGTGGGAGGCCGGCATTCTCGGCGCGCTGCACCAGATGCGCCGCCATATCGCGCGCACCGGAGATGAATTTCGCGAGGGCGCGGCGGATTTCGACCGGCTGCACAAGGGCTTTCACACCGCCTTGCTGGCCGCCTGCGGCTCCAAGCGGCTGCTGACCGCGCATTCGGAGCTCTATGACCAGGCCTATCGCTATCGCCGGGTGATGATGCGCGGCTTCGATAGCGGCGAGAAATTCGTCGCGGCGCATCAGTTGCTGGCCGAGCGCATTCTCGCCCGCGATGTCGGCGCATCCCAGGCGACGCTGGCGTCGCACCTGCGCTCGACGCTGGACTACGTCTATCCACCCGGCCAGGGAGATTGATTGGTGAACATGCCCGCCCTCCGCCGCGACGTCACATCGGTGCTGCCCGAAAAGCCGCTGATCGCCTTCCAACGGGTCACGCTCGATCTTGGCGGCAAGACCATCATCGAGGAACTCACGCTCGACGTGAAACCGGGCGAATTCCTCTGCATCATCGGCGCCTCTGGCTGCGGCAAGACCACCGCGCTGCGGCTGGCCGCCGGGCTGTACCAGCCGACGTCGGGCGACGTCAGCTTCGACGGCAAGCCGATGCGCGCGCCGCGGCGCGACGTCGCCATCGTGTTCCAAGACTATGGCAAGGCATTGCTGCCGTGGCGCACCGCCGCCGGCAACGTTTCGCTGGCACTGGAGACCATCGGCGTGGCTGCGGCACAGCGTCCGGCCCGCATCGACGAGTTGCTGAACAAGGTCGGCCTGCCCAACCATGCCGGCAAGTATCCGGCGGAAATGTCCGGCGGCATGCAGCAGCGGCTGCAGATCGCTCGCTGCCTCGCCCAGGAGCCGAAGGCGCTGCTGATGGACGAGCCGTTCGGCGCGCTCGATGCGATGACGCGGCAGGGTTTGCAGGACGAAGTGCTGGCACTGGTCAAGGCCAGCAACGCCACCGTCATCTTCGTCACCCACGATCTGGAAGAGGCGATCTATCTCGGCGACCGCGTGATCGGGTTGCTGCCGCATCCCGGCCGCATCGGCATCGAACTGAAAATCGACCTGCCGCGCCCGCGCGACCAGCTGACCACCCGGGAAGATCCCGAATTCCTGCGGCTGCGGCGCGAGTTGTTTGACTTCATCAAGGCGTCGGAAGCATGAACTCCGAGCGCCTCAAGGCGGCGGTGCTTCCGGTGGCGCTTCTGGTCGCGCTGGAAATTGGCGCGCGCGCGTCGCAGATCCAGAGCGACGCCCTGGCGCCGCCCAGCGCCGTGGCGATTGCACTCTTTGAAGCCTTCGGCAACGGCTCGCTGCTGGTCGCCACCCGCGACACGCTGGCCTCGGCCGTGGCCGGCCTGCTGATCGGCAGCGGTGTTGGCCTCGCCTTCGGCATCGCGCTTGGCCTGTTTCAGCCGTTTGACCGGCTGATGGAGCTCACCATCGAGTCGCTGCGGCCGATTCCGTCCATCGCGCTGCTGCCGATCGCGCTGATTGCGCTCGGCTTCGGCTATCGCATGGAAATCGTGGTGGTCGCCTTCGCCTGCGTCTGGCCGATGCTGATCCTCAGCCGGGCCGCGGTTGGCAGCATCGAGCCGCGGCTGATCGAAGTGTCGCGCGTACTGCGGCTGTCGCCCGGCGACCGGGTGCGCAAGATCATCATTCCCGCGGCATTGCCGCGGATCTTCCTGGCGTTCCGGCTCGCGGCGGGCATCGCGCTGATCGTCGCGGTGACCGTGGAGATCGCCATCAACCCGATCGGCCTCGGCGCCGGCATCATGATCGCCCAGCAGGCGCTGCGGCCCGATCTGATGCTGGCCTATCTGCTGTGGATCGGCTTGATCGGCTATGCCCTCAACACCGGCCTGGTGGTGGCGCAGCGGCATTTGTTCGGCCCCGCGGCAGTTGCGGGAGAGACGCCATGAACGTCGCCTTGCTGGGCTGGCGCATTGCGAGTTTTGCCGTCGCTGCCGGCTTCGTCGCCCTGTGGCAACTGGTCGCCAACCTCCGGCTGGTGTCACCGGTGTTCCTGCCGGGACCCGACCGCGCCTGGGCCTCGCTGGTGCGCGGCTTCACGTCAGGCGACCTGCTGGCGAAGACGCTGGGGACGCTGGAGCACATGGCCTATGGCTGGCTCGCCGCCTCGATCGTCGGCGTGGCGCTCGGCGCCATGATCGGCTCGTCGAAGACCATGCGCAGCTACGTGGCGCCGTCGCTGGAATTCCTGCGACCGCTGCCGGTATCGGCGATCATCCCGGTGGCCATCGCGCTGTTCGGGCTGACCCAGGGCATGGCGCTGTTCGTGATCGCGTTCGGCGCGATCTGGCCAATGCTGCTGGCCACCGTGCACGGCTTCGCCGCGGTGGAGCCACGGCTGTACGAAGTCGCCCGCTCACTGCACATGTCGCGCCTCGCCGTGATCTTCAAGATCGCCCTGCCCTCGGCAAGCCCCGACATCCTGTCCGGCATGCGCCTGAGCCTGACGGTGGCGCTGATCCTGTCGGTGGTGTGCGAGATCCTCGCCGGCCTCGACGGGCTCGGCTACTGGGTATTGCTGTCGGCGCGCTCGTTTCGCTCGGCGGACCTGTTCGCCGGCGTCATCCTGCTCGGCATCATCGGCTACGTCACGGCACTGGCGATGTCGGTCGCCGAGCGACGGCTGCTGCGCTGGCGCACCAGCGGGCATTGAAGTCAGCACGCAAGCAAGTGAGCCGTCATCCTGAGGTGGGCGCCTCCTGGGCGCCCCTCGAAGGACGACGGCGGAGTGCACGGCCATCCTTCGAGGGCTTCCTCACGGCGCAATGCGCCGCGAAGAAGCCGCCTCAGGATGACGGTGAGATTGCTGCACGCGCCTATTTTCCGGCGTTCGCCCCAGCGAACACCTTGCCAATCGCCGCCTGTGCGTCGTCCTGGATCTGTCGCAGGTGCGCGGGACTGACAAAACTCTCGGCATAGATCTTGTAGACGTCCTCGGTGCCCGACGGCCTGGCCGCGAACCAGCCATTGGCGGTCGAGACCTTGATGCCACCGAAGGCGACGCCGTTGCCGGGCGCCTCGGTCAATGTCGACCTCACGGGATCGCCGGCGAGTTCGGTCATAGCGATCTGTTCGGGCGACAGTTTCTTCAGCAGGTTCTTCTGCTCCACCGACGCCGGCGCGTCGATGCGCTCGTAATAGGGCACACCGAATTCGTCGGTGAGCTTTGTGAAGCGCTGGCTCGGGTCCTGTTTGGTCACCGCGGTGATCTCGGCGGCGAGCAGGCCGAGGATCAGGCCGTCCTTGTCGGTGGTCCAAACCGAGCCGTCGCGGCGCAGGAACGAGGCACCGGCGCTCTCCTCGCCGCCGAATCCGAACGAGCCGTCGCTGAGGCCGTCGACGAACCATTTGAAGCCGACCGGCGTCTCCACCAGCCTGCGACCGAGCTTGTTGACGACGCGGTCGATGATGGCGCTGGACACGATGGTCTTGCCCACCGCGCTGTCGGCGCGCCACTGCGGCCGATGCTCGAACAGATAGGAAATCGCTGCTGCGAGATAATGGTTCGGATTCATCAGCCCGCCAGTGCCGGTGACGATGCCGTGGCGGTCGGCGTCGGTATCGTTGGCGAAGGCAACGTCGAACTTGTCGCGCATGCCGATCAGCCGCGCCATCGCATAGGGCGACGAGCAGTCCATGCGGATCTTGCCGTCCCAGTCCACCGTCATGAAACGGAAGGTCGGGTCGATAACGTCGCTGACGATGCTGGCCTTGAGCTTGTAGCGTTCGATGATCGGCGCCCAATAGTGCACCCCGGCGCCACCGAGCGGATCGATGCCGATCTTGACGCCGGCAGCGCGGATCGCCTCCATGTCGACGACGTTAGCGAGGTCCGCGACGTAGGGATTGATATAGTCGTAGCGCTTGACGAAGGCCGACTTGCGCGCCCGCTCATAGGGCATGCGCTTGATGCCCCTGAGATCGCTTTCGAGAAAGCCGTTGGCCGCCTTCTCCATCGCGCCGGTGATGTCGGTATCGGCCGGGCCGCCATTCGGCGGATTGTATTTGAAGCCGCCATCCTCGGGTGGATTGTGCGACGGCGTCACCACCACGCCATCGGCGAAGCCCGACGTGCGGCCCTTGTTGTAGGTGAGAATGGCATGCGAGATCACCGGCGTCGGCGTGTATCCGTCATGCGCGTCGATCATCACGGTGACGCCATTGGCGGCGAACACTTCCAGGGCGCTCGCCAGCGCCGGTTCGGCCAAAGCATGCGTATCGATGCCGAGGAACAGCGGGCCGTCGATGCCGGCACCGCGGCGGTAATCGCAGATCGCCTGGCTGATGGCGAGGATGTGGTTTTCGTTGAACGAAGTGTTGAAGGCGCTTCCGCGATGGCCGGAGGTGCCGAAGGCGACGCGCTGTGCGGCAACGGCCGGGTCCGGCTTGCCAGCGAAATACGCCGTCACCAGCCGCGGTACGTTGACCAGCATGGCCGGGGCGATTGTCTTGCCGGCGAGCGGACTGACCTCAGCGACCACGCGATTCTCCTTCACAGCCATGGACCCAGCCGACGGGTAAACCCGCCGACCGCAATCCTCATGGCATGTTTCGGAGCAAGAATCAGCCACCTTGCGTGGCTGTCGCCGAGCGCGTCAGAGATCGCGGGTCTGCTTGTCGGCCCACGCCAGCGCGACGGCAAAGACGATAAACATCAGCGTAACGCCGGCAGCCACCAGCATGCTGTCAAAAGGCATAGGTTCCCTCCATTTTTTACGGAGAGATTTCTAGCTTACGGGTTTCGGGAATCGTTTGAGGTGGATCAAAACCGACCGGGGCGGACCTATGCCGCGGCGAGCTGGTCCAGCCGTTCGACGCTGAGCAAGCGCACGCCGTCGGGGACCACCACCAGCACCTTTTCCTTGGCCAGCTTGGTGAGGGTGCGGCTGACGGTCTCGATGGTCAGGCCGAGATAGTCGGCGATATCCTGCCGGCTCATGGGCAGCGGCACGGTGACCGACGTGGCGCCGATCCGGCCGTAGCGAGTCTGCAGGTTGAGCAGGAAGGCGGCGACCTTCTCCTCCGCGGTCCTGCGGCCGAGCAGCAGCATCTGGTCCTGCGCCAGGCTAAGCTCGTGGCCGGCGAATTCATGCAACCGCCGCAGCAGATGCGGCTTGCCGTCCACGTAGGTGACGAAGGCCGGGCGGGCGAAACGGCAGACCTTGACCTGGGTCACGGCCTCGGCGGCCATGCCGTAACGGTCCATCAGAGCCAGACCGAGAAAATCTCCGGGCAAAGCGAAGCCGACGATCTGGCGGCGCCCGTCGGGCAGCGACTTGTAAAGCCGGACAATGCCCTCGGTTACGTTAAAAACGCTGCCGGCAAGCGCATCCTGATCGAACAGCATGGTCTTCGGGGCGAAGATCTTGACGTGGCTGATCTGGTCCAGTTCGTCCAGCTCTGCCGGATCCAGGGCACCGCATACGCTGAAAAGCCGCACCTTGCAGTCATCACAGCCATTCAGGCTGCGACCGTGCTTGCAATCCGGCTTGTCCAGTCCGGCGCAGGGCCCGACAGTGGTCATCACGTGGGTCCGCCCCTGGTTCACTCACTGCGGTAATCTAGCATAGTTTGACCTAGATCAAACGCCTCCGGCGTTGACGTAAATCAATGCCCGCACGGCTGCCGCCAACCAATTTTACTGGTTACCGGGAGCCGACGATGAACGAGCAATTCCATGCATATCCCGTCGATCGGGAGACCGCCAGGGCTGCCTATCCCTTGGTCTACCTGCATGACGCCAGCGTCTCGCTGCCGCTTTGGCTCCGATTTGCGCGCCGGATCAGCCGGACCTCACCCGCCAAGGCCGGCCTGATCGTCATCCGGGATTGCCGCGACATCATCCACGCGCTGTTCAGCTACCGGGTCGGCGTCGACCTGCACATGCGAAAACGTCTGTCTGTGGATCATCTGATCGTCGCGCACACGCCCGGGTCGCAGATCGAGGATGCGGTCGTCGCCAGCACCAGCACGCTCGCGGCAGCCCTTGGCTGCGACAGCACCACCATCGAGCAGCCGTTTCATCCGCGGCTCGCCGGATCGCCGAAATGCCCGACAGCCGAACTGCTCCGTTCCAGCCCCGGCGGCGCGGTCATCCCGCTGCGCCGCTGACCGCTGCCAACCGCCAAGGTGCCGGTCAGGCGCCTTCGTCCAGCGCCACCAGCTCGCGCTTCTTGCGGAACGCTGGCAGCAGCGGGCCGACCAGCAACAGCAATGCCAGCGCCAGGCATGCGGCAGAGATCGGGCGCTCGACGAAGGTCATCAGATCGCCCTGCGACAGGATCAGCGACTTGCGCAGGTTGTTCTCCAGCAGCGGGCCCAGCACGAAGGCCAGCACCAGCGGCGCCGGCTCGTAGCCGAACTTGCGCATGAAATAGCCGATCACGCCGAAGCCGACCATGACGTAGACGTCGAACACATTGTTGCTGCTGCAATACACGCCGATGATGGTGAACAGGATGATCGGCGGGAACAGCACGTTGTAAGGCAGCTTCAGAAGCTGCACCCACATCCCGATCAGCGGCAGGTTGAGCACCAGCAGCATCACGTTGCCGATATACATGCTGGCGACGATGCCCCAGAACAGGCCGGGATTTTGCGTGATCAGCAACGGCCCCGGCTGCAGCCCGTGAATGACGAAGGCGCCGAGCAGCAGCGCCATCACCACGTTGGGCGGAATGCCCAAAGTCATCAGCGGAATGAAGGCGCCGCCGGCCGCGGCATTGTTGGCCGCCTCGGGTCCGGCGACGCCCTCGATGGCGCCGCGCCCGAAACGCTCCGGCGTCTTCGACAGCCGCTTCTCCAGCGCATAGGAGGCGAACGACGCCACCACCGCGCCGCCGCCGGGCAGGATACCCAGAAAGAATCCGAGCAGCGTGCCGCGCGAGATCGGGCCCGCGCTGGCTTTCCAGTCCTCCTTGTTGGGCAGCAATTGCGTGATCTTCGCATTGATGATGTCGCGCTTGATCACCTGCTCGGTGTTGAGCAGAACCTCGGCGAGGCCGAACAGGCCCATCACCACCGGCACCAGGCCGATGCCGTCGATCAGTTCGAGCCGCCCGAAGGTCAGCCGCGGCTGCGCGGTGATACCGTCGAGCCCGATCAGCCCGAGCACGATGCCGATGCAGGCCATCAACAGGGCCTTGGCCATCGAGCCCTGCGTGAGGAAAGTCAGCACCACCAGGCCGAGCACCATCAGGCTGGCATATTCGGCGGGACCGAAGGCGATGGCGACGGAGGCCAGCGACGGCGCCACCAGCATCAGCGCCACCAGAGAAAAGGTGCCGGCGATGAACGAGCCCAGCGCGGAGATGCCGAGCGCGGGGCCGGCCCTGCCCTGCTTGGCCATCTGGTGGCCGTCGATGCAGGTCACGACCGATGCCGCCTCGCCGGGAATGTTGACCAGGATCGAGGTCGTGGAGCCGCCATACATCGAGCCGTAATAGATGCCGGCCATCATGATGATGCCGGACTCCGGCGTGCCCGACAAAGTGATCGGCAACAGCAGCGACATCGCCGAGATCGGCCCGATGCCCGGCAGCACACCGACCAGCGTGCCGATGAACACGCCGATGAAACAGTACAGGACATTGATCGGCTGCAACGCGACACCGAAGCCCTGCATCACATTGTAGATGACGTCCATGAGATGTCCGGTCAGCCGATTTCAAGGATGCCCGAAGGCAGCTGGATGAGCAGTCCATGCTTCAGCACCCACCAGACGCCGAGCGGCGCCAGCACCGCCAGTGGGATAGCCAGCGTCCAGCGTACCGGATCGATGGCCCGCAGCAACAGCAGCATCAGCGGAATGGAGGAGATCAGGAAGCCGAGTTGATCGAGCGCGACGGAATAGGCGATCAGCGCGGCGATGATGACCACCGGCTTGGTCCAGCGCGCCCCCTCCCAGCGCGAGCCGAAGGTCGGCCCGCCTTCGGTGATCGCAGCCACGATGATCGAACCCGCGAACAGGCACATCAGGATGCCGGTGTAGAACAGCACGTAGCCGGAGCCGGGATCGTTGATGGTGCCCAGCTTCAGCTTGAGACCCGAGCGGATCACGAACAGGCCGAGCGCAAGACCGATCGCGCCGGTCCACAATTCGGAATTGTTGAGGCGAAAGCGCGGACGGGCGGGACGGGTCATGAATTGCCTTTGATCGGATCATTTGTCATCGGCTACTCGCCACCAACTCCATGTCGTCCCCGCGAAAGCGGGGACCCATACACTCTGTCGTCTCAGCTGAGAGCTGGCTGACGGCAACCGATCGTCATTCAATCGAGAGGACGGAGGTTATGGGTCCCCGCTTTCGCGGGGACGACATGAGCGTGTTGCGCAGGCCTGCAGCTCAGTTCGTCTTCTTCCCCAGTCCGATGCCCTCGATCACCTTGCGCTCGGACGCGGTCACCTCGCCCACAAATTTCTTGTAGTCCTCGGTGTTCTTGTAGTTCGGCACCATGTCGTATTTGGCCAGCGTGGCGATCACCGCGGGGTCCTCGATCGCCTTCTTGAAGGCGTCGTGCAGCTTCGCGACGATCTTGGGGTCCATGCCCTTGGGACCGGCGATGCCGAACGGCGAATCGTAGACCATGGGATAGCCGAGTTCCTTCAGCGTCGGCACGTCCGGAAAGTTCGGCGAGCGCTTGTCGGTCCAGACCATCAGCAGCCGCAGCTTGCCGGCGTCCACCAGCGGCCGCCAGCCGGTGGAATCCGCCTGCAACATGGTGTGATTGCCGAGCACCGCGGCGTTGGTCTCGGCGCCGCCCTTGAACGGCACCTGGGTCAGCTTGATGCCGGCCATGGCCGAGATCTGCTCCATGCCGACATGCAGCGAGGTACCGGTGCCGGGCGTGGCATAGGTCACCTTGCCGGGATTGGCCTTGGCGAAATCGACGACATCCTTCCAGGTCTTGAACTGAGACTCCGAATTGGTGGTGACGCCAAACGTGTAGCCGGTGAGATGGATGATGTAGCTGAAGTCCTTGTCGGGATTCCACGACACCTCCTGCATCAGCGGCAGGCGAAACACCGTGATCGGAATCTGCGAGATAGTGTAGCCGTCGGGTTTTGATGCTGCCGCCATGGTCGCCGGCCCGACGGTGCCGCCGCCACCGCCCTTGTTGTCGACGGCGATCGGCTGACCGAGATGTTTCGACGCTGCATCCGCAATGGCGCGCATCGAGATGTCGGTGGAGCCGCCCGCCGGCCATGGCACGATCAAGGTGATCGGCTTGGTCGGATAGTCCTGCGCCATGGCGCCGGCGCTGAACAAGGCAACGCCCGCAACGAGCGCCATGGCAAAGTGATTGCGCTGCAACATCAAAAATCCTCCCCGTGCGGTCCATGATCACGCCCGGACCTGCGTTATTATTTTGCGATTCAGCCTTGGGGCAATCAACGACTATTTTGCACGGCACCACAATGCGTTGCGACGTGTGTGCGACATTACGTCCGTTTCTGCGATCGGTTGATGTGCGGATATTCCGCGGCCAAAAATATTCGCGGCCGATGTCGGATCGGGGCCCGCTCACCCGTCCTGGGCAGGAAGCCATTCAGGAGAACTGCTTATGACCCAGATGATTTTCGTCAACCTGCCCGTGACCGACCTGCCCCGCGCCACCGCGTTCTACGAGGCGATCGGCGCGAAGAAGAACGAGATGTTCTGCGACGGCACCGCGTCCTGCATGGTGTTCTCGGACACCATTCACGTGATGCTGCTGACCCACGACAAATTCCGCCAGTTCACGCCGAAGACAATCGCCGACGCGAAGACCTCGAGCGAGGTGCTGATCTGCATCTCGGCCGCCAGCCGCGACGCCGTCGATGCCATGGTCGGCAACGCGAAAAATGCCGGCGGCGGTGTCGATCCCTGCCCGAAACAGGATCACGGCTGCATGTATGGCCGCAGCTTCGAGGATCCGGATGGCCACATTTGGGAAGTGATGTGGATGGACGTGGCGGCCTTCAGCGCGGCGCGACCCGCCGCCGCCAACGCCTGATCGGGGAGGACCGCATGTCGAAGATCGCTCCCTGCCTGTGGTTCGCACGTGACGCCGAAGAGGCCGCGAACTTCTACGTCTCGCTGCTGCCGGATTCGCGGATCGACCGGGTCCAGCGCAGCCCCATCGACAACCCCTCCGGCAAGGCGGGCGACGTGCTCGTGGTCGCCTTCACCCTCGCAGGCCAGAGCTTCATCGGACTGAATGGCGGCCAGGCGGTGCCCTATACCAACGCCGTGTCGTTCACCATCAATTGCGACGATCAGGCTGAGGTCGACCGTCTCTGGGACGCCCTGACCGCCGACGGCGGCAAACCGGTGCAATGCGGCTGGCTCAACGATCGCTGGGGTGTTCCTTGGCAGATCGTGCCGAAAGGCTTCACCGAAATGCTCGCCGACAACAACGGCGAGGGCGCGAAGCGCGCCATGACCGCGATGATGGTCATGGTCAAGCTCGACCTGGCGGCGCTGAAAAAGGCCTATGACGGCGGCTAGACGTCCGGCTTAAGTGCCTGATCGGGCGGCAATACCCACCCGGCTGCGAAATCGGCGGCGAAGCTGCGGGAACGTCGATTTCCAGCCCGGCTTTGCTTGACATCGAGTCGTCCGACTTCTTATATGCCGCGCGTTCGCAAGGGTGGTTTTGGCCCCTGCAGACACCGTGGCGAGGTAGCTCAGCTGGTTAGAGCACGGGAATCATAATCCTGGGGTCGGGGGTTCGAGTCCCTCTCTCGCTACCATTTGATATCCTTGAAGAAAGACATGTTTAAGCCCTCATTTTTTGGGGCTTTTTGCTGCCAAAAAACAGGCCTGTACCCGCTTTTGTACCCGCCAGGCTGCACGTCTTCCCATCGACAGCCGTGTTGCCCTCCGCGGCCGGCGGCGTAGGATGCCGGCATGAGCCAAATCGATCGAGCGCCTGGCGAAACCGACGAGCAATATTTCGAGTCCGTCGAGATGTACGGACGCCTCGCTGCCAAGGATTTCCCCTTCATCGCCGACCGGTCGCCCGGCGAGACGGACGCCGAATATGCCGTGCGCCGCGAGCACTGGCGCCGCGTCGTCGCCGGCGAGCCGCTTCAGGCCGACGCCGATCCGTTGCGATCGCAACAGGACGCCGCTGGCTGACGGCCCAATTTGGCACCAGGCCGTTGCCAAATTTGAATCACTTCGGACTCGACTCTTAGTTCTGTTTTTGTTCTCATGTCGCTTAGCATAAGAGCGCCGGTTTGGCCGAGATTTGCCTCCACGCTCATATAATAAATTCGGTTGGACCGCAGGGCTCACCGTAATTGTGAAAATTCCATGGCAAACAGACGGCCAGCCGACTGGCGATTCCCGACCGACAAGCAGGCCCCGCGCCGAGGAGACGGCCAGGCGCATGCGCGAGAACGCCGCCGATGTAAGTTTCTTGGGTCACAACGCAGATCCTGACCCAAGAACCTTACATCCGGCGCCCGGCCCCGCCGATCCGATGCCGGACGCCTATTGGGATGCCGTCCTGTCCGACCCGAGGGCCGCAGCCAGGCCGGGCGTCCACATCGGCAACCGGCGCCTGTCGGAGATCCCGCGGCCGCTCCTGCGGGTGTCCTGCCGGAAGTGCGATCGCGTCGTCGAGATCCAGACCCCGGACGCGCAGCGCCTCTACGGCCAGCACGCGATCTGGAAGGACGTCGGTCGGTGCATGCTGGAGGCCAACTGCACCGCCCGGACGGGATCCAGGGACGACGACGGGTGCTGGCCGAACTTTGACAAGTAGCCCCTTCGCCTGCGTGCAATCCTCGGTATAGTACCTCCGGCTGGGGGACCGACGATGGACGAGAAGAAGCTGCCGCACGCCGTGCTGCGCGAGAACAAGCTGTACGTCGAGGGTCAGAAGGGCGCCTACGTCCGGGGCATGACGCGGTCGCTGGCGCTGGAAGTCCGCGATCTGACATACCATCGCGGCTACACTGTCATCGACGGAAAGGGCACCGTATCCGGCCGCATCAGCGGCACCGCCGAGATCGGCCGCGGCGACACGACCCAGGTGGCAGGATCCAACTTCCGAGCACACGAAATCCCGTTCAACGTCCGCCCCGTCCCCGCCGGTTCCGAGCATGAGTGGCGGCTGCACATCGGATTCCTGCCGTAAAACTGGGAGATATGTAGGCCCGGCGAAGGCGACAGTCTCTTCGTCGAGATCTACGTTACCCCAGAGGCCTTCGCCGACCTCGAAAGTGCCTACGTCTCAGCCCGGGAACTTTCCGACTTCCCGTTTTAGTCTGTTACTTTCACCGGACAATGACTGTGCTGCGGAGAGCACCTGCGACGAAGCCGAGCCAGCCGCATCAAAGCGTAGGACGGTTCTTGATCCATGAACGTATCTGCTCAACATCGTAGCAGATTATACCGTCTGCCGCTGCAAATCAGAACGGGTCAATACGCAGAATGCAATGGTTGCGCTGATCAGGAAGATGGCCATTGCTATGAGTGCAGCCGGGAGGCCCCACGCCGCCGCAATCGGACTGGTCACTGACTGGAGCACCGCAGTGCCGAGGAAGAATGACAGGTTGACCGCCGACAAGGCTTTGCCGGTACTCTCGACCGCGACGGCCTGCTGTGCCATCGCGTAGATCAGCGGCTGCACGCAAACTAGCAAGCCGATCGAAACCAGCACACCCGCGTCGAATGAGGCGGGTATGAAGGTGACACCGAACGCGTTCGCCAGTGGAAAACCGGGCGCCCCTAGAGCCATCACCATGAATAATCCGGCGGCCAGTAACTGCGTCGTTATCAGCAGCAGACGCCGCTGTCGGAGTCTACGATCCAGAATTCCCATTAGCGCCGGTGCAACGACCAACGATGCCGTAAACGCTGTCAACATATTTCCGGCCTCTTGCCGTGACAGTCCCTTGATATTCATCAACCAGGGGCCGGCCCACAGCCCGCGCAGTACGATCTGCACCGCCAGCGAGAGGAATGCGAGGACAATGATGCCGCGCAGCCTCCGCGACCCACCGAGGCGTAGCACCGTCGTCATCTCCGCAAGCAAGGATCGGCGCTTCGCTTGCAGCGTTCGCTCACAGGGCACGATCACCATCACCAGTCCCGCGACGACGGCGGCTCCGGTGCCGGCCAGCCAGTAGCCAGTGCGCCAGCCCCAGCGTTCCACAACGAAAGCGAGAGGACTCGCCGAGAGCAGCATCCCGGCATTTCCGAGCGACAGGATTAGCCCGGACCACAGCCCGAACTGCAGCGGCGATAACCGCTTAGCGGCGAGTGCCATCGGGCACATCAACATGCCCGATGTCGCCATCCCGAGCAGCACCTGCGCCACGAAGAAGCTCGCCGGCCCACGCGAGACGGCCGCGAGGCAAGCGCCGGCGATGGTGCCAGCGAATAGCGTCAGCGAAACGGAACGGATGCTGTAGCGATCCAATGCTACGCCGATCGGAATCTGGCATGCCGCGAAGGAAAAATGATAAGCCGCCGTGAGCGCCGCTAGTACTTGAGTTGTGGAACCGAAATCTATCGCTATCAGGTCAATCGCCACGGCCGGTGTGGTGCGTAGAAGATTAGAGAGGATATGCCCGCAAGTCAGGATCAACATTGCCGCTATCAGCGCAGCGTCGACGCGCGGAGTCATGGTGTCAAGACGGGGCTTGGCGGCAGGATCGACAGCGGTGTTCATGGATGCTCGGCTACGCTCTAAATAAGCGCACTGCAACTGCAGACTAGAGGGAAGCAGTTATAACCCACCGTAACATCGAGGCAGCGATGCCCCCGCGGCGGCAAAGTGCGGAGATTCTCGCTTAGCAGGGATAGGGAGGAAGAGGCATGTACTTTGTCTCCGAAGCTTTGGTATATCGGTTTTCCGCGCTTTTGCGACCGAGATGATATAAGCGGATGCACTGGGTTTCCCCGCTCTGGCCGTCCTTGGAAGCGTGAATTGCGAAGGGCATGGGCGAACCGCTCGGTGCTGCGTTTGCGGATACCTACCTGGCCGAGGGTACAAAAGTTCCGCAAGAGACACCACCTTTTCGAGCATGGGACAAGCGACTGCGTCAATGCCGACGGAGCCTGAGCGCCCGCCGGCTTGCGGATGAATGGCACGATGTTGAAGCGGCGTTTGGCGGCTTCGTCGACGTTATGCAGCACCGGCTTACGCTTGTGGCCAGAAGCGTGCATCCGACCGCAAGAATGAACCGAACCAGACTGGTCATTCCGAATTTCCAATCAAGCTAAAATCCGACGGAAGCCGGACGACGGCACGCAAGACGCGGGGGAGTTGGGGTATCCGTATCCGACGATAAGGCCCACGTAGGTGCTCTCGTCGAAGAGACATGTCATTTTGTCCGGGCAACCTTGGAATCGCGCTGCGCTTGCGCCGCGGTCGGCGGGCGTGCTGCGGCGACTAGGAAAGGGCGATCTGTAGTTTCAGGAGCAGTGCTTAATCACACCCGAGCATTTGCTCATCGGAACGAACAGTCGAGGCGAGAGGCCGTCACCCTCCGTCTCAACGATGGGCGTACATGCATAGGAGGGCAGTTCGTCGCGCGAGAGGCGGTCGAGTTTGCGGACGGGCCGGGGTTATGTATGGCGAGAACCGATGGTCGTTCACTTCGACGCCCGTCAGGTCGATTCAGACGCATGCCGCGGATACCGGTGCGAAGCGTTCGAACCTCTAACCATTTCCCGATTCGGCGCGTGCGAGAAAATGGAGATGGCCGGCGACCTCGTCGAAATCCGAAAGATCGAAGTGGGTTGGCGTGCCGTTGCCGGCGTCAGGATCTCCCGCTGCACTATTCGGGCGTGCTATCTGGCTTGCGAAATTTAGGCGTCGCAGTTTCATCGTAACCGCTGCGGCTGCTGTAGAACATCAGGGCCATCAAACCGCAGCCAATGACCAGCGAGAAGATCGTGCCAAGCCAAAGGGCGATCCAGCCGTGGATCGACATGGTAACCCCTTCGGCGGAGGTCCACGCCATCATCGACCAAACGATGGCAAACAGCAGCATTCCGAATAGAACCATGATAAGCAGGGTCTGGGGAATATCAAGTCCGGCCCTTGGGGTAGGACGGTTGGCCTGGCCATTCATATTTTGTTCCTAACTTTGTTGTCGTCTGTAGGGCGTATGCGAGAACCGGGCGTGTCCTCGGAGCACCGGTGGCGATCCGAGTCTGGGAAACGCGGATGCAAGTCAGCCGATACACCGGTCGACCAGCGGGCGCTCTTCGACGATGTCGACGGGAATGCTCCGAATGTCGATGACGAAATCGCGGTCAGGCGTGCCGAGCCTCTCCCGTAGGGTCTGAAGCTCGACTGCAGCGAGGGCGGCGGCAGCGTCGACCCACTCGGCCCAAGCCTCCGTCGAATCCAGCGATACAACCACTCCGTCGGCGAGGCGATTTGCAGTGACGATGCGGTTCACCATGGCAATCTCCTCCGCTCACGCTGCCTGCTGCGTCGCCGCCCAGCCCAGCTCCGCGCCGACCGAGACGAGAGCATCGACCAGCTCGCGCATGTGCGCCTGCGTGTGGAACGGGGTCGGTGTGATCCGCAGCCGTTCCTGGCCGCGCGCCACGGTCGGATAGTTGATCGGCTGGACATAGATGCCGTGCCGCGCGAGCAAAGTCTTGCCGACGCGTCGGCACAGATGCGCGTCGCCGACAATGACCGGCAGAATGTGGCTCGGCGTGTCGAGCACCGGCAGGCCGGCGTCGCGCAGCATCGACTTGAGCCGTGCGACATTCGCGGCCTGCCATGCGCGCGCTTCCGGATGCACCTTCACATGCCGGATAGCCGCCGTGGCACCGGCGGCGAGGTGCGGACAAAGCGACGTCGTGAAGATGAAGCTGTCGGCGAGGCTGCGGATGACATCGATCAGCAGCGCGGAGCCGGCGACGTAGCCGCCCATCACGCCAAAGGCCTTGGCGAGCGTCCCCTCGATCAGCGTCAACCGGTGGGCGATGCCCTCGCGCTCGGCGATGCCGCCGCCGCGGGGGCCGTAGAGGCCGACGGCATGGACCTCGTCGAGATAGGTCATCGCTCCGTGCCTTTCTGCGACGTCGCAGATCGCGGCAATGGGCGCGATATCCCCGTCCATGCTGTAGACGCTCTCGAAGGCGACGATCTTCGGCCGCGTCGGATCGATGCCGCTCATCAACTCGTCGAGGTGCGCGACGTCGTTATGGCGGAAGATGAAGCGCTCTGCGCCCGAGCGGCGGATGCCTTCAATCATCGAATTGTGGTTGCCGGCATCGGAAAAGATGGCGCAGTCCGGCAGTTGCCGGCCCAGCGTGCCGAGGGCGGCGAGGTTCGAGATCCAGCCCGACGTGAAGATCAGCGCCGCTTCCTTGCCGTGGAGATCGGCAAGCTCGGCTTCGAGCGCGACATGCTGGCGGTTGGTACCGGAGATGTTGCGCGTCCCGCCGGTGCCTGCTCCGGACAGGTCTATGGCCTCGTGCATGGCGGCCAGTACGTCCGGGTGCTGCCCCATGCCGAGATAGTCGTTGCTGCACCACACCGTGACCCGCTCCGCCCCGCCCTCGGGGCGGTGCCAGAGAGCGGTCGGAAACTCGCCGGCGATCCGCTCCAGTTCGGCGAATGTCCGATAGCGGCCGTCCCGCTGCATGGCGGCGATGAGATCCCGAAACTTCGCATTGAAATCCATCTGTCTCTACTCCGTGTGCGCCGTGCCGGACGGCGATCTCATCCCAGCAGAACGAGGCCATACATTCGGAGACTTATCTAACCTATTATCCATACACTTCAAGAAAATTCCAGTCCGCAGCGGCCCCCATCACCAAGCTGTGTATGGTTCTGGCCGTGGGCGAAGGCACGCGCTGTCGGGCCCGGATTTAGCAATTTTCTGGGAATTTGTAGCCAAGTCAGCCGTTTTCTGCCGAGCCGGGGGCGACCCGGGCCGCCGCTGGGACAAATTATCAACACCAACCATAAGCTTGATAAGCATATACAAATCGAAGAAGTGTCTTCTTACTGAACGGAATTGGCCATGCATTGACCGGCGTGGCGCCGTCGAAGCTCCAGCCATCCGAGCGCTCTCGGTTCAAAGGATAGTCTTCCGAACGGACGGGATGCGTACCGGTCCGGGCGGCGAATGCAAGGGGCGCCGGCCTGGCCGCCGAGCATATGGCGTTGGTCGCGCGGCCTCTCTATTCCATGCCGCCGGACCATGGAAGTGCGATCGTGCGCACGATCCTCGAGGACGAGTTCCTGACGACTTCCTGGCGCTACGAACTTGAAGCAACACGCCTCGCGATCGCTTCGAAGCGCCGGCAGCTGTCGGCCGAGTTCCGCGCGGTCACGGGCCAAAGGGATTTCGATTACCTCGACCGAGGGACAGGCATGTTCACGCTGCTGAGGTTGTCCGGACCGCAGATCGAAAGCCTCCCGCGGGATCACGGCGTCTATATCGTCGAGGACGGCCGCATCAATATCGCCGGGCTTCGTTCGACCCGCACGACAGACTTCGTGCAGTTGGTGCTGGGCGCCATGGCAATCAGCCCTTGAACCGGGCTGCGTTGCCGGCGAGCGGTGGCGATTCCTTGCACAACGTTGATGGTACCCAGTTTACCCGCCTAGCGTCGAAGCGGCCTCACACCATCGGCCAGACCGACAGGTTTTGTTCCCTGCATTTGCAACCAATGCAGTTTCAGTCACCACGTAGGTTACAGGCCTATGCGTTGCTCTTCGGCCACTCAGGGTCTGACGGCTGCTCCGCGAAGCATCGAAAGGAGGGCGATCCACCTGACGGTGCGGCCGGCCTAGCTGCCACAATCGGCTCTTCTCTATCAAAGCCATACGTGATACGTATAATGTATGTCGATCGACCATACAATAGAGAGGGTTTGACATGTGGCGACCGCGGCTGATCGAAAGCGCCCGCATGAAATATCTCGGTATTGTCGAAGCGCTTGAGGTCGACATCAGATCAGGCCGCGTGTCTCGAGGCGAGAGACTACCGGCGCAGCGAGCCATCGCCGAAGCACTTGGTGTGGATTTGACCACAGTGACCAGAGCCTTCAACGAAGCGCGTCGCCGCGGCCTCGTCGAGGCGCAGGCCGGGCGAGGAACCTTTATCAGCGAGACGTTTGACGGAGGCGAGCCTGCTGCGCCAGCGCACCCGCTGATTGATCTCAGCATGAATATTCCGCCACAACCCGCGGAGGTGGATTTCCGGAAGATCTTTCCGCAGGGGATCGCTGCTATCCTCGGCAGCCCGCGCGGACTGCTGAGCCTGCACTATCAGGAAAGCAATGGTGCGGAGCCTGATCGCCATGCCGGCGCCGCCTGGCTGGCGCCGCGGCTCAATAGCGCGCCCCCCGATCGAATCGTCGTCACAGGAGGCGCCCAGAGCGCGCTCTTCTCCATCTGCGACCTTCTATTCGGTCGGGGCGATGTAATCCTTGCCGGGGCGATGACCTATCCAGGGCTCAAGGCGGTCGCCGCGCAGAAGGGGGTCGTTCTCGAACCTCTCGCTATGGACGAGCAAGGGATACTCCCGGACGCGGTTGAAAAGGCTTGTCGCGAGAAATCGCCCAAGGCGCTCTATGTGATTCCCACCATCGACAATCCGACGACGGCGACCATGCCGGAGGAGCGGCGGCGCAAAATTGCGGCGATCGCGCAAAAGCACGGCCTCGCCATCATCGAGGACGATCCCTACGCCCCGCTTCGACCGGAGCGGATCGTCGCGATGGCGGAACTGGCCGGCGACATCACCTGGCACATTGCTACGCTCTCGAAATGCGCCACGCCGGCGCTGCGCGTCGCCTATGTGGTCGCGCCAAGTGCAGGGATGGCACGTCGGTTGGCGGGTGTGCTGCGCGCGACGATCCTCATGGCGCCGCCGCTGATGTCGGCTCTGGCCTCCCGCTGGATCGCTGATGGGACGCTTGAGGAGATTGCAAAGTCCATCAGCATCGAGAATGCCGCGCGCCAAAAGCTTGCCGCGTCGATTTTGCGCAACGCCAGCTTCACGGCGGATCCGCACGGCCATCATCTCTGGTTGTCCTTGCCCGGCCATTGGCGTGCGGGAGACTTCGCCGAGCACGCTGACCGTGTCGGAGTGTCAATCGTGCCAAGCTCGGCCTTTGCCGTTGCCGTGCATCCCATCGAGGCCGTCCGGATCTCGCTGGGCGTCGCGCCGGATCGGGGCGATCTTGAGGACGGCCTGACCCAACTCGCAAGCCTGATGTCGCAGCCGTCGCTGGCCACACGCGCTGTCGTCTAGTTCTCGAAGGATTGATCGTGATGTCCAACACCATCAAAGCCGCCGTGAGAAGCCTGCCGTTCTCGGCGTGGTTTCATCTTAGAGCGCGACGCACTTATGTGTGTGGATCGGCTCCGAAGTTTGGCTCTGACGCATATGTGGAACGGCCCGGTTGGCAAGGTATTTCACCACGTCATTCCCCGTCGGACGGTGCAGTCATATGTCCGGCCTGTTGCGCGGTCATCGACCGCTGGCCACGATGAGATCCGCGATGCTGATCGCCTAATCAATTTCACGCGCTCGAAAGCGCACTGCGTCAGACGGTCTGGTCGGCGTCGAGATTCGTCCCTCGGGTTCATCACGTGTTGGGCACCTTGCCGCTCTATTCCGGCACCGGGATGCCAGAATGCCTATGTTCTATGCTCGTGCCATGATTGCTGGCGCCTGGTAGGTGCCACCCTTGACAAGAAGGGCCCAGATCGTGCGCGCCATCTTATTAGCCAGTGCTACGGCTGCGACCTTGTAGGGCCGGCGCGCCATCAAGGATACCACCCAGGCCGGCAGCTTCACGCCACGACGTGCCTGCTTCAGAATCGACGTTGCGCCGACTATCAGTAGTGTTCGCAACTGCTTGTTGCCTTGCTTCGATATCCTGCCAAGCCGCTCTTTGCCGCCGCTGGAGTTGGCTCTCGGCGTGATCCCAATCCAGGCCGCCAGATCGCGCCCCGTTCGAAAGGCTCCCGGATCCTGGATCGTTGCCCGGACCGTCGCGGCAATGATAGGACCGACGCCGGGGATGGTGGTGAGCTGTCGAGCGGCTTCGTCATTCTTCACCGTCACCATGATCTTTGCATCGAGCGCTTCGATACGAACCGTCAGACCCTCGATCTGCTCGGCCATCTCGAGGAGTGCCGCTCGAGCTGCTGATGGAAGGCGGGCATCGTCGCCGTCGCGGAGAATGGCGACGAATTTGGCGATGCTGGTCATTCCGGTTGCGGCTACGATGCCTAACTCGGCCATGTGAGCGCGCATCGCGTTCGCCGTCTGGCTCCGCTGACCCACAAACAGCTCCCGTGTCTTTAGGACCATTCCCGCCGCTTGCTCTTCCGGCGATTTGATCGGCACGAAGCGCATAGTCGGTCGCGTCACCGCCTCGCATATCGCCTCGGCGTCGGCGGCGTCTGTCTTGTTGCGTTTGACATAAGCCTTCACGTAGGCCGGCGGCATCATCCTGACTTGGAAACAACAGGGCGGAGGCCTGGGCGAGAAACCCCTGCTTGGTCGCATCGTTGACCTCCCCGATGAGCCGAACGTCTTCGCCATCGATTTGGGGCTCAAGATGCCTATTGAAGTAAGCGATTTCGTCGCGCGGCGTCTTTGCAGCTATGCAGAGCGGCATGTAGGCGGCGCGTGCGATGCGAATGGCTTTTTCGGGCCCCTTCTCGGCGGTCAGGCGACCGAGAAAAGCCAAGTACGATCCTTTGCCATACGATGGCCGAAACAGGTTGATCGGCAGCCCGTGGTGGACCGTGCCACACCAATTCGCGTCAGGGAGTGGCAAGCGCTGATTGTCGGAAATCGAAACGAAGCTGGCTTCCGGAAATTTCCGGATTACATGCGGTAACCCCGGCAAGTCGAGCCGACCGTGCATGGTCGTGAGGAACGGAACACCCAATTGACTCAGCAGAGGCAGATGAAGCCAGTCGATGTGGGCATGTATAACGTCGAAATCCTTTGCCTGCTTCGAAATTGCTTCAAGCAAAAGAGCCGTGGCGGCCATCGGGTCAGTACGCTGCTGACCGAGGCGCAGCCCGCTAGGCCACACCGGGTGAAGGCGACCCCGTGTTCGCAAATCGCCACTCGCAAACAGCGTGACCGCGTGTCCCAGCTCGACCAATTCATCAACCAGCCAGGCGATCACTCGCTCCGTGCCGCCGTAGAGCTTGGGAGGCACACTCTCGGCTAGAGGAGAAAGTTGGGCAATACGCATGAAGACCCTGCAGAATGAACGAAGCTTATCTTACGTGCGAAAAGGCGAGCAACGTACGGTTAGGTTCCGCGCTACCAGTTTCCTATCCGGCTCAATCCACTTCGCCATTCGTCTCGGAAAGCCTGTCGAAGCTGGCGACGCTGTCCAGCGCCACCGGCCGTCTTTCCAACCGGCCGGTGACAGACACCGCACCTGGCGTCGTCGCGCAACCGCTCGCGCGGAAAACAGTTGATCGCATCGCGGTCTAACACAACGTGATTGCAGCGCCCTTCAGGGCGTTGGTGAATCTCGCTGACTGAAGGATTGTGGCCGTCCGTCCGCGAACCCTTCCGTGTCCGGATATGGCTGCTGATGGCGGCGCATTTTCCGCCGCTTCCACTGCACATCATGAATCGCGCCAGCCCCGCGTTGCTCGGCCTCGGTCAATGGAAAGGTGAGAAGGAAAGAGTGTCCTTTGGCGGCGCAGGAAGTATGAACGCGGCCGCCCAAACTGCTGGCCAACTCATCGACGATCCTGAGCCCTCGACCGCGCCGGACGGGTTCAGGTATTGATCCATTGTCGAATAGACTGCACTTAACGACGTTGCCTGCAAGCGTCAACTCCACTCGCAATTCTGGATGTCTATCGTCGAATTGTGCATGTCGTGCCACGTTGGTCAGTAGCTCGGATACAATCAGCCCAAGCTTCCAGCAACGTTCTCCTTCAAGCTGCAGATCATCCATTGAAAGCAAGACACGTATCGCCAAGCGGTCCAGCCGGTATTTCGCTACGGAAACGCAAAGTCGCTGGAGGTACCTCGCGGCATCGGTGAGGCGCCCCTGATCCGGCATGCGCAGCGCCCGATGAACATCGGCGCATTGATGCAGCAAGTCTACGACCTCAAGCAACGCGGCCTTGACCGCCACGCTCTCCGACAGCACAGCTTTGGCTGAGACCTTGCATATGACGGAAGTCAGCTCGTTTTTCACTCTGTGGTTCAACTCGCGAAGAAGCAACGATCCATCGGAATTCGGTAACCGTAGGATGTTTTTTGTCATTTCTTACACCGCGATTCTCTCTGGCCAAAGGTGGGCCGCGTGGCCAGGGTGAGCATTACCGCCGCTGACCGCGTGACTTGCTGGAGCCCTGTTCCGCGCCTCGCTAACTGCATCAGCCGGCGGAAAGATGCGGCCGTATATCGCGCGGGCCTCTTGGGTTAGGCGGACTCGCCCGCACTCGGACCTTGGGACAAATCGGATAATCTCGCCCATATTCGCTCCACATTGGTTAGAGAAGGAGACGCATTTCTTTCGCAGTTGGGCTGTAATGCCACCATCAAGTCATGGCCGCCCACTCGCCCTCAGCATTGGCAGCCGATCGGGCTCTTGCTTTGGCCGCATCGACAGGCGAGGCTTTCTCAGCTTACCGCTGGTGGTTGTCGGCAAAGCGCCCTGAGCTGACCCGCAACCGCCCAATTCTTCGTGGTTTGAGCAGCGCGAAGCAAAGGCAATCGTGCTTCTATCGCAAGTTCCGGGGGATCGAACTCATCAAAGGCCATCTTGATCATTCGTGGCCTGGTCCTACATTGACAGCTGTCATCTACGTTCGAAATATTTTCGGACTTGCGACCAACGAATCGAGACACTCTTGATGATGGAAACGTGTCGAGCGACGAGAATGCGGCTGCACGGCCCGCCAGCGCAGAACGGCTGGGCTCCCGTCGACGCTCCGTTACTGAAGAGGCCTCGTGGGTTGGTGATCTGGAACCTGCTCCTCGCATGCGAGTTACGTCTCCCACATCGGAGATCCATCATGGCAATAGCGAGCTACGAGGTTGTCGGCTCCGGCGGTGTCTGGCGCGTCAAACACGATGGCGAGCCTGCGGGCAGCTACCAAACCAAGGAATTAGCCTTCGAGGCAGCCGTTGCTGCGGCGTCATTGGCAATTCGGGAGGGGTACGCGGTCCAGCCTTCAGTACCCGGGACCCGCATTGAATTCTAACCGGCACGCTGAGCCAGGCGGCGGGCGTGAGCCGGGCGAAGAGGGGATCGACGTCGCCCCTCATGTCCGTATTTGCGGAACCAACTCAAGTTAATCCATCGCGATCTTGACAACTGTCAACGCTCCACATGTTTACTACCACTATCAAATCCACATCATAATGCGCTTCGCAGTCCCCGCCGATAGCGAGATTGGTCTGAATACTCAGCTACTCAGGAGAGAGGCATGATCAAGCTCACCTGCGTAGTCCCAATCCAATCGCGATTTTCGGTAGCATTAGCGTGACCGACATCGTCATGGACGAATTACTGGTTCTGATCTCAAGAGCTCCGACTGGCCTTCCCGAAAACCGGCGATAGCGGCCGGACAAGGCGTCGACAGTGCGCGGTCCGCCAGTTCGGCGCCCGAGCGAGATTGAAGAACGAAGCTACCTCCCGGCTTCGCGAGGCACCGAAGCTGCGCGGCGTGTGCATGGAAAGCGATGGTGATATCATGAACGGACTCCGCTTCTCGTTTTGGCCTGTGGTGGTTTTGACCTCCGCCATTTTGTCTTCGTGGACGGTCCATGGGGCCGCACAGGAAGTTGCCCTTACACCTCTGGAGCTCAAGGAAGTCGCAAAGGGTTATCGCGCCGACGCGCTCAAACTAAGAACGGTAGTCAACGACAAGGGCGAGAGGATCGGCAGAATCAGTGATTTCGTTTTTGGCGGGGATAACAACATCTACGTTGTGCTCGGCGTCGGCGATTTTACAGGACTTACCGGCCAACTCGTCGCGATTCCCTTCCATGCCCTCAAACTGGACGATCCCTCCAACAACATCGTATTGCCAGGAGCAAGCCGCGCCGCACTGGACAAACTTCCGGTTTTCGTCAGCGATCGGTGAATCTCCTCAAGCCTTATTGGTGAGGCGCCGATCGCTGCCGCGGATCAGCCAGTAGACAACGCCGAGTGCCAGGATTGCGGTTGCAAGCGCAAAGATCTGCGGCGCATCCGTTTCCTTTACATCCAGAATGATGACCTTGCGACAAATGGCAAGCAGCGCGATCATGACCACCGAGCGGATCTGCACCACATTTTCACGGCGCTCGGCGATCACCAGAAGCGATTTCTTGAATTCGAGGGCAATGATCACCGTAAAGATCATGCCAAATACGGCCTGAAAACTCGTGTAGTCGGACGGGTCGATATTTCCCGGTAGAATGAGACCGAAGACGATCTTCAGGGTCAGATTCCAGACGGCCACAACAACGATGATGGCAATCAACGCCGTGAGAATCGTGACGACGACGTGCTCGAAACGCTGATAAAGGGAAAGCAGTTTGAACTGCGCCCTGGCATTTCCTAGCTCTTGCTTGATCGACATTGAAGCCTCCGCATATTCAATATACCTGTCTAATGTCGATGCGTGTGTTCGATCATTCATGAGCTGGGGCTCTGTCGCCCAGAAGGCGACGAGGGAGCTGCAACAGCAAATGAGTCGCCAGCAAGGACACGAACATCATCAGCTTGAAATGGATCATCGGCGCCTTGACAGGTGTCATTGTCTGCGGCGTTGGCGCGGATTTGGCCGATCGGTCTAGTCACGGATTAAAATACCGGTTTGCTGGCCCTCTCGGTGCTGCAAACTGTGCTATCCTTGGCCGAAAACACGGCGGGCCCGGAACTTGACACCGTTTCTCGCGCGGACATTGACTCGGCCGAAGTCGTCTGCGGCGCGTCGATCGCATTCGATCTCCGGGTAAACACCCTCGATGGAGAACCGGAGGCGGAGACGCGAAGTCGTGTTGTTGCGGACGCCATTAGCGTTGCCGGAGCATTCCTTCTGGAACAACGGTCTGTGTCCCGCCGGCGTGATCGGCAGCATACGAACGGTGGCCGCTCAAAACACGAAACGTGAGTAGAAATTGAGCCTCGTCAATGCGCGGATCTTTCAATTTGCAAGATAGGATACGCGATGGCCCCCCGCCGTCGCTACCCTCCCAGAGCGTTCCTCCCTGACTTGGACCGCCGGCGACAGCCGCGCGGTCCTTTTTCTTGAAAACCAGGTTGCTGGGACAAAAGCGAAAGCAGGTTGGGAGACCGAGCAATACTGAACAGCGAACCGATAGCCAGAGCGGCATATTGCTGTGTGACCGCTCGGCCTCAAGCAGGCGCGGTGATCGAGAGCGCCTGTTCGAAGGAAGCATCATGAGCCAGGCTCAACCGCTATCGTCCATCATTCCGCTCGCGGCTATCGAACGTCCTGCATGTCCGGAGTGCCAGGCTCAGATGATGCTCGCCCGCATTGTGCCGGCATTTTCGGGCACCGACCTGCTCAGCTTTGAGTGCACCTGGTGCAATCACGTCCTGAAGAAGCTTGCCACGTGTGAGTCTGGCGCGACCTGGCTGTAGCGCTGACCATCATGCGCAGAACACAGGCAATCCTCGCCGCCGATCCATTCGCGCCAGATGCTCAGCGGCGACACCATGATCATGAGACCGAGGAACAGGCCAAGATACCCGAACGATTGCATCGCGCCGATAATTCCGATCAGCACCAACACAAATGATAGCCGCGCAGCGTCTCCGATCTGCGCCGCGGCGGTCACCGTCCCGCTCACGGTGGACCGCGCGATAAAGGCGTATCGTCTTGACAATCGTCATGTTGCGCCCGGCCAATCCGAGGTTGATCGTTCGGACGAGATATTCGAGGACCAAGGACATGCCGGCTGAACTGGCTGATCTCAATCGTATCGTGCTGAGTCTTGCCGGCTCCAGGGCATTTCCCGACGGCTCGTCACGCCATGGCTACAACTTCATTGCGCCGCTCGACTCCAGGGACGCATCGATCAGCTTCTCTGGAAAACGCATCGCAGCTGCTGCAGCATTCGGGGATTTTGGGAAGGCGAGGAGGATGAGGTCGGTCGCCTGGTCCACAAGCCGGGTAGCGCCGAGCACGCCCGCTGGGTGTTCAACTACAATCCCGATGAAAACGATGATGATAAGGCCGGTAACATGTTCGGCGCACATGCGTTTTTGCCGGGCGAGTATGTTTCCATCAGCGGGCACGACGACAAGCTGCACACGTTTCGCGTCGTGACGGTTGTCGTGCTGTCGGTGGCCCTGATCAGGTCCTTCAAAAGGGAAATCGAGGTGTGACGCTTGACTGCCGTCAACGACGGGTAGCGTTACGGCAGCAGGGTGCGCACATGGGCTGAAGGTGAAGTCGCCATGATCAAGGACGTGATGGTTCGGCTCGATGGGACGTCCGGGGATGATGTACGCCTAGCTGCGGTCAATCAGATCGCCGACATCTTCGAGAGCCATATCACCGGATTGTTCTTCAACGTCCTGTCGTCGATCGTTCCGGACGGGAGCGCTGGCATCGGTCAGGCCGGCGGGTTGCCGGATACCGCGAAACAGGCAGGCGACCTTGTTGAAGCAACGGTGTTCGAACGGCTAACGCAATTGCAACACCCGAGCAACCTGCGCCGGTTCGACGTGGCCGGCGACGGCGACATTTCCGACACAACCTTGCCTCTGGCGCGCGTCGTGGATGTGTTTGTGGCGCTTCGGCCGAACGGTCAATCCAACGAACCGCTAGGCTTGATCGAGAGCCTGCTTTTCGGAACGGGACGCCATCTGTTGCTAGTGCCGGACGATCAGAAGGTGATGGTGCCGTTCGAGAACGTCGTTGTGGCGTGGAATAGAAGCCGGGAATCGGCGCGCGCGCTCGCCGAGTCTCTGCCTTATCTGCGTCAAGCAAGCAAGGTTGGTATCCTTGTCATAGAAGGTGAGAGCAAGTCGGAGGCGGACCCGCTGAAGGGGAATGACGCTGTGCTTCATCTCCGCCACCACGGCATTAACGCGGTAAAATATCGCGCAATCGCCGAAGAAGACGAGGTTGGCGACGCGCTGATTGCGGAGTGCCGCAAGCTAAATGCAAACCTGCTGGTGATGGGTAGCTACGGCCACTCGCGTCTGCACGAATTATTGCCGGGCAGCACCACCGATCGGGTGCTGCATCGTTTGCCGCTCCCCTTGCTCATCGCGCACTAAAATGCCGACGCGCCTTGCTGCCGTTCCGCTCGCTTCCCGGTGGATCAAAGTGATGGCACCAACGCCATCATAGGCTGGATCGAACATCGTACTCACAGCGCAGAGTCAGCCGGGCGTCAAGGCCGGGGCTCGGCGTCGGCTCAGGCAACAAATTATCATGGCCTCAACGCGGCGGTACAGGCCACCAGGCTCGGGGTTCCCATCGCCGAATGCTATCCCTTCGCCCGGGCCTCAAAGGCATATGAGCGGCTCGCCGAGGGTCATGTGGTCGAAAAAATCATTCCTGCTGTGCGTGATGGCAGTATCTGATTGCGAGTGATCCGCAACCGGAACATCCGATCGCGAGTAGCGGGACGACCGAGTCAAGCCGCTCGGGAGGGCGAACGCGATCGAAGCCGGTCAGAAGGGATCCGCTGGCGATCAGGCGCACGAATGTTCTGTGATAAGCAAGGCTTACTGTCCTCGGACCTCCGTCCACAACGATCCTGGAACTTTCCAGCCAGAGCTAAGATAGCTCTTCTCCCGTCGTGAGACTGAGTTTGGGCAATTCTCAGAATGGATTCATAGCATTCGTCAAGCAAACTGCCGGGCATTTGGGTTATCCCTGCGCGCCACGTCGCCACCAGCCAAGTACGACTCTTGGCGATGCCATTTGTTCCAATATTTTTGGCCGGGTGGCGCTGAAAATCAGACTGGTCGTCTCTCTGGTCCGGTCCGACCCACAAAAATTCTATTGGGACGGAATCGCAATCAGATCGCTATTCTGACTTTCGGGACACGGCAGAAGCTCGGGTCGCGCGGCCCCATAGTGGCCCGGACCGAAAAGCCGAGCGTTGTTGACGGGCGTCAACGCATCAATTGCAACGTTGCAATAGATACAAGTCACCGCAAAAAAGCGGAACAAAGATTTCAACAAACCGGCAACCAGGTTGCGGATGGGAGCATGCGATGTCCGGCACCACATTCAAGCCAACCTCTGATGTTCGATCAAATCCGTCGCCACAGACTCTTGTTCAAAACTGGTGGCTATTCGCGATAAGGGGCGGTCTCGGCATCATCTTTGGATGCCTTGCCCTGATCTTCCCCGGCCCGACCATACTGTCGTTGGTAATGTTATTCTCGGCTTATATGCTGGTGGACGGTGTGTTCGCGATCATCTCGGCTGTACGGGCGATCCGCCGCAAGCAGGATCGCTGGGGATTGCTGATATTCGAAGGGCTGCTCAATGTTGTCGTCGGCATCGCCGCTGTTCTCTTGCCGGGCCTCACCGTGGTTGCGTTCGTCTGGCTGATTGCTGCATGGGCGATTATCTCGGGTGCGCTGATGACGGCCGCTGGCTTCAAACTGAATATCGATCATGGCCGGTGGTGGCTGGTGCTGGGCGGACTGCTGTCTCTTGCGTATGGCGCGCTCCTTATCATCGCGCCATTGATCGGCGCGGTCGTGCTCACCTGGTGGCTGGGAGCCTACGCCCTCGTTTTCGGCGTCGCGCTGCTGGTGTTCTCTTTCAAACTTCGATCGCGACAGCATATACTGAGCAATCCGACCGCGGTAGAAACAGCGGCTTCAAGTCGATGACTTCCGGGGCACCGGATCATCAAAGTCGCAAAGGCCCGCCCAACGGCCGGCCCTTGCAGGGCAGAGAAACGATCGCAGGCGCCGACGGCGATGACTCTCGAAACTTCCGATCGATACCTTTCCAGCGAGCGACCCACCAGCCTGAGTTGCGACAGCCAGTGTCGGCTTCCCGACCGAAAATCGACATCGCGGCGGGCTCGAAAACCAAACATCCCTGACCGAACCTAGTAACTATACCCTTTTAAGTTGTGTCGCCCGCAGTGCCGACTTTTAATGCGAACACTGGGGTGCCATGCGGCGAAAAGACAGTTTGGCGTTGCCAACACCGCAAGACAGGTATCCAATTCGTCCGGCATCGCGAACCTAAATCGGGACGCAATAATGCCGTGGACGGAGCCTCCTGCAAATTTGAACGAGTTGCGGCGTTGCATCCGCGATCTGGTCGCGCTCTCGACGCTCCCGGCTGGGTGGCAGAATTATGACATGCGCCAGATCGCCGACAGCATCGTCGCCGCACTGATCTCACTACTGGACGCCGATTTCGTTTTGATAGCACTTCCCGGCGAAGGCAATCAATTGACCAGCGAACTGGCCCGCAGCAAGCTGACGCCCCAAAGTCTCAAACATGTGCGCACGATGCTGCGGCGCAAAAGCGCGCTGCTCGGCAGCGAACAGGAATTTGTCTTTAGCGACGCAGCCGGCGGCGGCAATGTGCACGTGGCGACCACCCCAATTGGTTTCGGTGCCGATGCCACACTTGCTGCAGGCTGTTTTCGCGAGAGTTTTCCAACCAGAACAGAAAAGCTGCTGCTCAATACCGGGGCCAATCAGGCGGCGATCGCCTGCCGGCAGTGGCTGGGAGACGCCGAGAAACGAAGGTTCACGGCAATCGTGCATCGGACGACCGATTTCATTGGCATCGCGTCGCTTAACGGTCAGATGCAATATATTAATCCGGCAGGTCTTGAGTTGGTGGGACTCGATGCCCCCGACCACGCCTTGCGGCTTCACGTGCTGGATTTCGTCGCACCACAAAACCGCACCATGGTTCAGCGCAAGATCTGGCCGCGGGTGCTACGCATCGGGCGATGGAGGGGAGAGTTCGACCTCAGGCATTTTAAATCTGGAATGCCGATACCCTTCCTGGTCGATTGCTTCAGGATCGACGATCCGCGCACCGGAGAGCCGATGAACGTTGCAACCGTGAGCCGCGATCTCAGCGAACAGAAGAATTCAGAAGCCGCGTTGCGTAACTTAAATGAGAGCCTGGAACGCCGTGTGAAGGATCGAACCTTTGAATTGGCACACGCCAACGAAGGACTCCTCGCGGAGAGACTGGGTCGCGCCCAAGCCAATTTTCGCTTCCAGAAATTGCAGAATGATTTGTCGCGAGCAGCCCGCATCACGGCGGCCAGTCAGATGGCCGCTGCCCTTGCGCACGAAATAAGCCAGCCGCTCACGGCGGTCGTCAATTCAGTCAATGCGGCCAGACGGCTCCTTGCAAGTGGGGGGGCGGCGAATTCCCTCACCGCGCAAGACATCACCGAAGAGGCCGCCGGACAGGCATTGCGGGCCAGCGAAATCGTCCGCAGCATCCGCCAATTGGTCAGCAGGGGGGAAGCGGAGAAACGAACGGAGGCCCTTGCTTCGTTGATTGAGGAAGCCGCCACCCTGGTATTGAGTGGCATCGCGCAGGAGGTCCGACTGGGGCTTCAACTCGATGACGGCGCCCGAACTGTACTGGTCAACCGCGTTCAGATCCAGCAAGTGATCATTAACCTGATTCGTAATGCGCTTGAGGCGATGGCCGATCAAGAGCCGCGGCAAGTCATCCTGTCGACGCGAGCTATCGACGACGACATGATCGAGATTGCCATCGCCGATAATGGACCGGGAATTGCCGACGATATTGCCGGCCGGTTGTTTGAGCCATTTGTCTCGAACAAACACGATGGCATGGGGTTAGGACTCTCAATTTCGCGGTCGATTATCGAGGCGCACGACGGCCAGCTGACGGCGGGTCCGAATCCCGGTGGTGGAACTATCTTTCGCTTTACGCTTCCGTCCGGCGGAGCAGCAAATGGCGACTGACCGAACCGTGTACGTTCTCGACGATGACGACGCCGTGCTTCGGTCGCTGGAACGTTTGCTGAGCTCGGCGGACTTCGAGCCGGTCACGTTCGACCGCCCCGGCGCGTTTCTGGCAGCAGCAAAGACTTTCAAGACCGGATGCGTCCTGCTTGACGTCTGCTTGCCTGGCATGAGCGGGCTGGATGTCCAGACCCAACTGCTCCAGATGAGAAGCGACCTCTCAGTCATTGTGGTGACGGGCCAAGGAGACGTTCAAACCGCTGTTCGCGCAATGAAGGCGGGTGCAAGCGATTTCCTGGAAAAACCATACAGCGATCTTGCGCTGCTTGGATCGATCGAGGCGGCGTTCAGCCGAGAAACCCAGCTCGATCGCGACCGCGAAGTCGGCGACGCCGTCCGGCGGATCGCAACCCTCAGCCCACGCGAGCGGGAAGTTCTTGACCAACTGGTGTCCGGCCGCCCCAACAAGTTGATAGCGTACCATCTCGGGATCAGCGTACGAACAGTCGAGGTCCACCGGGCCCGCATGATGGAGCGGCTTGGCGTGCGGCAACTTGCCGAGGCTATCCGCGTCGGCGTGCTGGCGAGGCTGAGCGTCTCAGCGGCCGGCGACAAACGATAGAGCCGCATTCGTGGTTGGCTCCCGCCACGACCGGCCTACGCCACAATCGCGCGTTCGCCGAAGGTCTTCCAGGACGGCCCGGTTCAAAATCTTGACCGTTCGCGTGCCTGCCAGGGCAATAACGCCGCGATGCTGCAAATCGGTCATGGCCCGGCACACGGTCTCGACCGAGACGGCGAGATAGTCGGCGATGTCATAGCGGGACACCGGCAGTTCCACATGCCCCCTCTTTTCGGGCCCGCGTCCATCGAGCGAAAGCAGGAAAGAGCCGACCTTCTCGAGCGCAGTGGTGCCCCCGATGATCTGGAGCTGATTCTGGCAACGGGTCAGAGACTGAAGCGCCACCGCACGAAGCTCGCGCGCGAACAGCGGGTCGCGTTCTGCCAGCTGTTCGATCTGTGCGCCGGGATAGCTCGCAAGCACGGTATCCTCGACTGCCGCTTCGATCGTTCCGTCCCTGTTGCTGTCAGAAAGGAAGAAGAAGTCATGCGGCAGTATCAAATCGAGAATCTGTCGCCGGCCATCGGAGCGGATGGTGCAACGCCGGGCCGCGCCAACGATGACACAATACCAGTGGCCCGCAGGCCCCGAGCTATTGAGAACTTCCTTTTCACGATGGCAGTGCACAATCGCGGCAATTGAATCGAGGCGCTTCAAACCATGAGGCTGCGTCGAAAGTATCCGCCGATAGTATTCTGCTGCATGACTTTTCGCCTTCATGACCGCATCCTTTTGTCTCGAGAACTTGCTCAGGTGCAGAGGGAGGACCCGTTCCTCGGGAGGACCGTCGGCCATGGCTAACCATCAGGCAACTTGGCGAATCTGCGTACCGTAAAACTACGTAACCCGGCTGCGAGAACGAGGCCGTGGACAAACAATCACCCGCGTTCGAACGCTGCAATAATCGAACCCGAAGCCATCGATGGCATGCTGCGCCTTTTGCAGGGTCGACGGAAAATCTCGCCCGCGCTGAAAATGCTTCGCTGCCGATGCCGGAGCATAACGGGGTTGCAAAACGAGCCGCGATGACTGCGATGACCGCGATGATTCAAAAAGCTTCCTCTAATTGACAATGGTCAGTGGAACCTCGGCATTTGGGGATTACTTCTTGACCGGGCTTAAACCTCAGGAGAAAAACATGGCCGCCTTCGCTCGATTCCGAACGTCCCTGAAATCCGGCATCAATGCTTCGGCTCTACCGAGTCTATCTCGGGGCACGACCGCGGCACGGCCGCGTTCTTCGGGCTGGATGATCTGGACCGCGCTCGCGGTCACCCTTGCCGCCGGCCCCGCGCTGCCGCAAGCCGGAGTGCAACTCGTCAAGGTGGATCTTTCGTTCGTCGCGAAAGGCTATCGGATGAGCAAGCTGATTGGCACCAGCGTCATCAACGACAAGAACGAGAAAATCGGAACTGTCGATGACGTGATCGCGGACAAGGACAAAAAGCAGCTGGGTTTCGCCGTGTTGCAGGTCGGTGGCTTCCTCGGCATGGGCGGGCATCTTGTGGCCGTGCCGTATGACAGCTTGGTCATTGATGATGCCGGCCAGAAGATCACGCTGCCCGGCGCGTCCAAGGACGCACTGAAGAAGCTATCGCAATTCAACTATCCGGCGTCGTGAAGCCGCTACCTGGGGACACCCAGATGATCGAGCCGTCAGAAGACAACCTTGACCGGATGCGCACGCGCGAGGTGACGGGCGTCTTCCACTCACGGAAGGCGCTCATCGACGCCGCAGAGGAACTGCTCATTGCGGGAATCGACCGCGCTGATATCGACGTCAGCGCCTCGGTAGACGAGCTGGGCCGGCGCTTGAACTACAAGGCAATACCCGCGGCGGATCTCACCGATATGCCGATCACCCCCCGGCAATCCTTCATGGGCATCGACGACGTGTTAAACGCCGAGGCTGTTGCTGGCAGCATCGCCGGATCCATCGCCGCTATCGCCGTTGCAGCCATCCTTGTCGCGCGGGACACAGAGCCTCTCTACGTCGGCATCTCTTCGATACTGGGCGGCTTTATCGTAGGCGGTATAGCGGTGACCCGAATACGTCGGCGGCTATATCGAGAGCGCACGCTCGGATTGGAAAAGCAGTCTGAATGGCAGGGCTTGCTTATCTGGGTGCGAGTCCGGTCGCCGGAGAAAGAAGCCGAGGCCCAGGAAGTTCTGATCCGGCACGGTGGGCAAGCCGTCCATGTTCATGAAATCGAACTGGCAACACGGTCGGAGGATCGTCCGCTCCACTCACTGCGGGTCGACCCTTGGTTGGGCGATGAGCGGTTGGGACGGCCATAGCGCTACAATCGTGACAACCTTAACCGGACGCTCCGATAGGGCCAGCAATCTACTCTGGAACCACCCTCGCTCGCCACAGCCCACAAATATGGAGGAGAAGTTGATGGTCGTCATGGCCGCGCCCGTGACCTCCGATAAAATCGCCATGATCGGTAGCGTATTCCACCGAGCCACCAAATCTGTCCCCTTATCCAGACGAGGAGCTAATCATGAAGCCCGACAGTGAAATAGAACACGATGTTCGCGAGGAGTTGAAATGGGATCCCGATCTCGCTGCCGAGAACATCGCTATATTGGTCAAAAATGGCGTTGTCACACTGGCGGGCTTCACCCACAGTTACACCGAAAGGCTTGAAGCGGAACGCGCCGTGAAACGCGTAGCCGGAGTTCTCGCTGTTGCGAATGATATCGAGGTCCGGCTGCCGGCGATTGATCAACGTCCCGACCCGGATATTGCCAAGGACGCTGTCGCAGCCCTGAAGTCGGAACTGCCGATCTCTCACGACAAGATCAAGGTTATCGTGAAGGACGGCTGGATCACGCTGGAAGGCACGGCGGAGTGGCAATACCAGAAGACCTCCGCCGAACACGCGGTGCGAAAAGTGAAGGGCGTCAAGGGTGTCACCAACGTCATTACGGTGAAGCCGAAGTTGGAACCCTCGGAGCTCAAGCGCAAAATCCAGGACGCATTCAAGCGGAACGCCGAGGTGGACGCCGACCGGATCATCGTCGAAGCGAACGGCGGCGTGGTGACGCTGAAAGGCACCGTTCGTTCCTGGATCGAGCGCGAGGAAGCTGAGCGCGTCGCCTGGTCGGCGCCCGGCGTTACCAAGGTCGAAGACCGCATCGTGATCAGTCCGTAACAACGCCATTTCGACGGACGCCATATTCGGCCAATCAACCACGGCAACAAGGAGAGTTCCCATGAGACTAACGTCACTGGTTCCATTTCGTGATGGCGGCGCGTTGACGCGACCTGATTTCGGATTGTTCGGTCTGCATCGCGAGATCGATCGGCTGTTCAGTGAATTCGCGCAAGGCGTAGGCCCGAGCGCGAAGATTGTCCCCAACATCGAAATCTCGGAAACCGACAAGGCAATCGAGATCAGCGCGGAGATGCCGGGCCTGGAGCGCCAGGACGTCGAGATTTCGATTGACGATGACACTCTCACCATTCGCGGCGAGAAGAAGATCGAGGAAAACCAGAAAGACAAGAACGTTCAGCTCAGCGAGCGCAGCTACGGCGTATTCCTACGCGTGCTGCAATTGCCTCCCGGCATCGATCCGTCGAGCGTTGAAGCCACAATGTCGAACGGCGTCCTGAAGATCGCGATTCCGAAGCCGGCCAAATCCGAGCCGAAGAAAATCGCGATTAAGGAAGATGCCAAGCAAGAGAACAAGGCCGCCGCTTGAGTTTCCCAAGCGACCGCGGGACGCGCTGGCCGTCTTTCTCCCGACGTGCCTGGCGCGTCTCGGATATTTGATCGAAACACGTCCGAAACGACGAAGGCGTTTACACCCATCTTTTTAACAAGGAGCCTGGTCATGGCGAAGGCAATTGGCATCGATCTCGGAACCACCAACTCTTGCGTTGCTGTGATGGAAGGAAATAAGGCCAGGGTGATCGAAAATGCCGAGGGCGGCCGCACCACGCCATCGATGGTCGCCTTCACCGACGACGGTCAGGTCCTGGTCGGCCAGCCCGCCAAGCGCCAGAGCATTACCAATCCGGAAAACACGGTCTACGCCATCAAGCGGCTGATCGGCCGACGCCATGACGACCCGATCACCGCGAAAGACAAGGCGATGGTGCCCTACCACATCGTTCCCGGCGATAACGGTGACGCCTGGGTCGAGGTCAGGGGCAAGAAATACTCACCGAGCCAGATCAGCGCCTTCATTCTCACCAAGATGAAGGAAACCGCGGAGGCCAATCTCGGCAGCGCCGTCACGCAGGCGGTGATCACCGTGCCCGCCTATTTCAACGATGCCCAGCGCCAGGCCACCAAGGACGCCGGCCGGATTGCCGGTCTTGACGTGATGCGTATCATCAACGAGCCGACCGCGGCGGCACTGGCCTACGGGTTGGACAAGAAGGGAAGCGGCAAGATTGCCGTCTATGACCTCGGCGGCGGTACCTTCGACATTTCAATTCTTGAAGTCGGCGACGGGGTGTTCGAGGTCAAATCGACCAACGGCGATACTTTCCTCGGCGGCGAGGATTTCGACCAGCGGATCATGGACTACCTGGCTGACGAATTTCGCAAGGAGAACGGCATCGACCTGCGCAAGGATCGCCTCGCGCTACAGCGGCTCAAGGATGCCGCCGAAAAGGCCAAGATCGAACTCTCGAGCGCCACCCAAACCGAGGTCAATCTGCCCTTCATCACCGCGGATCAAAGCGGGCCGAGGCATCTTGCCATCAAGCTGTCACGGGCCAAGCTGGAGGCCCTGGTCGACGATCTGGTTCAGCGCACCATCGAGCCGTGCAGGGCGGCGTTGAAGGATGCCGGTCTGCAAGCTTCCGACATCAGCGAGGTCGTGCTGGTTGGCGGCCAGACCCGGATGCCGAAAGTCCAGGAAGTCGTGCAGAAACTGTTCGGACGGGAACCGCACAAGGGTGTCAATCCCGACGAGGTGGTCGCAATTGGTGCGGCGATCCAGGCCGGCGTGCTGCAGGGCGATGTCAAGGACGTTCTCCTGCTCGACGTGACGCCGCTATCGCTGGGAATCGAAACGCTTGGCGGCGTTATGACCAAGCTGATCGATCGCAACACCACCATACCGACCAAGCGCAGCCAGGTCTTCTCGACGGCCGAGGACAATCAGACGGCCGTCACCATCCGCGTCTTCCAGGGTGAGCGCGAGATGGCGGCCGACAACAAGCCGCTCGCCCAGTTCGACCTGGTCGGGATTCCGCCCGCGCCGCGAGGCGTCCCGCAGGTCGAGGTCACTTTCGATATCGACGCCAACGGCATCGTCAACGTCTCGGCCAAGGACAAGACGAGTGGCAAGGAACAGAGCATCCGGATCCAGGCATCCGGCGGCCTCAGCGAAGGCGATATCCAGAAGATGGTCAAGGAGGCCGAAGCTCACGCCGAGGAAGACAGGCGCCGCAAGGAACTAGTCGAGGCGCGCAACCAGGCCGACGCAGCGATCTATAGCACGGAGAAGGCCCTGAAAGAGGCGGAGAACAAGATCCCTGGTGACCTCAAGCAGCAGGTCGAACAGGCGGTCGCCGAGGTGAAGCAAAATATGACGTCGGAAAACGTACCGTCGATTCGGCAGGCCACGGAACGTCTGCAGCAGGCGGCGTCCAGCGTTGCGGAGGCCCTGACCCGCGCGGCCTCGCAAGATGCCGGGGGCGCTGGCGCGCAAGCCGGATCGCCCCGCGACGGAGGCGGCGCTCCCGACGACAATGTCGTCGATGCCGAATTCGAGGAAGTCGATCCTCGCGGCCGCAAGGCGTCCTGAAGTATTGAGACCTCACGCTGACGCGTCGATTCTGAGATCGGGAGGATGGCATGGCGGAAAACACCATGGAAAACGATGTCTACCCGTCACCTACGGCCAACGGCAACAATGACGATGCGGCATCCGAAATCGCTGCCTTGCGTGAGCGATTGATGCGAGCGCTGGCCGAGACCGAGAATACCAGGCGTCAGGGTGAACGGCGCGCGCAGGAAGCCCATCAATACGCGATCACGAACTTTGCCCGCGAACTGCTTCCGGTTGTCGACAATCTAGGCCGTGCCCTCGCAGCCGCCCAGGGGGACGCTGGAAAGGCAGACGGATTAATTGCGGGCGTGGCTGCGACCAATCGCGTTCTGACACAGATTCTCAACCGATTCGGCGTCAAGGAAGTCGCCGCCCTCAACCAGCCCTTCGATCCCGGCAAGCACGAAGCGGTGATGGAGACGGATCAGACCGAACAACTACCCGGCAGCGTCGTCCAGGTTTTGGAAAACGGCTACACGCTTCACGACCGTTTGTTGCGTCCGGCGCGCGTCGTGGTAGCCAAGTCGTCACAAAAATCGCGGCAGTCGGCACAACAATGACGCCACATTCGCTCGGCAATGCCGGCGTGCAGACAGGAGTGGGCCTTGGCCGTGGACCCCTATACAACGCTGGGCGTGAAAAAGCATGCGACCCAGGCAGAGATTCAAAAAGCCTATCGCCGGCTGGCGAAGAAGCTGCACCCGGATCTCAATCCCGGCAACAAGATTGCCGAAGACAAGTTCAAGGAAGTTTCGGCTGCCTACGACCTCCTGAGCGATCCGGAAAAGCGCGCGCGGTTTGACCGCGGCGAAATCGACGGCTCAGGCACGGAGCGGCCGCGCCAGCAATACTACAGGGACTTCGCCGATCAGAACGGCTGGTCCGCCTACACCAACAACACCGGCTTTTCCGATTTCGGCGATTTCGCCGGCAGCGAAGATATTCTCTCGGAAATTTTCGGCCGTGCCGGCAGCGTAGGCCGCCGCCGTCGGGGCCAGGATGTCCGCTATCATCTCGAGCTTTCTTTTCTTGATGCCGTCAATGGCGGCAAGCAGTCTATTGTCCTTCCTGACGGTGCCACGCTGGATGTCAACATCCCGCCGGGAACGCGGGACGGTCAGATCTTGCGACTGAGAGGCAAAGGCCACCCGGCGCCGGCCGAAGGTCCGGCAGGCGACGCGCTGATCGAGATCAGCGTGCTGCCGCATCCCTACTTCACCCGCAAAGGCGACGACATCTATCTGGACCTGCCGATATCGCTGAAGGAGGCGGTGCTGGGTGCCAAGGTTCGGGTCCCCACTCCCGGCGGAGCGGTCGCGGTGGCGGTGCCGAAATGGTCAAATACCGGCCGCGTCCTGAGGCTGAAAGGGCGTGGCGTGCCGCGCGCCGACGGCAGCAAGGGCGACGAATATGTCAAGCTGATGCTGATGCTTCCGGAAAAGCCGGAACCGAAACTCGAAGCATTCGTCGCGGAGTGGCAACCGGTGGAATATAGTCCGCGGCAATCGATGGGGGTATGATGATGGAAACCCAGGAATTCATCGGTCGATCTCACCTCGATACCCGGACATTGAGTGCCTGGGTCGAAGCGGAGTGGCTGGTACCGGTAGCCAGCAAAACGACATTTGAATTCTCAGAAGCCGATCTGGCGCGGGCGCGGCTGATCGGGGACCTCAAGGCGGATCTCGGCGTCAACGACGAGGGCATCGCGATCATTTTGCACCTGCTCGATCAATTGTACGGGCTGCGCTGCCTGGTCAGGGATATTCAGGCGGTGGAAGCATCCGATCGCAGCAAGGATGTCGGCTGACGGGCGTCGATGCGGCGGCGTATTTCGGCCGCGATTTCGAAAGAGCGGAGTCTCGCCGTGTGGTCGTAGATTTGCGCCGTCAACATCAATTCGTTTGCACCGGTCGCGGCGATGCATGCTTCAAGCCCCCGCTCGACGGCGTCCGGAGCACCAACTACCGAATAGGCCAGCGCCTGCTCGACTCCCGCCCGCTCCGTGGGCGACCAGAAGTCATCCATGTTGTCGACCGGCGGCGGCAAGGGTCCGGGCGTGCCGCGGCGCAGGCTGACGAATTGCTGCTGCAGCGATGTGATGAGACGCCGCGCCTCGGCATCGGTATCGGCGGCGAAGACATTGACGCCAACCATCGCGTAAGGTTCGGAAAGCTGTTCCGACGGCTGAAAGCGGCCGCGATATACATCGAGCGCCCGCATCAGCTCCGAAGGGGCAAAATGCGACGCGAACGCAAACGGCAGACCGAGCATCGCAGCGAGCTGTGCACTGAACGTGCTCGATCCGAGCAGCCAGATCGGGACCCGCAATCCGGCACCTGGCACAGCCCGCACCATCTGGTCGGGTTGCAGCGGTCCCAGCAGGGCCTGCAATTCCATGACATCATGGGGAAACTTGTCGGCGGTCGTGGCCAGATCCCGGCGCAACGCGCGCGCGGTACGCTGATCAGTGCCGGGTGCGCGGCCGAGCCCGAGATCGATGCGGCCACGGTAAAGCGATTCCAGCGTACCGAATTGCTCTGCGATGACCAGCGGCGCATGATTTGGCAACATCACGCCGCCCGATCCAACACGAATGGTCCTGGTGCCGCCGGCGATATAGCCGATCACGACCGCCGTCGCAGCGCTGGCGATGCCGGGCATATTGTGATGCTCGGCAAGCCAGAACCGCTTGTAATTCCAGCGTTCGGCGTGTTGCGCCAGATCGAGCGAATTGCGGAAGGCCTGGGCCGCATCGCTGCCCTGATTGATCGGCGACAGGTCCAGAACCGAGAAGGGAATCACCGGCATCTCCAGTTTTCAGATAATCTCCCGGCCAGGATCGCCGGCACCGCCAGATGCAATCAAGCTTCGACCTTCCCATTATCTGGGTATCTTCCGCCGCCGGCGTAGTCCAGCGCCGAACGAATTGTCGTTGTCACGACTGGATCAAGCCAAAATCGTAGCGGAGGATGGCGGTCAGCGACGCCCGGTCGGGCAATTCCTCCCGCCGCGTGCCCAGCACCCTCGCCCCGGTAGACAGCGCGCGCCGCGCCACTTCGTCGATAACACTGTAGGTCTCGGCATCGTCGGAAGCTGAATATGTCACGCTACCATCGACGTCGCTGACGAGACCGGGAACAACCGCGTCGAGATCGACGAGAAGTTGTTCGACCGCACCTGCGGTTGCGGCGTGCGCGGCATAAGAGACATCCGTCGTCGCACGTCGCGGCTTCAGCTGGTCGTAGAGCGCGATCGCCGCCTTTACCTCGCGCGAATAGAGACGGTCTAGAATCGGGATCGCGGCGTCTTCCAGCTCCGCATCTGTTTTCTGATCCGGATTTCCTTCGATCGTCTCGTCGGCCAACCTGGGATAGCTATTGAGCGAACGGTACATCGAGGCGAGCGGCTCCTCCGCCGCGACAACCAGCGGAGTATTCAGCCCGGCGAATAGGTTGTGTATGGCCTGCTCGACCTTCCTCACATATTTGTGCAGCAGCACCTTCTCGCCTTCCAGGTCTTGCAGACGGCCATGCGGAGCCCGTACGTGAAAGGACGGACGCCGTGTAGCTTGCTCGACATTCCCAGGCAGGTCTGGAACCTGCAGCCGCACTGGCGGAAAATTGACGAAGGCGTGGATCAGCCGGACGCTTTCTGCCGCCAATGCCAGCACGAAAATATCGTGCGGCGACGTCATGGCGCGTATCAGAGGCGTCAGATGCAGCCGGTCCGCCACCTCGGCCAGCGGTTTTGGCGCGTCGGGAAGGCGGAACATCCGCATCAGGCTGGGGGTCGAGAGCACCGCCAGCCCATGCGCCTGATAATGCCAGAACTCATCGAACGGGTCCGGCTTGGCGCGCTCGAGCTTTCTGATTTTGCCCTCATCCTGAACGTCGCGCTCAAGGCCGGCAAGATGATCGAAGCGCTCCTCGAAATCGACGATCTTGCGCTTGTCGACGCCAGTCTCCCTCAGCTGCGCCAGTGCCTCCCTGGCGAGATCTCTAAACGCGATGCGATTGGCCCGGATGTTCTGGACCAGGGGAGAGACGGGCAAGTACACCGAAATGCAGAGCTCGCCCTTGATCTGTGCAAGCGCCTTGAACTCCTCCAGGGACGGAATATCGATATGAAGCATCTGCCCCTCGTTCAGCACCGCCGCAGAAATCCGGCCTGATCGAAAAACATTGACTGAGACGCCGACCAACCGCCTTGATGGCTATCAATCAAACGGTAACTCCAGCGCCCACGCAAAGACGCAAGCGGCGGCAAATCCGATCAGGATATGACCCCATTCCAGCAGCCCCCAGTCCCGCATCAAATTGCGCAGGGGTGAGACGGCTGTTCCTGGAGGAATCACCAGCAGCCAGACGTTCACCGGCATGATCACGAAATAGGCGTATGGCCAGCTCGCCAGGATGATGGCGCCACCGATGAGCCAGCGTACGTCGCCATTGGTCTTGAACTGAATGTAGGCGAGAATGGCCGATACCACGGCAAGAACAGACAACACCAGCGTGCCGCGCCGGTTGCTCCGTTTCCATTCGCGAAGCATCGCCGCGCCGCTGAGTGCCAACCGGGCCGGCTGCTCGACCAGACCGATATAGGTGGTCGCGCCAAGGAAGCTCGCGGCGGCAGCGAAGGCGTACAAACCGGGCCGCATGGTGCTGCCTCCCTGGCGCGATACGGCGGGTCGCCCAATCAGTGCGACATGAATACCGGAACCGTCATCGACTTGAGCATACCGCGAGTCGCTCCGCCCAGAATCATCTCGCGTAGCCTGGCGTGGCCGTAGCCGCCCATCACGATCAGCGTTCCGGAAACGTCGGCGACGTAGGACAGGATGGCGTTGGTCACGTCGATGTCGGCCGCCGGTATTTTCACGATCTGAACCTTGACGTCGTGGCGGGCGAGGTGCTTCGCCATTTCGGCGCCGCGAATCTCGTTCGGGGAAGTGTCGGTCTTGTCGTTCATCACGATCAACAGGTCGACCGTCGTCGCCTTGACCAATAGCGGCAGCCCATCGTTGACGGCGCGTGTCGCCGCGCGGCTGCCGTCCCAGCAGCACACGACATGGTCGAGCTTCAGCCCATCTTTCTGGATGTACGGCACCACGATCAACGGACGCCCGGACTCGAACAGCGACGCTTCGATCATGTCATCATTGTCAACGCCGTTCGGCTCCGACTGCATAAAAACGCCGAGATCGAAACGCCGGGCGAGTGTCGACAGGGCTGCCGGTGCGGACGCTCCTGCCGGCTTGAGCAGGCGATGATCCGCGGAAATCAGGCTGCGCCTGGCCGCGGCTTCGAAACGTTCGATCGCGGCCAGAGCAGCCTTCTCGCTCTCGGCGATCATCCGGGCCACGATATCGGACGGAATTTCCGGCATCACGTAGCCCGGAAAATCCGGCGCACAGGCAAAAGCAACTGCGGCGAGATGCGCATCGAACATCTCGGCGATCGTGACGGCAAAGTCGCGAGCCGGATCGCGCGCTGCGTGGTGCTCCAGATGGACGATAATGTCCTTGATCATCGCAATACTCCCGTGGGGGGCGTGAGCCGTCAGAGGAGCATTGTCGGAGTCGGCGCTCTCGTAGGCATTGATGCCGGTCAACCCAGCGACCACCGATCGGTTGATTTGGCCGCGGCCGTCTCTGCGCGTCCAAGTCTCGGGAACGAAACTGGGCCGCGGGGGTTCTAGTGCGGGGTTGCACCCTTGCCTGTTTTCCATCCCCTGCGCGGCTGCTGCCGGGCAAACTGTGGCATTTTGCCTACTCGGTCCCTGACGTTATGTGCTTGTACTTTGTCGTGACTGGTCGGCGGATATTCGATCCGATCTTGGAACCCCATGCCACGCTACTATTTTCATTACCGGGACGGATCATCGTTATTCGAGGATAACGTCGGCGAGGTATTTGCAGATGCCTCCTTGGCAAGGCGGCATGGCACGAAGATCGCCCGCGAATTGGCGCGGGGCGGCGAACCGACTAATGCCGCGATCGTCGTCGTCGAAGGCGGCCAGCCGCTCTTCGAAGTTCCGCTGGGCGAACAGGACGATTAGGAGAAGAGCGCACCATCGCGGTCAGCCTCTATTCGCTTGCGTCAATTATCCCGGCGTTGGCCGAACAATTGCAGCAGCATCATGAAAAGATTGATGAAGTCGAGATAAAGTGCGAGCGCACCCATCACCGCCTTCTTGTCAGCGATTTCGGCGCTGTCCGACTCGAGATACATCTGCTTAATACGCTGGGTGTCGTAGGCGGTAAGGCCGACAAATACCAGGACGCCGATGACGGAGATTGCGAACTGAAGCGCGCTCGAGCCGACAAAGATGTTGACCAGGGACGCGATCACGATACCGATCAGTCCCATCATGAGGAACGAGCCGAAACCCGAAAGATCGGACCTCGTGGTATATCCGTAGAGGCTCATCGCGCCATAGGTCGCGGCGGTGATGAAGAACACTCGCGCGATCGACGTCCCCGTGTAAACCAGGAAAATACCTCCCAGCGACAGTCCCATTACGGCGGCATAAATCCAGAACAGCATCATCGCCGTTCCGGCGCTCATTCGCTGGATGCCGAAGCTTAAGGCCAGCACGAAGCCGAGCGGCGCCAGCATGACGATCCAGATCAGCGGCGTGCCTGCGATGGCCGGGTAAAAGCCAGAGGCCGCGGCGGCGTAGGCGACGATGCCCGTCACGGCAAGGCCGCCGGCCATGTAACTGTAGACCCGCTGCATGTAGGCGCGCAGGCCGGCATCAATCTGGGCGCCGACCCATGGCGGCGTGGCTATCCTGTCGGGTGTTCGCCGCGGGTTATAATCGTAATAGCTCATGGGCAGCTCCTGTGTAACTGCTTGAGGACTACCGCAGCCTCCGGATGGCGATCATCCACCGAGAATGAGGCGAGCGGCTGATCTCGGCCTTGACGGGTATCAAAATTCCAGCCGATCGCTAACGCGCATGCAGCGCGCGTTCGCTGCGAACCTGGTCGGCGGTATAGGGTACGGCGTTCGAATCGAACGATTGCCAGCCCGATTTCCGGTAGAGTTCGCTGCGTTCCTGCAGATTCACCGCCGACTGGTTCATGATCGGCACGATCCGCGGCAATTCTTTCTGCGGCACCCGTGCGGCGACCACGGTTCCGCCGCGGCGCACGCCCTCGACAAAGACTTGCGCGTCTTCTTCGCTGATGCCTGCATTGGTCAGCGTCCCGAGCAGGCCGCCGGCGACGCCGCCGATCGCCATGCTGCCCAATAGAGCCGCGAGCCATCCGACGCCGACGACGGCGCCGACACCGGGAATGGCCAGCATGGTGACGAGGCTGGCCGCGGTCGCCGCGGTGGCGCCGATCGCAGCGCCGAGCGCCGCTCCCTCGACCTTGCCATCGGCTTTGCTGCTCGCGCCATAATTCCGCACAGGGACAACATTGGCGGTCATGGTGGCGCTGTACCAGGTGTCGGAATTGTTTGAAATCACGCTGGTCTCCGATGGCGGCAGACCGGCAGCTTCGAGCGTGACCATGACTCGATTGGCATCGGTGTATGAATCGTAAAGACGGCAGACGGTGATCAGCATGACACAATCCCTTTGCGAGAAGGCCTCTGCAAGAAGCGGCGACCGCGGCGGGGCGACGGCTCCAACAGCGCGGTTTTTCTCACCGCGGCACTGACAGCACCTTGACGAGTATCAATGCAAGGTCGCGGATTTCGCTCTGATGCGGACATTCAATTTCGATAAAATTACCTGACCGGCAATTGCGATAAAGTTACCTGACCGGCGTCAACTCCACGCTTCTTGAAGGGTCCTAAATTGGTTAAATTCCGCCAACCGAGCTTTAGGGGCCCGATTTGTCATGTCCTCTCTTGTTGCAAGGCTTCACGATGCCGCGGTCACGCCCGAGGCGTGGCCCGACGCGCTGACGGCGCTGACGGACGCAGCCGGCGTCGCATTGATCATTTTCAACAACAGTACACGTAAAGTGGATGAGGCGCATTTCTGCGGCCTTAGCGCTGGATTCAAGTCCGATTACGTCCAGCACTACGCTGGCCTGGACCCGTACTCGCCATTGCTCGATGAAAACTGGAAAAAGCTTTCCGAGTGTCTTCCAGACCGGCTGCTACGAAGCAGCGAATGGTACAACGATTTCATACTGACGTGCGGCGTTCGCGACATTCTGGGGGCACGGCTTGTCGATACGTCCAGTCATTGCGCTATCTTCGGTATTCACCGACAAATCGGCCGCAGCTTCTCCGACAGCGTCGATTCGGTCGTAAATCTCGCAGGCATTCCGTTGAAGCATGCCGCATGGCGCCATATCGAGCGTCTCTCTTCGCCGATATCCGCTAAATTCGACCTGTCTCAAACGGAGATTTCGGCTGAAGGAAGCCGGTTTTATTTCCACGTTGACGATGGCAGCCGAAATCCGGACGAAACGGGATCGGTTTTTTCGACGGCCGATGACGCCACGGCACATGCCATTGTTGTTGCGCAGGAACTCGCGCAAGATGGCAGCTGGCACGGATCTTCCATTCTCGTTACGGACGACCGGGGACACAAGATTGTCCGTGTGCGAATAGGAAGGTAGGATCGCTCGAGCGTTCCCTCGCGACAAGATAGCTCGCCTATTCCAGCAACCGACGCAAGGCGCCGGAAAGCCGCTGGGGATCAGCGGCGTTGGCCTCAACATCGGCTGGCGACAACCTCGCCAGCACGGCCAGCCGGATCGCTTCGGCAAGAGAGTGGGCCCCGAGCCGCGCCAGCATACGGGCGCGGTGCACCTCGACCGTCCGCGCGCTGATGCCGAGATCGTAGGCGATCTGCTTGGTCGAGCGGCCGGCGACCAGCCCATCGAGCACCTGGCGCTCGCGCGGGCTTAACTTCGCCATCAGCTTGGCGGCGACCACGCTTTCCCGATCACGGGTCGGGCCCCGGTCCATCGCCAACGCGCCGTTGATGGCATCGAGAAGCGCTTCGTCGTTGAAAGGCTTCTCGATGAAATCGACCGCACCGCTTTTCATCGCCTGCACCGCCGTCTCCACATCTCCCCACGCGGTCATCACGATCACCGGCATGTTGAACCCAAGAGAGTTGAGCCGCTCCTGCAGCTCCAGTCCGTCCATTTCCGGCATGACGATATCAAGGAGGAGGCATCCGTCGCTGAGGCTCGGCGCCGCATCGAGAAACGCGGACGCAGTCTGATAGGATACCGCCGTCAATCCCACCGCGCGGAAAGTACGTTCGAGTGAGCCCAGCAATGCCGGATCGTCGTCCACAATGTAGACAGTGCGAGCCGGAGAACCTCTTGATTGCATCGTACTCCCCAATTTGTGGCGACGGTGGCACGTGCAAATCGTGGACCCCTCCGCTCCCCGCGCTTCGCTACGTAAAACGAGCTGGACTCACCGCGGCGCAGATTGCGGAACATCAACTCCGGCATGCTCCAGCACCGAGTGAATACAATTGAGCAGTTCGTCGTCGCTAAATGGCTTGGCGAGGTAACCCGCCGCCCCGGCATTCATCGCCTGGGCGCGCGCGCGGTCATCGGTGAAAGCAGTAATGAAGATGATCGGAACTCCGGAGCCGGACGCGACCAGGCGTTTCTGCAATTCGAGGCCGTTCATGCCCGGCATATGGATATCCAGGATAAGGCACGATGTCTTGGCCAGGCGATCGGAACCGAGAAATTCTTCCGCCGAAGCAAAGGTTTCCACGGCGAAGCCATACGATTTCATCAGGCGCCGGACCGCTTTCCTTATCGAATCGTCGTCGTCGACGATCATGACGATGATTTGATTGTCGGTCATGGGCTAACTCCTGCGGCCAGAGGCAAGGTGAAGCCGAAGACGGCGCCAAAGGGAGATCCGGATTCCGCCCACAAGCGGCCCTGATGAGCTTCAATGATAGTGTTGCTGATCGCCAGCCCCATTCCCATGCCCTCGGGCTTCGTGGTGAAGAAGCTTTCGAAGATGCGGTCCCGGCTTGCGGGGTCAAGTCCAACGCCGGAATCCGCCACGTTGACGACGATGTTGCCTTGATCGTTGAGTTGAGAACGGACCGTCAAGATACGTTGGCGGTCAGTGACGGCACGCATCGCGTCGATGCCGTTCATGACAAGGTTGAGAACGACCTGCTGCAACTGGACCCGGTCGGCCATGATGGTCGGAAGCTTTGACCGCAGGTCGGTCTGGACGGTGACGCGATGTCGCTGCAGCTCGTCACGGGTAAGCGCCAGCACTTCTGCGATCGCGTAGTTGACATCCACCTGCCCTCGTTCCGGTACGGTGTTTTTTGACATCGCGCGAATACGTTTGAGCACTTCGCTGGCGCGCCTGCCGTCGCGGACGATTTCGCCTACCGCGTCCCTGACCTCGTCCAGATCCGGCGGCGAGAAGCCAAGAAAACGCTCACACGCTTGGGCGTTGGTGATGATCGCCGCAAGCGGCTGATTGACCTCGTGGGCGATCGACGCCGAGAGTTCGCCCATGACGGTTAGTCGCGTCGCACGCGCCAGCGCATCCCGGGCGTCGTGCCAGGCAACCTCGGCGCGCTTGCGCTCCGTGATGTCCTCAATGATGGCGGGTATGCCCCGGAGCGAGCTGCTCGAATCGAGGGCCCGGGCGGCGCTGACGCGCACCCAGATTACTTTGTTATCCTTGCGGCGATAGCGTTTTTCCGTGGGCAAGTCCTGGCGCTTGCCGTTTCTCATATCCTCGATCAGCTTTTGGGTGGCCTCGCGATCGTCTTGATGCGTAATGTCCAGCGGACCGAGCGACTGCAATTCCTCGCCGCTATAGCCGACCATCTTCTGAAGCGCCTCGTACGTTGCCGCGAAATGATTCTGCTCGTCAAGGATCGCGATGCCGACCGCGGATGCTTCGAACATGCTACGCCACCGCTCCTCACTGGCACGTAGCGTTGCTTCGGTATTTCGCCGCCGAACCACCTCTTCCTCAAGATCTGCGGTGCGGGCGGCGACTCGCCGCTCGAGATCCACATTGGCGTCGCGCAGGGCGGCTTCAGCGCGTTGCCGCTGACCAATCTCTACGCCGAGCAGCCCGTTAGCCCGCTCGAGTTGCGCCGTGCTCGGAAGCGCCAGCGCCAGCGGCATCACCTTCCAGATCGCTACCCCGGTGCCGATCGAGAGCAGCGCGGTTACCGCTTTGATGGCGCCGTCGACCCGATAGTCTGGATACCACAGGGTCCAGACGCTCATCGCGTGCGTGGTGCCGCAGGCAAGGATGAAGAGACCCGTCAGTACGAAAATGCTCGGGAATGCCAAATCGGTGCGCTTCAATACGAAATAAATCAGGGCGATCGGAATCGAATAATAGGCAAGCGCGATCAGCGAATCCGAGACCACATGGAGCGCGATCAGTTCCGGCTGCCAGAGAAAGCACATGCCGTGCGGCATGTAATCCTGCGGCGACATCAGCCATGAAAGAAGCGATGTCATGCTATGGCTGGCCTCCATATCGGCAGCGCCGTGCACCATGGGCGTCGGCATGACCTTACTCCCGATTTTTGCAAGGGACTGACATTCGGTCCATTCCGAGCGAACTCGCAACTGCGACGTATTCATGCACCAGAGCGCCGTCGGTCCTCCGCACGCGCTTGAGCGCCATCACATCGGCTCCGACGTTCGCGGGCCATTGGATGAGTCTGACGGCATCCGCAACAAATTCGATTACGTAGAATTACGTAACGGCGCCTGAGCCGGGCGACCAACCGGTCCGGGACGGTTCTCCCGGCCTGAATTGACGCCCGTCATGGCAGTCAAGCGGATTTGTCCGGCCTGTAGACCCAATGAGCACCACCAAGCAGGAAACCCGCCGGGCCACCAAGCCGCAACAGGATTCGCCATGGCTCCATGTACGGCTCTCAGAAACCGATCGGCTGGAGACATTCAGCGACAGCGTGCTCTCGATCACCATCACGCTGCTGGTGGCGGAAATCGTACGGCCGGAATATGCGTCGGGTCAGCTGTTGGAGAAGCTGACCGCGCAATGGGCCAGCTATATCGCGTTCCTTGCGTCATTTTGCTACGCTGGAGTTATCTGGCTCAATCATCGCGCGGTGTTCGCAAGGGTCCGCTACTGCGACCGCAGTCTTCATCTGGCCAACCTCTTTCTTCTGTTGACGTCGGGGCTGATTCCTTTTCCGACGGCAATCTTGTCCGCAGCCATCCAGAGCGGCAACGAATTCGATGCCAGGGTGGCGGCGACCCTCTATGCAGGCATTGCCGGGTCGATGTGCCTGGCGTGGCTCACCGTGTTTCACGTTCTAAGCGTACATCCATACCTCGTGGAGGAGGACGTCGATCCGGACTTTTTCCCAAAGGAACGTTTCCGCGCCGCGCTCGGCGTTGTCTTGTACGCCATAGCGGGCCTGGCCGGCTGGCTATCGACACCGAAACTGGCCATGCTGATCTTTCTGGCATTGCCGGTTTTCTACGGCATCACCAGCGAGGGGTTGACGGAAACACGGCTTCGCCTGCAGTTCGGAAGAGCCTGTCGCCATGCTATTGCGAAACCCGATCACGAAGGGTTGCGCGCTGAATAGCGTGCTGTCGGCGGTCCGGTCTCACCGCCTCGCCCGCCGCGTGTAATTTGCACGGCCACCAGCCAGTCCTGCCACATCGCCGGATCGACGGGCGCACTGTCGACCCATTTCAAGCCCGCCGCGATGAGGTCGATCTCCTCGCCCGTCTTGCCAAGCCGCAGCGAAACCGTTTCGAGAAAGATTCCCATCGCGTCATAACCCTCAATCAGGATGACGGTGTCGGTTGTGTTCATTTTGGTCACATCTTCCGTCAGTTCCGCCCGCGCAAGCGAGCCTTACAAGGGCCGACCTATTAGGGAAATTTTAGTCCTGCCCCGCATTGACGGCAGTCAATTGCGGCGGATCGCTTCGATCCTAATATCTTCACGTGGACGGTCCACGGGCCGCCAATGTCCTTCGCTGCAGGAGCGAATATGAACGAGGCAACCACGATTGCGCGGACACCCCGTGCCGCACAGGCGCCGACGACGGACGTGCTGTTCGTGCCGTACCGGCTTGGCCCCATCAACCTGCGGCATCGCATCGTCATGGCGCCGCTGACACGCTCCCGCGCGCGACAGCCGGGCAATGTGCCAGGCTCCCTTGCCGCCTGCTACTACGCGCAGCGCGCATCCGCAGCGTTGATCGTGAGCGAAGCGACGCAGGTTTCAATGCAGGGCCAGGGTTACGCCTGGACGCCGGGCATCCACAGCCGTGAACAGGTCGAGGCATGGCATCGGATCACCCAAGCGGTGCATCAGGCCGACGGATTGATTTTCAATCAGCTTTGGCACGTCGGGCGCATTTCGCACCCCGCCCTGCAGCCCGACAATATGCTCCCGGTCGCCCCCTCTGCAATTATTCCGGAGGGCAAGGCCTTCATCGAGAACGAGCGCGGCGAAGGCGAGCTCGTGCCGTTCGTACGGCCGCGCGCGCTCAACATCGAAGAGATGCCATACATCGTGGCGCAATATGAACGGGCGGCGACAAACGCCCGGGCTGCCGATTTTGACGGCGTCGAGATCCACGCCGCCAACGGCTATCTGCTCGATCAGTTCATCCAGACGGGCACCAACCGGCGCACCGACACCTACGGCGGTCCGGTCGAAAACCGGACGCGATTATTGTTCGAGGTCGCCGAGGCCCTGATACGGATCTGGGGGCCAGATCGCATCGGCGTGCGGTTGTCGCCGATGGGCAAGATGAACGACATCCACGACGACCAACCGGAAGCGACCTTTGGCTATATCGCCGAGCGCCTCAGCGACTACCGCTTTGCTTATCTGCATATCGTCAATCCAGCGCTGGAGCAGATGCAAAGCGGAAAGGCGCCGGATCCGCGGGCGCGCGCCATGGTCGAGACGATCCGGAAGAAATTCAAGGGAACCCTGATGGTGGCGGGCGGCTTCCAGGCCGACACCGCGGCGCAGTGGCTGCGCGAAGGCAAGGCAGACCTGATCGCTTTCGGCCGCAAGTTCATCGCCAATCCCGATCTGCCCGAGCGGTTACGCATCGGCGCCCCCTTCAATGCCGACGATCCGACGACCTATTACGGCGGCGGCCAGAAGGGATACACGGACTATCCGTCTCTGGCACAGGATCGGGGCGAACAACCCAAGGCCTGTGTCGACCAGCGCTGGCGATGAGTCAGCGACAGCTTGCTCTCGATAGCGGGAGCCTGCGCCAGTGCACCTTGCAAACTGGCGCTCATTACACCGGATTGGAGAGGAGCCAGATCATGGCAGAAGACACCCTCAAAGGACTCAACGTGGCCATCCTGGTCACCGACGGCTTCGAGCAGGTCGAACTCACCGAGCCACGCAAGGCTTTGGACGAAGCCGGCGCCACGACCAAGATCGTTTCGCCCAAACATCCCCGCGTACGTGCGTGGAATTTCACGGACTGGAGCATAGATTTGCCGGTCGATGTGGATCTCGACCGAGCCAAGCCGGAAGATTTCGACGCACTGCTGCTGCCGGGTGGCGTTATCAACCCGGACTCGCTTCGCATTGAGCCAAATGCGGTTGCCTTCGCGAAGGCGTTCTTCGATGCAGGAAAGCCGGTTGCAGCAATCTGCCATGGTCCCTGGACCGTGATCGAGACCGGCGCGGCGCGCGGCCGACGCATGACCTCGTGGCCCTCGCTCAAAACCGACCTCCGGAATGCCGGCGCGGACTGGGTGGACCAGGAAGCGGTCGTGGACAGGGGCTTGGTCACGAGCCGCAGTCCCGATGATATCCCGGCATTCAACCGGGAAACGATCAAGCTGTTCAGCGCCGCATGTGGGCGCCGGCATGCCGCGTAATGCCAGGCGCAGTGCGCGAACCAACGTCCAAACGCGGCGGTTCGGTCCGCTGCAGCGCGAGGTCAGCATCATCGGCCAGGGGACCTGGTACATCGAGGAAGGCGACCCCGCCTCCGCGATCGCCGGGTTGCGACGGGGCCTTGATCTCGGAATGAATCACATCGATACGGCGGAGATGTATGGCGCCGGCGCCGCCGAGGAGCTGGTCGGCGACGCCATCGCGGGCCGGCGCGATGAGGTATTCTTGGTCTTCAAGGTGCTGCCACAAAATGCCTCCCGTCTGGGGACGAAGATCGCTTGCGAGAGATCGCTCACCTACCTCAAGACCGACCGGCTGGATTGCTACCTGCTGCACTGGCGCGGACCGCATCCGCTGGAAGACACGTTTGCTGCGTTCGACGCGCTCCGTGAGGAGGGCAAGATACTCTCCTATGGCGTGAGCAACTTCGACTTGCCGGACCTTGAAGACGCACAGGAGATTACCGGCGAATCGAAGATTGTCTGCAATCAAGTGCTCTATCATTTGCAAGAACGCGCGATCGAACATGGCGTGTTACCCTGGTGTGAGCAGCACCGCCTCGCCGTCACTGCGTATAGTCCATTCGGGCATGGCGATTTTCCAAGCAAGCACACGCAGGGCGGCCGCCTGCCTGCGGATATCGCGCAGGCGCATGATGCGACCCCGCGCCAGATCGCGCTTGAATTTCTGCTGCGGCAGCCTTCGGTCTTCGCGATCCCCAAAGCGTCCAGCGTCGAGCATGTCGAAGAGAATGCCGGTGCGTCCGATATACAGTTGTCGCAGGCCGAGATCGCGCGGATTGACGCCGCTTTCCCGCGTGGTCAGCGTCGCCGCGGGCTGCCGATGCTTTGACGGTAAACCAGCGTCGTCAATGGGCGGAGGCAAAACGCCACGACCCCCGGCGAGAACGATGCCGGCGCAATGCCCATCTTTCGGGGGGCGCGAACGGCGCGCTGCAGGGCGCGTCCGCCGGCAAGGCCGATTGTGGCGCGAAATTGATGGCCGTCATTGTCTTCGGAACTCTGCTCGGCTGTCATGCATTTCCTCCCCGACCGGCTGGTGCAAATGCTAGAAACCAACAAGCCTCGTTCTATAAAGGCCGCGGAAGAGGCTCTGCGGGGCTTCGTCCGCGTGCGTGGAGCACGCGAGCACAATTTGAAGAGTATCGATCTCGACATTCCACGCGACGCCCTTGTGGTGTTTACCGGCGTGTCCGGCTCGGGCAAATCGTCACTGGCGTTCGGCACGCTCTACGCGGAGGCGCAGCGGCGGTATCTCGAATCCGTCTCGCCCTATGCGCGGCGTTTGTTCCATCAAATGGCGGTTCCCGAGGTTGACGAAATCGATGGCCTGCCCCCGGCCGTGGCCTTGCAGCAGCAGCGCGGGTCGCCCACCACGCGCTCTGCCGTCGGCAGCGTCACGACGCTGTCCAACCTGCTTCGAATGCTGTACTCGCGCGCGGGCGATTATTCACGGCACCAAGCGCATCTCGATGCCGAGGCTTTTTCGCCCAATACGCCGGCGGGAGCCTGTCCCGATGCCGTGGGCTCGGTCGGGTCTACGAGGTGACCGAACGTTCGATGGTGCCGGATGATTCCAAAAGCATTCGCGAGCGCGCGATCGCCGCCTGGCCGCCCGCCTGGCATGGCGGCAACCTGCGCGACATGCTGATCACGCTCGGCTACGACGTCGATCGTCCGTGGCGCGAATTGCCGAAAAAAGCCCGCGACTGGATCCTGTATACCGACGAGCAACCGGTGGTCCCGGTTTACATCGGGTATGACGCGAACGAGGTGCGAAGGGCGATCAGAAGCAAGGAGGAGCCGAGTTACCGCGGCAATTTCTCCAGCGCCAGGCGATATGTGCTGAACACCTTTGCCACCACCGAAAGCGCGTCGATCAAGAAGCGGGTATCGCGTTACATGGTAAGTACCGAATGTCCGCTCTGTCATGGCAAACGGCTCCGCCGCGAACGCTATCGGTCAAGTTCGCCGGCTTCGATGTTGCCGATATCTCCAGGATGCCGCTGGCCACGCTCGCTGACCTCTTGCGTCCCTATGCGGAGGCCACCGCTCCTACCCTGACCAAGCTTAAGGCGCAGCATCCGGAGAAGGCGCTGGTGGTGCAACGGATTGCCGAGGACTTCGGCGGCCGCCTCACGGTTCTGCTTGACCTCGGGCTTGGATATCTTTCGCTGGAGCGGAGTACACCGACGCTTTCTCCGGGCGAACTGCAGCGCTTGCGACTGGCAACCCAAGTGCGCTCCAATCTGTTCGGCGTCGTCTATGTGCTCGACGAGCCCTCCGCCAGACTTCATCCCGCGGACACCGAGGCGCTGTTGACGGCTCTCGACCGATTGAAAGCCTCCGGCAATTCGCTGTTCGTGGTCGAACACGAGATCGATGTGATCCGGCATGCGGATTGGATTGTCGACGTCGGGCCCGGCGCCGGTGAACTCGGTGGCCATGTGCTCTACAGCGGTCCGCTGCAAGGGTTCAACCAGGTAGAGCAATCGCAAACCCGCCGTCACCTGTTCGGCGACTACACTCTGCCAAACCGAACGCCGCGCTCGCCCAAGGACTGGTTGCGGTTGCGTGGCGTCAGTCGCAACAACCTCCATGAACTCGATGTCGATTTTCCGTTGGGAGTTTTCACCACTGTGACTGGCGTTTCCGGTTCGGGCAAGTCGAGCCTGGTGAGCCAGGTTCTGGTGGAATTGGTTGCAAAGCAGCTCGGCCATCCCCTCCCCTCGATCGACGATGAAGGCGACGAACTCGAGCGGACCGTCGTGACCACACTCGGTGGCCGGATCGCGAGCGGAATGGAGGGCGTCAAGCGATTGGTGGTCGTCGACCAAAAGGCGATCGGACGCACACCACGGTCCAACCTCGCGACTTACACAGGGCTGTTCGATTACGTTCGCAGGATCTTCGCGGCCACCAAGGCCGCGCGCGCCCGTCACTACGATGCTGGACGCTTTTCCTTCAATGTTGCCAAAGGCCGTTGCGAGACCTGCGAGGGCGAAGGCTTTGTTTGCGTCGAATTGCTGTTCCTGCCCAGTGTATATGCACCGTGCCCCAGCTGTCATGGCGCTCGCTACAACGCCAAAACCCTTGAAATAAAGTACCGCGACAGGAACATCGCCGCCGTACTGGGAATGACGGTCGATGCCGCCTTCACGTTCTTTGTGGACGAGGCGCAGGTGCGCCGGTCGCTCGATGTGCTGCGACAGGTTGGCCTCGGCTATCTGCGACTCGGCCAGCCGGCGACAGAGCTTTCCTGCGGAGAGGCCCAGCGGATCAAGCTTGCCACCGAGCTGCAGCGTGCGCAACGTGGCCAAACGCTCTACGTCCTTGACGAGCCCACCACGGGACTACACCCGGCTGACGTCGAGAAGCTCATCGCCCAACTTGATGGGCTAGTCGAATCCGGCAATACCGTCATCGTGGTGGAGCATGACATGCGCGTTGCCGCCGGCAGCGACTGGGTCATGGATATCGGCCCCGGTGCAGGTAACGAAGGCGGTCATGTGGTGGCGTTCGGCACGCCTGCCGAGGTCGCAGGATCGTCCATAAGCCGCACCGCGCCATATCTGTCGCGGTTCAGGGCCCGCCTCAAGGCCGACGCGTCAACGTCCAATCGCCTCGCGGCACCTCAGTAAAATCGCGGAATCGGCCCCAAATGCGGTGTTTGTCGGCCCGATAGATCGAACATCACTTCATCGACGTAACACCACCCCCAACCTTCCGGTGGATCAAAGGCTTCGATGATCGGATGCCTGGTCGCGTGAAAATGTTTTGTCGCGTGCCGATTTGGCGACTGATCGCAGCAACCGACATGACCACAGGTGCGGCAGATCCGCAGATGCAGCCAGGGATCACCCGACTTCAGGCATTCCTCACACCCCGGCGCGCTCGGAACAACGTCGCGGATTGCTGACAGATGTCCGCAAAATATCGCCATGTTTTCCTGCCGTTCTCCGCTTGACCTAGCATGCATCGCCTCTCAGTCTCCACCGGAGAGACCGCCGGACCTTTACTTTGCCGATTTGTCCGCGATGATACTCAATTTATGAATTTCCGGTTTCTTATCGAATATGTTGCCTGCCGTGATCTTCTCCATCAAAGCGGCGGCGACCTTTCCGTTGAGATGCGCGTCGCGTCAAGCCTCGTCGTCGAAAGTATCGAATATCGCGAAAGAGGAAGGTCCTTCTTGAATCGCATACCATGAGATCGTTCCGGGTTCGGCGTTCACCAAAGGAACCGCCGACCACAGAAAGTCCGCGACCTCTTTCTCCTTGCCGGGCTTGGCTTCAAGCGGAACGTACAGCGCGAACTTTGTCATTCTGCTCTCCTGTTTACGATCTTCGCGATCTGTATAGTGAGGAGACGCTGGCTGCGTTGACCGATGTCAAAATATCGGCGAACGAGATCGCTTCAGGTGGAAGAGATCGATGGGTCGCGCTCATGTCATGCTGCCCGGCATGAAGCAGCGAATGGAGGTTCCGAGAGATCCCTTGATAGGCCAGACCATCGCCCTACCCGCCCGGTTCGGCTCTGTAATCACCGCATCATCGGGGACGTCGATCCATTCATTGTCGACGCGCACACAGTAATGGCCGCTCCTGGATTCCCAATCCGGGTCCAAAACCGCGAAACCATCTGCATCCGAACAGCATGGTTCCTTGCCGGATCTGAGGCTGTCAAACCATGGCTTGAGCGGCGACAAATAGCTGCCGTCGTCGCGGGCTTGCACCGCACCGACGAATGCCGCCGCGAGAATGCCGAAGGTGAAGCCGAGGACAGGGATCTTCATGCTCAGGTTCGCCTGATCAAGACACCAATTCTTCACGCAGGTGGTGCGACTATCGCTGATCGTATCAACTCTTGATGCGCCGTCTCGGGCGTGCAGTGTGAATTCAACCGCATACCCATCGCACCCACGTTCCCCATCCCCGCATTCTTTTCCGCGCTGCCCGAGGATTCAGCCGCGCCACCTGCGCGAGCCTCGTGCAGTTCCGCCCCAACGACAGCCCCCTCCCCGATGGACGCTCCGACTCGCTTGACGGATCCAGACCGCACATCGCCGCAGGCGAACACGCCGCGCATGCTTGTTTCCAGGGGTAGCGGTCGACGGGATCCGTTGTTCGACGGGCGTGCGTCGGAGGGAATGTCCGAGCCAGTCAAAACAAAATTCTTGCCGTCCAGAGCGATCCCGCTATCCCTGAGCCAGCCCGTTGCCGGTTCCGCGCCGATGAAGCAAAAGACATGGCGGGTCGGCTTTTCAGTCTCTTCGCCGTTCACATTGTTGCGCCAGCGCACGCGCTCCAGTTGCTTCTCGCGGCTGCCATAGAGGGCAACGATTTCCGTACGGGTCAACACCTCGATATTGTCGATCGCCTTGATGCGGTCGATGAGGTATTGCGACATACTCTCCGCCAGACTCGGACCACGCACTAGCATCCGGATTTTTTTGGCGAAGCTGCGCAGGAAAACCGCCGCCTGGCCCGCCGAGTTGCCACCGCCGACCAGAACGATTTCCTCATCACGGCAAAGCCGCGCCTCGATCGGCGAAGCCCAGTACCAGATCCCCCGCCCTTCGAAATCGTTTAGGTTTGGAATGTCAAGGCGTCGGTAGCGCGCGCCGGTCGCCACGACCACGGTCGCGGCCTTGACGCGCCGGCCATCCGTGAGATGAAGCCCAAGCTCCGTTTCAGTCCGATCGATCCGTACCACTTCGCAGGGTATCACCACCCTAGCACCGAATTTCTGCGCCTGGACGTAAGCACGGCCGGTGAGCGCCTGGCCGGAAATTCCGGCCGGAAAGCCGAGATAGTTTTCGATACGCGCACTGGCACCGGCTTGCCCACCGAATGCGCGCGTATCGAAAACGGTGACCGAGAGACCCTCCGATGCGGCATAGACTGCAGTCGAGAGACCGGCGGGTCCCGCGCCGACGACGGCGACGTCATAGGTCCGATCGCGCTCGTCAATCGGCACCATCCCGAGTGCGCGCGCCAATTCGGTCTCATTCGGGTTTTTCAGGATGGTGCCCTTCGGACATATTGCCAGCGGCAGATCCGATGGATTGGGGGCGTATTGCTCGACCAGTTTCGCTGCCTCCTGATCCTGTGTGGGGTCGAGCAGTTGATGCGGGTAGGCATTGCGCGCCAGGAAGCCTTGCAGACGAACGACATCCGGGCTGTTTTCGGCGCCAATCAGCACCGGACCTCCGGCGCCCACCTCGATCAGGGCAACGCGGCGCAGGATCAGCGCATGCATGATCCGTTCGCCGAATTCGGGCTCTTCAATCATCAGGGTGCGCAGATTTTCCGGCGGAATCAACAGTGCTTCGACATCATCGATCGCGTGAACGTCGACGAACGCCGGCTGACTCGACAATTGCCCTACGTCGGCGACGAAGTCACCTGGTCCCTGCTCCACGATCGGAGCACAATGTCCCAGGGGATCGCGACGCGTGACGCGGACCGAGCCTTTGATGAGTACACACATGCCGGGAGCGAAGCTTCCTGTGACAAATAGCGCCTCGCCGGAGGCGTAGTGCCGGACTTCCCCAAAACGATGCAGCCGATCGATTTCATTCGGCATCAGCTTTGGAAACATCTGCTCGTTGCGGCTATCGATCGTCGACATTTTCAAGCTCCCCGACACGAAATCCGTTAATGGGCCATCAGGAGCGGAACAGGCGCCTCGTGCAGCAGATTGTAAGTTACACCACCCAGCAACCACTCGCGCAGGCGGAGATGGCCGTATCCGCCCATGACGATAAGGTCAGCCTTTCGCCTTTCAGCTTCTGCCATCAGCCGGGCGCCGACCTCCCTGCGACCGCTGATGACCCGATGAAGGACGGCGTCGATTCCATGATGCCTGAGATGGTTGACCGCATCGACACCGAGAATCGCCTCTTCCTTGGTGGGACGCTCGCCGGTCGCGACCACGACCACGACTTCTTTCGCCTTGCGCAGATACGGCATGCTTTCGGCCAAGGCTCGCGCCGCCTCCCGGCTGCCGTTCCAAGCGGTGAGGATTCGATCGAAGGCGATCTTGGGCCGCTCTGTCTCAGGAACCAAATAGACGTGCCGGCCCGATCCGAATAGAACGCCCTCGATCAGCCGCTCGGGATCCATCGTGCCGTTGGGACGTAAAGTCACAAAGCAGTCGGCGGAATGCGCCTCGCGGGCTGCAATCCTGGCGATATCGTCTGCCAGCACGTCGAAACGCCGAATCTCTACCTGGCGCTCAATTTGTTGGAGCCGCCTCGCCAGCGACGCCTCGGCTAGATCGCCGGCCTCGCGCGCATGGTCGATCACCTCGGCCGTGGCATCCCCCTCGATCCGACCGGGTAGTGGCAAGACGTTGAGAAACAGGCCGATGACCACCTGAGCGTCGAGCCGCCGGGCTATGTCGGCGACAGCCGCCCGTCGAATTTCGTCGGAAATGCCGCCGTCCAGCCAAATCATCATATCTTTGATCATCCGGGCCATCCCACATCAGCAGATCGAAAAGGCGGACGCACCGCGGCCAGTATCCATGACGGGCTGGTGGGGCCCTTTATTCGATTGCACCGTAGCGATCATGGCTTGTTGATCCTCAAGTGCCATCGTGCCGCGCCCGGAGCGAACACCCATTGACGGCCGTCAGTTTCCCTCGATATTTCAATGACGCAGAAATTGACGCTCGTCACGGCGCCCTCTCCGACGCTCTGCCATTCATCGCGGCTTACGGAGTTCAAGCGATGGTAGCGGCAGCTATACACGTTGTCCCGGACGACAACTTTGACGACTGGGTCGTACGCGCCGACGCTGAGCAGGAATTTGGCCACTACCCCACCCGAGAAGCCGCCGAACGGGCCGCGCAGGCGATCGCGCAAGAGCGCGAGTCCGAGCTCGTCGTCCATCTACCCGACGGAAAAACGAGGCGAACGTATTTTGCAAAAAGCTGGGTCGCCCGATTGTTTCGGCGATGATTCCGCGAAAGCCGGCGACGCCCCGTTACACCTTCATGCCGTCGATGTGCTCGCGGGTCCATGCCAGCAGTTGAGGCATGGGCATGACCCCGGACTTGCGCGCAATCTCCCGGCCGTGGTGCACGAGCATCAGCGTCGGTATGCTTTGGATGGAGAACCGCCGCAGCAGTTCCTGTACGGCGTCGCTGTCGACCTTGACCAGACGCAAATCGGGCTCGAGTTGGGTTGCCGCTTGTTCGAAGATCGGCGCCATCGCCCGGCAGGGACCGCACCAGGTCGCCCAGAAATCAACCAATAGCGGAATGTCACTGTGCGTTGCGTGCCTGTCGAAGCGGGCGACGCTGTCCAGCGCCGTCGGCCGACCCTCGAAAAGCAGCCGGTGGCAGGATCCGCACTTGGCGCCATCGCGCAGCCGTTCACGCGGCAAACGGTTGATCGCATAGCAGTGTGGGCAGACGATATGCAGCCCGGTGGTCATGTGTACTCCGCACGAAGCTGGACGCTGCAGCGTCATGCGTCGCCTGGGAGACCGCATTGACCGGCGTCAACTTTCGAACGCTCGGCGTTAATGCTGACGGACGTCATGGCCGGTTTGGGCCCTCCACTCCGCAATGTGCGAACCTCAGCACGATCCCTCAGCCCGAAGCTGAAGCCCGAAATATTTACGCAAAGCCGTTATGCAGGTCAAACAGGTGGCGGGCGAGTTACTGACCCGCAGAACAAGCGACGGCACTCGCAGAACAAATCTCGGCTCCGGCATATGGACGCTCGATTATCCGATATGGGCTTCGACCGGGCCGGCAATCCAGGACTTCCTTGACGATCGTCAACGCATTCTATCGCGCCGATATGCTTAATGAGCTGATCCAAATTAGACGCGGAGCATCACCATGGACAGAAGCCCGTCACCTCCTCCCCGTCCGGCATGTGGCAAATTGATGCGTTTTATCGCTGCCGAACCGACTGATTGCGATTTCCGACGTGTCGCTTAACCACGCCTCGGCTGTACCCACCTTGTACCCAACTGCATGGCCTAGATCTCGACGGCAGGGAAGCCCGAGGCGTGAAGACCCCTATTTTCTCGGGGTATTTTGCCGGGATCGTTAACGTCAGTCTCGTCTCCGGGCCGAGCACGGGAATCATAATCCTGGGGTCGGGGGTTCGAGTCCCTCTCTCGCTACCAAAATTCACTGGTTCACCAGATACTTAGAAAGCCGGCCCAGAGTCGGTTTTGGTCGTTTTGGGCTTTTTACCAAAGTGCACCAGCTAAAACGCCGACACCCGCCGACGACATTGCCGGCATCGTGACCTTCCTCGCCTCGCCGAGGCCGGCTGGATCACGGGCCGCACCATTCTCGCGGATGACGGCGTTACCTGAGCGCGATCAGCCGCTCGGTATCCGCGCCCAGTCGGGGCGCCGCAGGCAGCGTGATCGATTCTTCGTTTTCCCAGCGGAAGGCAGGACCGAAGGCGAACGGTTCGCCGTTAATGCCGATGCCCGGCGTATGGGGGTAGACCCCGGATAGATATTCGCGAAGGTCCCGGACCCGCGCTGACGGTACACCTTCGGCGTTGAGTGTCGTTTCGAGCTCCTCGGCCTTGGCCGCGCCGAACGCGACGGTGAGTTCAAGACGCAATTCTTCGGTGGCGAGGTTTGTCAAAAAGGCATCGGCCGCCAACCCGGGAGGTATGTGCGGGGGCGCCGCCAGTTCGGTGCGACCCAGCAAGCGACAGAGAGTAGCGAACTGTCCCATCGTGTTGGCGGCGACCGAAATATGACCGTCGCAGGTAGCAAACGTTTCGCCTCCGGGACTGCCGACGAAGCCTCGGTTGCCGATGCGTTCCGGCGCCTTGCCGGTGGCGAGCGTGGCGGCAGCCGGTCCCGACATCAGCGCCAGCGCCGAGTCGACCATCGAGACATCGATGGTGATCGGCGAGGTGTCGCCGCGCAACCGTCGAATGACAGCGGCCAATATCGCTTCGGCCGCGCTCATCCCGGTGGCGATGTCGATGACGGGAAAGCCGACCTTCACCGGCGCGTCGGTGCCGGGAGCGCTTTGCAACGACATCATTCCGGTTGCCGCCTGGATGACGTGGTCATAGGCGCCGCGCGTACTGTTCGGCCCGCTCTGGCCCCAGCCCGAGATGGAGCAGTAAATGATCCCGGGTTGCACGGCGCGGATATCTTCGGGCCCCAGGCCCAGACGCCGGGCTGCGCCGGGGCGGAAGTTTTCGACGAAGATGTCGGCGTCTTTCGCGAGACCCAGCATCGCCGCGCGACCCGCGGGAGTAGCCAGATCCACCGACACCGATTTCTTGCCGCTATTGAGTGCACGGAAAGCCGGTGGAACGCCGTCCATCTGCGGCCGCACGGCCAATTCACGTATAGGGTCGCCGGTTTCCGGCCGCTCGATCTTGATGACTTCGGCTCCCAGGCAGCGCAGATGATGAGTCGCGCAAGGACCGGCGAGCACATGGGTGAGATCGAGCACCCGATAACCTTCGAGCGGCTGCATGGCATTCTCCCAAATGGTAGTGATCACTACCGTATGGGTGGTTGCCCTCCGCCGTCAAGCCCGTTGCCCTTCGTTCTCGTGCGCGGAAACACCATCAGGACTCGGAGATATCAAGTTCCTTCAGCATTTGATCGGCTTCGGCCTGAAGCCGGTCGAGGCCCGTGATCAATGCCTCGGCCACACCGTCGGGAAGCGCGGCCAGCAGCCGCCTTTGACGCTTGCGGGCGACCGCGAGGATGGCGTCGTGCAGTTCTTTTCCCTGCGGGGTCAGGTGGAGCAGCACGCGACGACTGTCCCGCTTGTCCGGGACGCGCGTCAGGTAGCCGCGCCGCGCCAGGCTTTTCACGGACAGGCCGACCCACGCCTTGTCGGTGGCAAGCGTCCGGCTGATGTCGCGCGCGGTGATGCCGTCGCGCGTGGCGACGATCGACATCACGCGCCATTCCGGCAGACTCACGCCGAAAAGCTGGCGGTAGTGACGCGCGCTATACAAGGCCAGCGTGTTGGACAGACGAAGAATGCGCGCGCTGAGCAGGTCGGGGAAGGACGCGGGTTTTTGCATCAGCAAAATCTAGCACTTGACCGCCGGCGGCTCAAGCAATATGGTAGTGATCACTCCTAATTTCCGGATCACCGCAATTTTCGTACAGCGAGAGGGGGCGTCGGCTTGGACATCGTTCGCATATCCCGCGATGCCAACGACCTCGGCGAGTCGCTGTATTGGGATGTCGAATCCAGGCGGCTCTATTGGATCGACGCGTGGAAGACCACGATCCATGCCTTCGACCCGGCGACGGGACAGACGCTCGGTACGGATTTCACTGCCGCGCTGCACGGCCGGCCGATCGGATCAATCGCTTGTCATGCGCAGGGCGGGATGATCGCCGCCGTCAAGGGAGGCTTCTATCGTCTGGATCTTGCGCAAGGCAGCGCGGAGCTGATCGCAGCCCTCGAAGCCGACCGGCCTTCGACCAACCGGCTCAATGACGGCAAATGCGACCGGTCCGGCCGGTATTGGTGTGCGTCCGTCAACACCGATCACATCACGCCGTCAGCTGCCCTCTGGCGACTGGAAGCGGGGCGCGATCCGGTCTTGATGCAGGACGGCCTGGTGATTGGAAATGGAATCGCCTTCAGCCCCGATGACCGCCGGATGTACCTCGCGGATACCTTGACCGAAACAGTGTGGCACTACGAGTTCGATATCGCGACAGGCGCGATCGCCAACCGCCGCCCGTTCATCTCGACCGCCCATATCCGCGGCTTCGTCGACGGTGCAACGGTGGACGCCGAAGGATGCTACTGGGCTGCGCTGTTTCGCGGCGGTGCAGTGGCGCAATTCGATCCAGACGGAAGGCTGATCCGCCATGTCCGGCTGCCGGTATCGAATCCGACCATGTGCGCCTTCGGCGGGGCAGCGCTCGACGTGCTCTATGTGACATCGGCAAGCCGATTCCTCGATGCCGAGCAATTAGCCGCACAGCCTTTGGCGGGGCAGGTCTTCGCCGTTCATGGTCTCGGCGCCCGCGGTGTCCCCGAGCCGCGATTTCACGGATGACCCTGCAAAGGCACAAACGATCTAAAACAACAACCTGGGAGCGGGACAGATGCGATCATGGACCATGGCCGGCGCGCTGGCGCTAGGCCTCTCGTTCACTTTGAGCTTGGCCGGGCTGACGAGATCCAATGCCCAGAATATCGGCGTCAGCGTCGGCTATTATCCAGGTGCGCTGATCTCGCTGCCCGCGCTGGTTGCCAGCGACCAGAAGTTCTTTGAAAAGAATGGTCTTGCGACTGAATTGGTCCCAATCACGACCGGTCCGGCGATGACTGCGGCGGTATCGAGCGGCAGCGTCACCTTTGTCAACAATTCCTGGGACAACCTGCTGACGTCGGTCGAGAAGGGGTTGCCGGTGCGAGGCATTGCGGGCTCGACCGTCAAGGTGCCGTTCGCCCTGGTCGCCCGCAAGGGCCTCGAGCTGCCGCACGCCAAAGAGGGCTATCCCGCCGTCATCAAGGACCTCGTCGGCAAGAACTGGGGTGTGCTGGCGCTCGGCGTGTCCATCCACTTCATGGAGCAGACATTGTTGACCGACGCCGGATTCAAAGTCTCCGATGCCACCTTCCTGGCCATCGGGCTGCCCAACACCGCGCGTGCGGCGCTGCAACGTGGGACCGCCGACGTCTATCTCAGCATTGAACCCTTGCCGGCGATCTTCGCCGCCAAGAATGAAGGCAGCGTGCTCGTTGATCTCGGCTCCAACCAGGGCCCAAGAGTGTTCAACGATTTGGGCTACAACGGCTGGTGGGCATCCACCACCACCATCAGGGACAAGCCCGACGTCGTGGCGCGCTTCGCCAAATCGCTGGAAGAGTCCTACTGCTGGTACAGTAATCCCGCCAACCTCGACCAGGTCGTTGCCATCATGCAACGCTACGCCGCCGTTCCCGAGCTCTCTCCGGAGCAGTACAGGGAGATGGTGAAGCGCCTGATCCCGACCTTTGGTCCCGCCATCACAACCCGAACCATCGATACCTGGTCGCAGTTGCTCGTGGACCATCAGCAACTGACCGCGCCAAAAAAACGGTCGGACGTCATCGCCGCTTCCGCGCCGGAGGAATTTTCGTGCCCGAAATAGCCGGATCCGGCGCCATGGTATCCTCCGCCGCCCGCGCGCCGACAAACGATAGCGCTCACATCCGTGCCCGCGGCGTGGCGGTGAACTTCGGCCGCGGTGCGCGCGCAGTGCTGTCCGGGGTCGATCTCGAGGTGACGAAGGGAGAGTTCGTCGCGCTGATCGGCGCCAGCGGCTGCGGCAAGACGACACTCCTGAATGTCATCGCGGGGCTGGTGCCGGCGTCACGCGGCACCGTTGAGATTGCCAAGCGGGCGCCCTCCGCGGGTCGCGACGATATCTGCTATATCCTGGCCCGCGACGCGCTGCTGCCGTGGCGGACCGTCCGGGGCAACGTCGAATACGGACTCCAACTGTCCCATGTCGGTCGCGAGGAGCGCGCGCGGCGGGCGGCAAATTATATCGAAAAGGTCGGGCTGCAGAACTACCGCGACTTCTATCCATCGGGGCTATCCCAGGGGATGCGGCAGCGAGTCTCGCTGGCGCGGGCCTTCGCCGTGGAACGTCAGATCTATCTGATGGACGAGCCGTTCAGCGCCCTCGATTCCCAGACCAAGCTGGTCCTGCACGACCAGTTGCTGGGCCTGTGGGAGACCAGCCATGCGACCGTTGTCTTCGTCACCCACGATATCGGCGAGGCCATCACGCTCGCGGATCGGGTCGTCGTGATGTCCAAGCGCGGCACCGGTGTCGCCGAGGAAATCCTGATCGACCTGCCACGTCCGCGATCGGCCGAAGCCCTGCAGGCCGATGCGCGCTACCACGACCTCTACCGCCGCACCTGGACGTGCCTGAAGGCGAGCACCCAATGACGAATCTGGCGAGTTCGGAAGCCGCGCTGAGTTCGGCGACCAGGACGGCGGACGACCGCCCGGGCCTGCTATTGGCAATGCGCACGATGTTCCTGGCGCTGGTGCTCGCGATCTGGCAGGGCAGCGTGGCCATTGGCTGGGCCGACGCCGCCTTCGTCTCGACGCCATTGGGCGTCGCGCAATCGTTAGGGCAGCTGATCCGAAGTGGCGAGCTGTTGCCGAATCTCGGTACCACGATCATCGAGATTGCGCTGGCGTTCGTCGCCTCGGTTGCGTTCGGGGTCGCCTCCGCCGTCGTGCTCGACCGCAACAACTGGCTCGACCGGATCGTCTCGCCGTTCCTGACGGCATTGAACAGCATGCCGCGGATTGCGCTCGGGCCGCTCTTTATCCTCTGGTTCGGCATCGGGCCGGCATCGAAGATCGTGCTGGCCTTTTCGCTCGGCTATTTCATCATGTTGTTGAGCACGCTCGGCGGGTTGAAGAATGTCGACCGCGATCTGCTGCTGATGTCGCGCCTGTTCGGTGCCTCCGAGCTTCGGCTGTTTCGATATGTTCGCCTGCCCTGGGCACTGCCCGGCATCTTCGCCGGCCTCAAGCTGACGCTGATCTATTGCAGTGCCGGTGCTGTCATCGGCGAGATGATCGCCGCAAAAAGCGGACTTGGCCTGCTGGTGCAGACCTTCAGCGGCCGTTTCGACGTTGCCGGTGTGCTGGCCCTCATTCTCATCGTCGCCATCATGGTCATGACGCTGACCTCGCTGATGGAATTGGTCGAACGACGCCTGCTCGCCTGGAGCAAGGGCAGCACAGACGTACCCGGCTGACGAAGCCCGGGCGTCCCTATTTCAATGCCTTGCCTGACCTGCTGGCGAGCGCCCGCTCACCACATGGTCTGGCGTGCCCGCTCCGGCCAGGCCTTGTCATAGTCCACGCCGCCGACGCGGTTGTCGCTCATCTCGGCGAGGATCTGGCCGGGGGTCGGCAGCGACGCCGGATCGACCCGGCTGTCCGGATTCCACAGCGCCGAGCGCACGATCGCCCGCGCGCACTGGAAATAGATCTCCTCCACCGTCATCACCACCACCGTGCGCGGCGCCTTGCCGTCCACCATGAACGATGCCAGCAGCGCGGGATCGGCCGCGACGTGAGCATGGCCGTTGACGCGCAGCGTGGTGCCGGAGCCGGGAATCAGGAACAGCAGCGCCACCCTGGGATCCCTGACGATGTTGCGCAGCGAATCGACGCGGTTGTTGCCGCGGCGATCGGGCAGCATCAGCGTCCTGTCGTCGTGGACCCGAACGAAGCCCGGCAGGTCGCCGCGCGGCGAGCAATCCAGTCCCTCCGGCCCCATGGTCGCCAGCGCGGCGAAGGGCGAGGCTTCGATCAGACGGCGATAGGACGGCGTGATCCAGTCGGCGACCTTGGCGGTGGAGGATTCGCCGATGTCATCGAACCTGCCGTAGATCTCTTCGAGCTGCGCGACCGTTGCGATCACCGTCATCCATGTCTCCCTGCCACCTGCCAACGTCGGGCATCCCCTTCGCCGTCGTCATGCGCCTCTGATGATGCGGACCAACTCGCCCGCATGATCTTCCGCGCGGCCGATATTGTTGATGGTGAGGTCCGGCGCGACGTCCCGCGCCACCTGCCGGCCGAGCCGTGCGGCCGGCGCGCCATCGCTGCCGCGTTCGCGTGCCGCCAGACGCGCCGCCAGAACATCCGCGGGCGCGGTGATCAGCACCACGACCACCTCGGCATAGGAAGCGCGCAAGGCATCGATCACCGTGCGCGAGACGTTGGCGACCACCGTGCGGCCGGCCATGATGTCGTCATCGATGGCGCTGGACAGCGCGTAATGGTGGCCATGCGCCTCCCAGTGGATGGCGAACAATCCATCGGCGACCGCGCGCCGAAACGCGTCCGGCGTCGTCTGCGCATTGTCCTCGAACGCCGAGGCCTCGCGGGTCACCACGCGTCGCGCGAACACGATCGTGTTGTCGGTGCGGCAGGCGGCGCGCGCGAGATCGATCAACGTATCCTTGCCGGCGCCGGACGGCCCGACCACCAGCACCAGCCGGCCCGGCCCGACCGTCGCCACGGACGCTCCGGATATCGCGGTCGTGTCGGTCATGCCACCCGATGCCCTTCGCGCCAGACACTGCGCACCACCGGGACATCGCGGGCGACATGGACGCGGATCAGGTCGGCGCGCTTGCCCACGGCGATCTCGCCGCGATCGAACAGATCGACCGCTTCAGCCGGCCGCTTGGTGACGGTGCGCACCGCGGCGGCGAGATCGATGCCGGGCACGCGTTCCGGCAGTTGCAGCGCCGCCATCAGCAGGCTCGACGGGATGTAGTCCGACGACAGGATGTCGAGCAGCCCCTCGCGGGCGAGATCGATCGCAGCGATGTTGCCGGAGTGCGAGCCGTTGCGCACCACGTTGGGTGCGCCCATCAGGATGCCGATGCCGGCCTCGTGCAGCCCGCGCGCGGCTTCCAGCGTGGTCGGAAATTCCGCCACCGAGACGCGGTCGCGGATCGCATCGCTGACGTTCCCGTCGGTGGTGTCGTCATGGCTGGCCAGCGGAATGTTGTGCTGCTGCGCCAGCGCCACGATGTCGCGCAGGTTGTCGGCAGCGTAGAGCCGCTGATATTCGAAGCGCTGGGCGAACAACACGTCGAGCTCGGCATCGGTCTTGCCTGCCCCCTTGCCGCGATAATAGGTCCGCAGCTTGGCTTCATCGCGAAACTGGCGCTGACCGGGCGTGTGGTCCATCAGCGACATCAGCCGCACGTCGGGCCGACCGACCATTTCCCTGGCTTCGTCGACCACGCTGGGCATCGGGATTTCGCAGCGCAGATGCAGGAAGTGATCGGCGCGCAGGATGCCGGCATCGCGCGCCGAAGAAATCGCATCCGCCAGCAGCCCGGCATGGCCATCGGCCTCCTCCGCCCCCTTCTCGCGCCACACCCGCAGCGAATCCAGCACAGTGGTGATGCCGGAGGTCGCCAGCTGCGCGTCGTAGGACACCACGGCGGCGACCGGGTCCCAGAACACTTTCGGCCGCGGCACGAAATGCATCTCGAGATGATCGGTGTGCAGTTCGACCAGGCCGGGCATGATCAGGTCGCCGCGGGCGTCCTCGCTGCCCGCGGGCGCGTCGCCCTCGCCAAACCCGGCAATCACGCCGTTCGCGAACGAGATCCAGCCCTGCTCGATGACGCGATCGGCGAGCACGATGCGGGCATTGCCGATGACGGTCTCTGTCTGTGTGGTCTTCATGGTCTTCTTTCTCAGGCAGCGGCGAACGATGTCACATCGACCAGCCGGTCGGCAATCAATTGGCGGACGTCGTCGTCATGGACGATGGCGACCATGGCAACGCCGGCACGTTTCTTTTCGTCGACCAGTTCGACCACCACGGCGCGGTTGGCGGCATCCAGCGACGCCGTGGGTTCATCGAGCAGCAGGATCGGCAGGTCGGAGATGAAGCCGCGCGCGATGTTGACGCGCTGCTGCTCGCCGCCGGAAAAAGTCGAGGGCGGCAGCTTCCACAGCCGCTCTGGAATGTTGAGCCGGCGCAGCAGCGCACCGGCTTTGGCCTGCGCCTCCGATCTCTCAACGCCATTGGCGAGCAGCGGCTCAGCGACGACATCGATGGCCGCCACCCGCGGCACCGCGCGCAGGAACTGGCTGACATAACCGATGGTATGGCGGCGCACGCCGAGGATCTGGCGCGGCTCCGCCGTGGCGATATCGATCGACGCGCCCTGATGCTGCACGCCGATCACGCCACCGTCACAGCGATAATTGCCGAAGACCATCTTCAGGATCGACGACTTGCCGGCGCCGGACGGGCCGCTCAGCACCACGCATTCGCCAGCGGAGACATGAAACGACACGCCGCGCACCACCGGCAGGCGAATGCCGTCCTGCAGGTGCATGACAAAAGTCTTTTCGGCGTTGCGGATATCGATCATCGGAATCATCTGGACCTCACGCCGGCAGGATCGAGGAAACGAGCAGTTGCGTATAGGGCTGGTGCGGATCGTCGAGCACTTGGTCGGTCAGGCCGGTCTCGATCACCCGCCCGCCCTGCATCACCATCACCCGGTGTGACAACAGCCGTGCCACCGCAAGATCATGGGTGACGACGATCGCGGCGAGGCCGAGTTCGCTGACCAGGGTGCGCATCATGTCCAGCAACCGCGCCTGCACGGAGACGTCGAGTCCCCCGGTCGGTTCGTCCATGAACACCAGCCGCGGCTCGGTGACCAGGTTGCGCGCGATCTGCAGCCGCTGCCGCATGCCGCCGGAATAGGTTTTCGGCGCATCATCGATGCGGTCAACCGAGATCTCGACGCGCTCCAGCCACGACGCCGCGGTCTGGCGGATCTTGCCGTAGTGGTTGTGGCCGACCGCCATCAGCCGCTCGCCGACATTGGCGCCGGCCGACACACCCATGCGCAGGCCCATCGCCGCATCCTGATGCACAAAGCCCCAGTCGGTGCGGAACAGGAAGCGGCGCTCGGCCTCACCGAGCGCGGCGAGATCGCGCAGCACGCCGTCGCGCATGCGATAGGACACGCTGCCGGCATTCGGCGCCATCTGCGCCGACAGCAGTTGCAGCAACGTCGACTTGCCGGAGCCGGACTCGCCGACGATGGCCAGCACTTCGCCGGGATACAGGGAGAACGACACGTCGCGGCAGGCTTGCAGCCGGCCGAACGATTTCGACAGGCCATCGGCAACCAGCAGCGGCTGGTCGTCATCGCGTCGCGGTCGTGCAGCGTCAAACATGGGAAGCCTCCGCGGGCAGACCGGCATTCTCGCTGCCGCGATGGCCCTGGGCCTGGCGCGTCTCGCAGAAGTCGGTGTCGGAACAGACGAACATCCGGCCGCCCTTGTCGTCGGTGACGATCTCGTCGAGATAGGAATCGCCGGCGCCGCACAGCGCACAGCAGGCGTCGTTCTTGTAGCGCGTGAACGGATGGTCCTCGAAATCCAGCGACACCACCGAGGTGTAGGGCGGGATCGCATAGATGCGCTTCTCGCGGCCGGCGCCGAACAATTGCAGCGCCGGAGAATTGTCCATCTTCGGATTGTCGAACTTCGGCGTCGGCGACGGATCCATCACGTAGCGCGCATTGACTTTCACCGGATAAGCATAGGCGGTGGCGATATGGCCGAAGCGCGCGATATCCTCGTACAGCTTGACGTGCATCAGGCCGTATTCCTCCAGCGCGTGCATGCGCCGCGTCTCGGTCTCGCGCGGTTCGAGGAAGCGCAGCGGCTCCGGGATCGGCACCTGATAGACCAGCACCTGCCCACCGTGCAGCGGGGCCTCCGGAATCCGGTGCCGGGTCTGGATCACGGTGGCATCGTTCGTGCTGGTGGTGGTCGCGACACCTGCGGTCTTCTCGAAGAATTTTCGGATCGAGATCGCGTTGGTGGTGTCGTCGGAGCCCTGGTCGATCACCTTCAGCCGGTCGTCCGGACCGAGGATCGCCGCGGTCACCTGCACGCCGCCGGTGCCCCAGCCATAGGGCATCGGCATTTCCCGGGAGGCGAACGGCACCTGATAGCCGGGGATCGCAATCGCCTTGAGAATGGCGCGGCGGATCATCCGCTTGGTCTGTTCGTCGAGATAGGCGAAATTATAGGTTGGCGCGTTCATTCCGCGGCCTCCTTCATGGCGTCTGGCGCGCTGTTGGCCTGTTCGAATTCCTTGCGCAGCTTGCGCAACAGGCCGAGTTCGGACTGGAAGTCGACGTAATGCGGCAGCTTGAGATGCTCGACGAAGCCAGTGGCCTGCACATTGTCGGAATGCGACATCACGAACTCCTCGTCCTGCGCCGGGGCATTGGCATCCTCGCCGAGTTCGCGGGCGCGCAGCGCGCGGTCCACCAGCGCCATCGACATAGTCTTGCGCTCGGACTGCCCGAAGGCGAGGCCGTAGCCGCGGGTGAAGCACGGCGCCTGGGTATCCGAGCCCTTGAACTGGGTGACCATCTGGCACTCGGTCAGGGTGATGGCGCCGAGCGGCACCACGAAGCCGGCATCCTCGGCCATGAATTCGACCTCGACCTCGCCGAGACGAATCTCGCCGACAAAGGGATGGTTGCGGCCGTAGCCGCGCTGGGTGGAATAGCCCATGGCCAGCAGAAAGCCCTCGTCGGCCCGCGCCAGATTCTGCAGCCGCAGATCGCGCTCCGCGGGGAACTTCAAGGCGTCGCGGGTGAGATCGCCGACCGGCGCATCCGGCTCGGCCTGCGGCGAGGGTTCGATCAGCCCATCGCGGCCGAGAATGTCCGTGACGCGCGGCATCGCGACCGGCGAATCATCGGTTGTCGCCGGCGTCTCCGGCATGGCCGAGGTGCCGACCAGCGACGGATCGAGCAGGCGATGGGTGTAGTCGAATGTCGGCCCGAGGACCTGGCCGCCGGGAATGTCCTTGAAGGTCGCCGAGACCCGCCGCCGCACCTGCATCTGCCCAGTGTCGACCGGTTCGCCGGCGCCGAAGCGCGGCAGCGTGGCGCGGAAGGCGCGCAGCAGGAAGATCGCCTCGATCATGTCGCCGCGCGCCTGCTTGATGGCCAGCGCCGCCAGTTCGCGATCATACAGCGAACCTTCGGTCATGACGCGATCGACGCCGAGGCTGAGCTGCTCCGAAATCTGATCGAGCGATACTTCCGGCACATCGCGATCGCCGCGCCGCTCATGGGCCAGCAGACGGTGTGCGTTCTCGATGGCGCGTTCGCCACCCTTGACGGCCACATACATGGTCAGCCCTCCTTCGCGACAAGGCGCGTCGTACGCGGGATCGCGACAATGGCGTCATCCGCCACCAGAATGAGATCGACACCGCGCGGAAATAGCGCGTGATTGACAGCGAGCCGGTCAAGCAGGTCGGGAATCCCGATCGACGCGCGCAGCGTCGTGGCGCCGTCGATGCCGGGACCGGACAGTTCGATGGCGGCACCCTGCGTCAGGCTGTCGACCTGGATGATCAGCGTGGTGGAGCGATCGGGGTACTCGCCGGAGCCCAGCGCGAAGCGATCAAAGCCCTGCAGCAACCGGGGATCTCCGATCACGGCGAAGTCGCAAATCGCGGCATCGCCGATCACCGGCGCGCTGCAATGAAACCTGATCCATTTGCCGACATCGGGCGCGGCCGTCATCGCCCCATCAAGCCAGACCGGCGTATCCTGATCGAACAGGGTCAGCGCAATGGCGGCGGTGCCGCGCATCATCGAGACGGGCACACCTGACGGAGCGGCGATGCGCTGGACGCTGCCGGGACGCGCCATCGCGTCCATCACCGAACGGAAGGTCGACTGTGCGGACAGCACCTTGTTGGCGAAGCCCGCCGGCATTTCTGCAACTGTGGTCATGCTCAGCCCTCCCCGCGCACAAGTGTGTAGAAATCGACCCGCGTCGCTGCGGCTTCCGCGGCCTTGCGCTTCCGTTCCGCATCGATCTGCAGCCGCAACGGCGCCAGCACCTCCGCCTCCAACGCCGCATGGGCGGTGGTCTGCACGAGCGCGTCGCACAGCGCGATCAGCCGTGCCTTGTCGCGGTCGCGGCCCAGCGTGTAGCCGATCCCGACCTCGCCGCTGGCCAGCCGTACCGCAGCGCGCGATACCGTGGCCTCGCCGAGATTGAACGGCGCGCCGTCGCCGCCGGTGCGGCCGCGCAGCATGACCAGACCGTTTTCCGGCTCGCGCAGATTTTCATGGGCCGGCACGGCAATGCCCTCGAGACGCCGGGCGATGTTGTCCGCATCGGCGTGCGCGAGCACTGCCATCGCGGCCTGCCGCCGCTTCTGCTGCTGATTATCCTGGCTGGCGCTGGTCATAGGTTCCGGTTGCCTGCGTGAAGTTGTCTATGTTAATAGACAACTTCATACGGAGATGCCATGACCATTTCGTGACATCCGGAAATTTTATCTGGCAGCCCGCGGCGAATTGAGCGACACGACATCATGAGCATGCAGGATACAGGCGTGGCGCTGTGGCGGCAGGTGGCCGACGGCATCGAGCGCGGCATTGCCGACGGCACCTATGCATCCGGCGACAAGCTGCCCGGCGAAAACGAGATCGCCGAGACCTATCGGGTCAACCGCCACACCGTGCGCCGCGCGCTGGCGGCGCTGGCGGAGCGCGGCGTCGTCCGTGCCGAGCGCGGCAGCGGCACCTATGTGGAAGCCCCGAAGCTGACCTATCCGCTGCGCGCGCGCACCCGCTTTTCCGAAATCGTTGGCGCCGGCGGCCGCGAACCGGACGGCCGCCTGATCGAATCACTGATCGAACCGGCAACGCGCGACCTCGCCAGGCAACTCGGACTGAAGACCGGCGCTGCGCTGGTGCGGATAGAGGCGCTGCGTTTCGCCGACAGGACGCCGATCTGTATCGGCACCACGTGGTTTTCCGCGGACCGCTTTCCCGACGCGGCTGCGGTCTACGAGCGCCTGAACTCCACGACAAAACTATTGGCGCATTACGGCATCCGCGACTATCGCCGGCTGTCGACGCGCATTACCGCCGCCATCGTCAATGCCGCCGATGCCGCGCGGCTCGATCTCGCGCTGGGCCGCCCGGTGCTGATCGTCGACAGCACCGACATCGACATCGATGGCACACCGTTGAAGGTCTCGCGCTCCCGCTTCGTCGCCGAACGCGTCGAGTTCGTGGTGGAAAACGGGTAATGCGATCCCCTCATGGTGAGGAGCGCGTCTTCGCTCGTCTCGAACCATAAGGCGTATGTTGCTCATCCTTCGAGACGCCGCGCGAAGAGCGCGGCTCCTCAGGATGAGGGCGGACCAGACCGCCTATGCCACCGCGCGCCGCCCGATGATGGCAAAGCGCAGCCGGCTCGAGATGACATCGATGGCCGCCACCGCCACCAGGATCATCAGAATCAGGAACGATACCCGCTGCCATTCCAGTGCGCGGATCTGTTCGGCGAGTTGCAGGCCGATGCCGCCGGCGCCGACGATGCCGATAATGGTGGCGGAACGGGTGTTGGATTCGATGAAATACAGCACCTGCCCCGCGATCACCGGCAACACCTGCGGCAACAGGCCGAAGCGGATCTCATGCAGCGCAGTGCCGCCGGAGGCGCGCACGCCTTCGACCTGCTTGCTGTCGGCGCCCTCGATGGCCTCTGAAAACAGTTTGCCGAAGGCGCCGAAATCCGACACCGCGATGGCCAGCACGCCGGCGAACGGGCCAAGGCCGACGACGTTGATCCACACCAGCGCCCAGATCAGCGTATCGACGCCGCGGATCGAATCGAGGAAGCGGCGCAGCGGAAAGCGGAAGATCGCCGAGGGCACGATATTGCGGGCCACCAGCAGACTCACGGGCAAGGCGAACACCGCAGCCAGGACGGTGCCGAGCAGCGCGATCGACAGGGTCTCGCCCATCGCCGCCAGATAGGTCGGCAGCGATGAGCCGGGGTCGGGCGGGAACATCATCAGCGTGATCCAGCCGAGCTGATGCAGGCCCGCCAGCATCCGCGCCGGGGAGAATTCGAGCACAGCGAGCCCGACCACCAACAGCGCCGCGGCGGCCGCCAGCATCGCCGGCATCGCGAGGCGCGACGATAGCGGACGGAAGAAGATCATCGGATGACGGGCACGCAGGCCCGCCAGATCGGGATGGTCGTTGGGCTCCGATGCCATGGTCATTTACGCCCGTCCTGGCCGAACAATCGTCCACGTGCCCATCCGGTACCAATATCGATCACGAACACCGTGGCGATGATCAGCAGCAGGATGGCGCTGACGTCGGAATAGTAGAATTTGCGGATCGATACGATCAGCTCCTGGCCGATGCCGCCGGCGCCGACGAAGCCCATCACCGAGGCGCCGCGCACATTGATCTCGAAGCGCAGCAGCGAATAGCTGGCGAATCCGGCAGTGACCTGCGGCAAGACTGCAAAGCGCATGCACGACACCCAGCCGGCGCCGGTGGCGCGCACGCCTTCGACCGGCTTCATGTCGATATTCTCGACCATCTCGGAATACTGTTTGCCGAGCGCACCGACACAGTGGATGGCGATGGCCAGCACGCCGGCCATCGGCCCGAGACCGAAGGCGATGACGAAGATCAGCGCGAACACGATATCGGGAACGGTGCGGCAGAACTCCATAAACCGCCGCACCACGAAGCGCAGCCACGCCGACGGCGAGGTGTTTTCGGCCGCCACGAAGCTCAACCCGAAGCCGAGGATCGCGCCGCTGAGCGTACCGACGTAGCTGATCAGAATGGTTTCGCCGAGCAGCCACAGCCACTTCTGCCAGCCCCAGAACCATTCCGGGATGTCGGTCCATACCCGCGCGCCGCTCTCCAGCGTCAGGATGCGATCGAAATAGCTGACGAAATTTCCGAAGTAGGTGAACAGCGTGCGCAGGTTCACTTCCGCACCCACGCCGGCGGCGATCAGCGCCGCGGCAAAGACCGCAACGGCCAATGCCATGCGCAACCGCTTGCGGGCCACCGCCCTGCGATAGGCGTCGTTCAGCGCGGCAAGCTGCGGACCCGGCAGGATCGAAATGGCGGCAGTCACGGCAAGAATTTCTTTCTGAGGGAGACGGCACGCAGCAGCAAAGCATTCACCTCTCCCCGCTTGCGGGAGAGGTGAAGCCGAGCGCCAGCGAGGCTTCGGGTGAGGGGCTTTCACGCTCGAGAGCGCGCAGCCCCCTCACCCGACCGGCTTTGCCGGCCGACCTCTCCCCCGCGCGAAGCGAAGCTTCGCTAGAGGGGAGAGGTGACCAAACAGCAGTGCCGGCGCGCTTGCGTAACTTACGACGCCTTCTTCTTGCGCAGGTTGTCGACGAACTTGATCAGTTCGACGGTCGCATCCCAATCCTTGGTGGTGGCGGGATGGAAGCCCTTCTTCTGGCCATCCGACAGCTTGTCGAACGCCGCCTTGTCCTTGGTCGGGGCTTCGAGGAACGCCTTGGCGATCGCCGCCTTCATGTCGTCCGGCAAATCCGAGCTGTAGGCATAGGGGCCGTTGATGATCGGCGCCGACTTGTGGATGATGCGGAAGTCCTCCTTCTTCATCGCTGAACCATCGGCGTTCTTCAGCATGCCCTTGGTCAGCATCTGCGCCAGCGTGGAGTCGTTATCGTTGGTCCACTGGTTGGCAGCGACGTCGACAGTGCCCTGCGACAGCGCCAGCATCGCGTTCTCGTGGCTGCCGGTAAACACCACCTTGCCGAAGTAGCTGTCGGCGTCGGAGATACCCATCTTGTCCAGCTCGAAGCGCGGCACGTTGTTGCCCGATGTCGAATTCGGATCGACGAGACCGAGGTTCTTGCCCTTGAGATTGTCGACGGTCTTGTAGGGGCTGCTCGCCTTGACGAAGAACACCGAGTAGTAGCCGGTCGAACCGTCGATGTTGATGTCGTTGGCGAAGGCGTCGGTCTTGACGCCGGTGAGGCGCGCCCGCGCGAATGACGCCGAGCCGTAGCTGGCGATATGGATGTTGCCCGAGCGCTGGCCTTCGATCACCGCGGCATAGTCGTTGGCAATGCGCAGGTTGACCTTCACGCCCAGTTCCTTGGACAGATAGGCTGCGAACGGCGTCCAGCGTTCGGTGACGCCGGAAGCGTTCTCGGCGGGAACCACCGCGAAGGTCAGTTCCGGATACTTGGTCTTCCAGTCCTGTGCCGATGCGGCGGAGGCGGTGAGCGTCAGCGCCACGGCGCTGAACAGAATCGTACGACGATTGATCATGAGACCACCTGTTTGTTGCATGTCATTGTTGAACTTGCGGCTGCATGTTTGCAGGCCGCCGGCGTTCCAGACGCCTTACTCAGGCCACCGCGGCGTTGCCGAGGGCCGGAATTCTTGTATCGGCAGGTACGTGCCCGGAAGCCGCGCCCATCACCTCGTCCGCCTCGAGATCGTAGAGCTCGCGGGCAACATGCTCGGTCAACGCGGCCGGCGCACCGTCAAACACGACCCGGCCGGCGGACATGCCGATCAGCCGGTCGCAGTAGTTGCGGGCCAGATCCAGCGAATGCAGGTTGACGATCACGGTGATGCCGAAGTGCTTGTTGATGCGCAGCAGCGCGTCCATCACGATCCGGGTGTTGCGCGGATCCAATGAGGCGATCGGCTCGTCCGCGAGAATGATGTCGGGATCCTGCACCAGCGCTCGGGCAATCGCCACGCGCTGCTGCTGACCGCCGGATAGCTGGTCGGCGCGCTGCGACGCCAGCTGCGCCATGTCGAACTGCTCCAGCGCCGACATGGCCAGCGCGCGGTCCTGCTCGGACCAGATCTGGGTCAGCGAGCGCCACGACGGCGTTGCCGCCAGGCGGCCCATCAGCACGTTGGTCAACACGTCGAGCCGACCGACCAGGTTGAACTGCTGGAAGATCATCGCCGAACGCGCCCGCCACTGCCGCAACTCCTTGCCGCGCAGTGCCGTAACGTCCTCGCCCTCATATAGGATGCGGCCCTCGGTCGAATCCGCCAGCCGGTTGATCATGCGCAGCAGCGTCGACTTGCCGGCGCCGGAGCGGCCGATCACGCCAACGAAGCTGCCGGGCGGAATCGAAAACGACGCGTTGTCCACGGCTGCCTTGGTGCCGAACCGGCACGTCAACCCTTCCACCACCAGCATGCGAAACTCCAGTCATCATCGATGACACACCGCTAGCGCCTGCCCTTTACAGTGATGTGACAGTTGGCGCGGACCACACAGATGGAAGCGTCGCAGGAGCCGGGAATATCGGCCAACCGTCACGCATGCGTCATGACGCCGTCACGGAAGCGATTGAAGAGGAGCGCGTGCGGAGGCGCAACGCAGCCGTGATCCACGGGACCTCATCATGGCCGGCAAGATGCTTTCAACCGAACCCTTCGTCGATGCCAGCGCCAAACTGCACGATGTCAGCATAGGCGCCTATTGCGAGGTCGGCGCCCGCACCATCCTGCAGGAAGTCGCGCTCGGAGATTACTCCTATGTCGTGAACGACTCCCAGATCACCTACACGACGATCGGAAAGTTCTGTTCGATCGCCGCGATGACCCGGATCAATCCCGGCAACCACCCGATGCACCGTGCGACCCAGTCGCATTTCACCTATCGCTCCAGCGCCTACTTTGCCGGCGAGAGCGACGACGCCGAGTTCTTCGACTGGCGGCGCGCGCATCACGTGACCATCGGCCACGACGTCTGGATCGGCCATGGCGCGATCGTCCTGCCGGGCCGCAACATCGGCACCGGTGCGGTGATCGCCGCCGGCGCCATCGTCACCAAGGACGTGCCGCCTTACAGCATCGTCGGCGGCAATCCGGCCCGCACCATTCGCCCGCGCTTCGCCGACGGCATCGCCGAGCGGCTCATCGCACTGGCGTGGTGGGACTGGGACCACGAGACGCTGCGCCGCGCTTTGCCGGACTTCCGCCACCTTGCCGTGGAGGATTTTGTCGGCAAGTATGAAGCACAGCCCTCTCCCGTTCGACATCATCCTGCAGAACAGCTGGCATCCACATGATCGACATCCTCATTGAAGGCGGTCGCGCCCTTGTCGGCGGCGAGATCGCCGAGACCTCGCTGCAGGTCGCGGGCGGCGACATCGACGCCGTCGGTGCTCATGCCACCCGCGCCAGGCTCAGCATCGATGCCGGCGACCTGCTGGTGCTGCCGGGAATCGTGGATATCCACGGCGACGCCTTCGAACGCCAGATGATGCCGCGCCCCGGCGTGGATTTTCCGCTCGACGTCGCATTGATCGACAGCGACCGCCAGGTGATCGCCAACGGCATCACCACCGTGTTCCATGGCACCACCTGCTCGTGGGAGCCGGGGCTGCGCAGCATCGACAATGCGCGCGGCCTGCTCGAGGCCATCGAGGCGCTGCGGCCGCAACTCGCCGCCGACACCCGTTTTCATCTGCGGCAGGAGACCTACAACCTCGACGCCGAGGACGAGATCAAGGCGTGGCTCGCGGGCGGCCGCATCGACCTGCTGGCCTTCAACGACCACATCACCACCGCCGTGCACAATCCGAAGAAGCCGGAAAAGCGCATCCGCATGGCGGAGCGCACCGGGCTGAGCCTCGAGGCGTTCGACCAACTGGTGGAGCGCACCATCTCCCGTGCCGATCAGGTGCCGGGCTCGATCGCACGGCTGGCACAGGCGGCAGGCACGGCAGGCGTGGCAACCCTGTCCCACGACGACGACACCCCCGCGATGCGCAACGATTTCCGCGACCTCGGCGTCACGATCGCCGAATTCCCGATCAACGTCGAGACCGCAATGGCCGCCGCTGCGGCCGGCGACTTCATCGTGTTCGGCGCGCCAAATGTTGTGCGCGGCGGCAGCCACACCGGCTGGACCAAGGCGTCGGACATGATCGCCCAGGGCCTTTGCTCCGTGCTGGCGTCCGACTATTACTATCCGGCGCAGCTGCTGGCGGCGTTCCGGCTGGTGGCCGACGGCATTTTGCCGCTGCCGCAGGCCTGGGCACTGGTATCGTCCGCGCCGGCCCGGGCCGCCGGTCTCACCGACCGTGGCACGCTCCAGGCCGGCCAGCGCGCCGACATCATCCTGGTCGACGATACAGTGGCGTTGCGGCCGCGCGTCGTTGCGGTGATCGCCGCCGGCCGGCTGGTGCATCTCACCGAGACGGATCGCGTGACGCGGTCGGCAGCCACGCTCAGCAAGGTTGCGGCGGCGTGACGTTGCTTTAAACTGCAGCGATGAGTTCATATCCCCGCTACGCGATCTATTACGCCCCGCCCTCCCGCAAACCGCTTGCCCGCTTCGGTGCCGCCCTGCTCGGCTACGACGCTTTGTCCGGCAACGACGTGGCCTTTCCGAAGGATGTCGTCGCGGCCGCCCCGGACTGGCCTGATCTGACGCAGGACCCGCGCAAATACGGCTTTCACGCCACGCTGAAGGCGCCGTTCGCGCTGGCGCCCGGCACCACCGAAGCGGAGCTTTCGGCCGCCTGCGCCGACTTCGCGCGGCAGCCGCGCGAGATTCCGGTGATCAAGCCGGCCGTCCACGCCATCAGCGGCTTCATCGCCGTGGTCCCGGCAGAGCGTTCCGTCACGCTGCAGGCGTTGGCCCAGGATTGCGTCGAGGCCTTCGACGCCTTCCGCGCGCCGCTGTCGGCTGAGGATCGTGCACGCCGGAAACCGGAGACGCTGACGGCGCGTCAGGTCGAACAGCTCGACCGCTGGGGCTATCCTTACGTAAGCGAGGACTTCCGCTTCCACATGACGCTGACCGGCCGCATGCCCGATTCGCGGCAGAGGCCGATCCTGGCCATGCTGCGCGCACGCTTCGATGCGCTGGCATTGACGTCAGTGGCGATCGATCGCATCGCGCTGTTCCGCCAGGAAGATGCAGAGTCGCGGTTCAGGATCATCAAGCAGGACGCGCTGACGGCGAGCTGACTTCAACGGTCGCGTCACTCTCGTGTCCCGGACGCTGCTGCGCAGAGCCGGGACCGTACCAGACACCGAGTTTCATCGCGGTCCCGGCTCTGCAGCGCACGACGCCTCCCGCGGAGGCGCGTTGCGCTGCGTCCGGGACACGTTCGGAGCGCGTTACAGCAACTTGCCGTCCGCGCCGAAGAACGGATGCGGGCCGTCGAAATCGCCGATCGGCACCTGATGCGTCACCACATGACCTAAGCCGTCGCCGGGAAACCAGACATGGAGATGGAATGCCGGCGGCTCGACCCTGAACGACGGCGCGCGGCGCGCGTCGAGATCGAGGTCGACCGCGTGATTCGGCGCGGGACAGATCGTCGCCGGGACGCCGGCAAACAGCGTCAGCGTTGCCCGATGAACGTGACCGGCGGCAACCAGTTGCACGCGCGGATGCCTGCGGACGATCGATGCCAGCTGATCGGCATTAAACAGATTCTGCACGTCCATGTGTTCAATGCCGGTGCGGAACGGCGGATGATGCAGGAACAACAGCGCCGGCCTGTCCGACGACGACGCCAGCGTGTCGTCGAGCCATTTCAGCGTGGCGGCTTCGAGTTCGCCGTGCGGTCTGGCGTGCACGCTGGAATCCAGCAGCACGAGGTCGAGACCGCCGACGCTGTGCAACTGATTGAGCGCGCCGTTCTGCGCCGCGTAGTGCTGTTCGGGAAATGCCGCACGCATCATCGCGCGGGCATCGTGATTGCCGGGAATGCCGATGAAGGGAATCTCGAGCGGCGCCAGCAGCCGCCTGAGATGGTCGTATTCCTGCGGCGTCGGCGTGTCCGCGAGATCGCCGGAGACCACCACCAGATCCGGCCGCGGCTGCAAGGCGTTAAGCGCGGCCACGCAGCGCTGCAACGCAGCGGCGGTATCGACCTTGCCATAAGCGAGCGCACCGGGCGCCTTGATATGCAGGTCGGAAATCTGCGCGATCAGGATCGGTTTCGACATCACTTGTCTCCGGGCAGCAGGCGCACCGCAGTAGGCGCGATGGACAGGCCGACGCGGTCGCCGGTCTTCACGCAAACCGTGTTCGGCGCGTCGATGGTCAGAGGCTTGTCGGCCGCGCCGGTCACGACAATACGCTGCTTGTCGCCGATGAAGCTGATGCTGTCGATGACGCCGCACAACGCTGCATTGGCGGGATCGACGATGGCGATGGTCTCCGGCCTGATCATGGTGGTTGCGACCGCAGCGGCTGCGACCGCGGCATTGGCCGCGGTCGCAACCTCGAGGCGTCCGCCCGGCAGCACGAGATGCCCCTCGGCCACCGGCGCCTCGATGATATTGGCGGCGCCGACGAACTCCGCCACGAACCGGCTCGTTGGCGCGAAGTAGACCTCGCGCGGCGTGCCGATCTGCGCGATCGCGCCCTTGCGCATCACCACAATGCGGTCGCCGAGCTCCATCGCCTCGGCCTGATCGTGGGTCACGTAGATCGCCGTGATCCCCAATGAGCGCAGCAGGCGATTGAGCTCACCACGCAGCCGGTCGCGCAAGGATGCATCGAGCGCGGTCAGGGGCTCGTCGAGCAACAGCACCCGCGGCCGGATCGCCACCGCACGCGCCAGCGCCACGCGTTGGCGCTGGCCGCCGGACAACTGATCGATGCGCCGGTCCTGCAGCCCGGTGAGATTGGTCAGCGCCACCATTTCGGCGATGCGCTGGTCGCGCGCCACCTTCGCGACGCCGCGGATCTTGAGGCCGTAGCCGATATTGTCGGCGACGCTCATGTTGGGAAACAGCGCGTAGGACTGGAACACCATGCCGACATGGCGCTGCTCGATCGGCACCGCGGTCATGTCCTGCGCGTCGAACAGCACGCGGCCGCCTTGGTCCGGCGTCTCCAGTCCGGCGATGATGCGCAGCATGGTGGTCTTGCCGCAGCCGGAAGGGCCGAGCAGCACCAGGGTCTCGCCGCTGACGATGTCGAGCGAGGCCGGTGCCAATGCCTGCGTGCCGTCGGCGAAGGTCTTGCCGCAATTTTCGATATGCACGGCGGCGCCGTGTGTTGTTGTGGTCATCATGGCTTTTGTCCCTTGTCGGCCAGCATCTGCATCGCCACCAGCAACGGGACAATCATGACGAAGAAGATCAGCGTATAGGCGGAGGCCACTTCCAGCCGCATCGAGGCATAGGCGTCGGCGAGGCCGACCGGCAACGTCTTGGTCAGCGGCGTGTGCAGCATCCAGGTGAGATTGAATTCGCCGAGCGACAGCGTCACCACCATCAGCGATCCCGCGACGATGCCGGGCAGCGCGTTGGGCACGATGACATTGCCAAAGCGCCGCCACGGCGAGGCGCCGAGCGAGGCCGCGCCTTCGTCCAGCGTCCGGATATCGATGGTCGAGAACACCGCCATCACCGAGCGCACCATGAACGGCATGCAGAACACCACATGGCCGGCAAGGATGAACAGCCAGGAGCGGCGAAAGCTGCCAAAGCCGCCATAGGTGAGCAGCAGCGCCAGCGCGATGGCGAGGCCGGGAATCGCCAGCGGCAGCGTGATCACTTCCTCGACGATGCGCGACAGTTTTCCGCCGCGCACATGCAGCGCATAGGCCGAGGGCACGCCAATGATGAGCGTGACTGCCAGCGTGGCGAAGGCGATCAGGAACGACAGGCCGATCTCGCCTGCATAGAGATCCCACACCTGCGCGACCCATTGCAGGGTGACGCCGGACGAGATGCCGCGAAAGTAATTCACGGTGATGCCGGCCGAGATCGACAGCACCACGGGCACCACGAGGAACGCGGCGACGAGAAGCGTAAAGCCGAGCTGGCCGGCAAAGATCAGGCGATCGCGCATCATCTACCCCGCCGCCGCGACGGTGCCGCCGCTGAACGAGCGCGCCAGCGCCAGGATCGCCCAGGCGATGACACCGAGCCCGATCGACAGCGCCGCCGAGATCGAGAAGTTCGCCGCCAGTGTGAACTCGGTATAGATCAGCATCGGCAGCACATCGATGTTGGTGGCCAGCGTGAAGGCGGTGCCGAAGGCGCCCATCGCCGTCGCAAAGGCGATGGCTCCGGAGGCCACGAAGGCCGGGCCGAGCGCCGGCAGCACCACGTCGCGCTGCACCGCCCACGGGCTGGCGCCGAGCGAGCGCGCCGCTTCCTCCAGCCCGCGATCGAGTTTCTGGACGGCCGCCATGATGGTGAGGATCACGCGCGGGATCGAGAAATAGAGATAGCCGAGGAACAGTCCCCAGATCGAATAGGCGAACACACATTTCTCACCGGTGATCGCGCTCGAGACCGCGCCGATCAGGCCCTGGCGGCCGGCCAGCAGGATGATCAGGAAGCCGATCACCACGCCGGGAAAGGCCAGCGGAAAGGTCAGCATGGCGATCAGCACCGCGCGGCCGGGGAAGCGATGGCGCTGCAGGAACAGCCCGGCGACGGTGGCGATCGCCAGCGTCGCGCCGGTGGTGGCCGCCGACAGCACCACGGTGTTGATCAGGGTGGCGCGGTAGCGCGGTTCGGTGAGGATGGCGAGATAGGCCGACAGCCCGCGCGGGCCTGACGCGCCGACCACGAGCAGTTGCGCCATCGGCAGCAGGAAGAACGCCGCCGTCACCACCACAAGCGGCAGCAGGCAGAGCCAGACGAAGGATTTATGCGACATGTTCTACTCTGGCGCGCTTTCTTCCCCTCTCCCCTTGTGGGAGAGGGTGGCCGCGCGTCAGCGCGGTCGGGTGAGGGGTAAACACAAACTCCGAGCCTAGTAACCCCTCATCCGTCACGGCCTTCGGCCGTGCCACCTTCTCCCACCTAGCGAAGCGAAGCTTCGCGCGGGGGAGAAGGAAGAAAGACGCTTGCTTCGTGTATCAGCGCACTTCGGCGAGATAGCGATCCGTAAACGCCTTCTGCACCAGCTCCATCTTGCCCCAGTCGACGCTCCTGGCGCGGGCATAGTCGCTGTCCGGCAGGAATTTCGCCTTCACGGCCGCCGGCAACTCGATGTTGCGGGCCGGGCGCAGATAGGCATTGGTCCAGATCGCCTGGCCCTTGTCGGACAACAGATAGTCCATGACCTTCCTGGCCTTGTCCTTGTCCGGCGCGTTCTTCACCAGGCCGACGACGTAGGGAAACACCACCGAGCCTTCGCAGGGAATCACGAATTCGAAATTGCCCTTCTCGGAATACTTGGCGCGGTAGGCGTTGAAGTCGTAGTCGAGCAGGATCGGCATTTCGCCGGAGACGACGCGGGCGTAGGAGGTCTGCTTCGGCACGATCGGATCGTTCTTCTTCAGCTCCTTGAAGAACTTCAGGCCGGGCTCGAAATTGTCGGCGGAGCCGCCGAGCGCCAGGTTGATGGCGACGGCGCCGACATAGCCGACCGCGGCCGAGGACGGATCGAGATAGCCGACCATGCCCTTGTAGTCGGGCTTCAACAGGTCGGCCCAGCACTTCGGCACCGGCTTGCCGCCCAGCGCATCCTTGTTGACGAACAGGCCGAGGGTGCCGGAATGGATCGTGGTCCAGTAACCGTCGGGATCCTTGAGGCCGGCATCGACCTGGTCCCAATGGGCCGGCTTGTAGGGCTCCAGCGCATCCTGCGCCTTGGCCTTCATGCCGAAGGTGACGCCGAAATAGCCGATGTCGCCGACCGGATTGGCCTTCTCGGCGATGATCTGCGCCAGCGCCTGGCCGGAATTCTTGTTGTCGGTGGGAATGTCGTAGTTGAGATCGGTCTTGATCGCCTTCAGCATGGTGCCCCAGTCGGCCCATTCCGGCGGACAATTGTAGCAGATCACATCCGCGGCGCGGGCGCCCTGGACGGGGGCGAGGACCGCAAAGGCCAGCAGGGCCAGGATCAAACGACGCATCTTCATCAACACTCTCCGGATCGCAATGCGCCGGCATGATCGTGCAATCGATCGCCGGGGCATCTGGAGGCCCCCGACTATAGGTCGCGTATGAACCATTTACGACAGCAGGGAGCGCGCCGGCGCGATGCACGCCTTGCGGGTGCAGCGCGAATTTTCGTATGCGAATGTCAAACAGCCAAGCGCTCACGTTCTCGCGGCGCCCATGGCGTCCGAGGTGTGAGCAGATCTCCCCTCCGGACATGAGGGGAGCGGCGCGCCGGCAGGCGCGGGGTGGTGGTTGGGGCGCGATCCGCTATGCCGTCGCAACGGCGAAGCGGATCGCGGCGCCTGCGGGCGCGCCACCGCGGGATTTAGGGCTGAGGGACCGTTCTTCCGGG
>DATCUS010000228.1:0-19593 GCA_036561845.1 Tardiphaga sp. | reverse complement strand
CGGGCCTGCGCCAGCGTCGCCGCCAGCGCGCCGCCGGCGACGAATCCCAATGCGGCACCGAATCCGGTCACCAGCCGGGCCGCGCTCAGCACGGCGAAATTGGCTGACAGGCCGCACAGCAGCAGCGACACCACGCAGGCCACGGTGCCGGCGCGGACCACCGCGGTGAGGCCGAAGCGGCTGCTCAGCCGGGCCGCCACCAGGGCGCCGGCGAGATAGCCGCCGGCGTTGATGGTGTTCATGAATCCCGCGGCGGAATACGACCAGTGCAGGCTGTCGCGCATGTCCGGCAGCACCAGCGAATAGGCGAATCGGCCGACCCCAAGGCCGATGGCGCCGGACAGCGACAGGATCAGGATCAGCCGCGCCGGGTGGGCGGGCGAGGAGGGCGGTGCGGGCGCTGTCACTGGATACTCCGAGGGACCCGCACTGTGGCAGGTGTGCAGCGCACGTTGCAACACTGCCGCCGGCAACGCTGTCTTGCCAACCGCGCAACGGCGCTTTAGCACTTCGCGCGCATCAAGAAATTTCAGGGATATCGATCATGGCGACCCACAAACTGCTGCTTCTCCCCGGCGACGGCATCGGCCCCGAAGTGATGGCGGAGGTGAAGCGGCTGATCGACTGGATCGACGCCCAGGGCATCGCGCATTTCACCACCGAAGACGGCCTGGTCGGCGGCGCCGCCTATGACGCTGACAGGCTCGCCATCACCGATGCCACCATGGCCCGGGCGGAAGCCGCCGATGCCATCATCTTCGGCGCGGTGGGCGGGCCGAAATGGGACGCCGTGCCCTATGAGGCGCGCCCCGAGGCCGGCCTGCTGCGGCTGCGCAAGGATCTCGCCCTGTTCGCCAACCTGCGCCCGGCGGTGTGCTATCCGGCGCTGGCGGATTCCTCAAGCCTGAAGCGGGAGATCGTCGAGGGCCTCGACATCATGATCGTGCGCGAGCTGACCGGCGGCGTGTATTTCGGCGAGCCGAAGACCATCACCGATCTCGGCAACGGCCAGAAGCGCGCCATCGATACCCAAGTCTACGACACCTACGAGATCGAGCGCATCGCCCGCGTCGCTTTCGATCTGGCGCGCAAGCGCCAGAACAAGGTGACGTCGATGGAAAAGCGCAACGTCATGAAATCCGGCGTATTGTGGAACGAGGTGGTGACGCAGGTGCACGGCCGCGAATACGCGGACGTGAAGCTCGAGCACCAGCTCGCGGATTCCGGCGGCATGAACCTGGTGAAATGGCCGAAGCAGTTCGACGTCATCGTCACCGACAACCTGTTCGGCGACATGCTGTCGGACATCGCCGCGATGCTGACGGGGTCATTGGGCATGCTGCCGTCGGCCTCGCTGGGCGAGGTCAATGCCAAGACCGGCAAGCGCAAGGCGATGTACGAGCCGGTGCACGGCTCGGCGCCGGATATCGCAGGCACCGGCAAGGCCAATCCGCTGGCCATGATCGCCTCGTTCGGCATGGCGCTGCGCTATTCGCTCGAGCTCGGCGACCTCGCCGACAAGGTCGACCAGGCCATCGCCGCGGTGCTGGCCAAGGGCCTGCGCACGGCGGATATCGCCGCCGCCGGCACCGCAACCGTGAGCACGGCGCAGATGGGCGAGGCACTGCTGACGGAGCTGCAGGCGCTGCACGATTAGCTAAGCGGGCACAGCCCAAATGTCCAATTTGGCGGCGCCGCGTCGAAGCTCCTTGACGGGAACGTACTCGTCCGAATTCCAGAACGAGTGGATGGCCGCCAAGGAGGGAAATTCGAACAAGGCGATCCCGCCCGCGTCGCCTTCGAGCCGCTCGGCCTTGCCGCTCCTAACGCTCTTGCCGCCAAATTTCCCGATCAGGGGAACGACTGCATCGCGATAGGCCGCATAGGCCTCCTCGTTGCTAATCGTGACTTGGACGATCATGAAGGCCGGCATGTCGATCGTTCCGGAAGATGGCAGGGCCAGATTGACATGAATTGCGCCCAGGCGCGACCGAGTGTCGATGTTTGGCAGTCGGACCTGTAACGCACATGCCCGGCTGAGCCGGGCATTTTCGTCAATCGATGTCGCTGCGCTCAGTACAGCGGGAAGCGCTCGGGATAGCCGCCGAGATCCCACTGCGAATTCAGCGGCTGGCGGTCGGTCGGGCGGTTGCCGTTCTCGCGGGCGAAGGAATAGCCGGGCGGGTAGGCGTAATCGGTGAACTTGCGGTCGCCGGGCAGCACTTCGACGCCGGCGTCGAGCCAGGATCGCTTGGTGACGTAAACCCGGGTGCGCGGACCCTGCTGGTAGGACACGTTGGGACCGCTGCGGCCGTAATAGGGGCGACCGCGCTCGTCATACTGGCGCTTCGGGGCGGCATCGGACTGGGTGGCGCCAAGGCCCACCGCAACCACGGCGATCGCCGCGAGCAGCTTTGCAATCGTCTTCGCGGCGGGGAATTTCACGGTCATTACATCCTCATGGGCGTCAGATGGGGCGAGCGATGCGGCGCACCCTGATTTGGTGCCAGTTTAGCTGCCGCAGGTATAAGGCCACAAGGTCAATCCGGCCACACCCCATCACATAATGCCGGTCGCGGCGGAATGTTGCATCAGGACCAGCGGCTTGAAGCCGGATCGGCGCTCTTCGACGCTTACAAGCTGCCGCGCAGCTGCGGGTTCTGGGCACCGGTGACCCAGTCGGCGGAGGTCGTGGCCAGCGCCGAACTGGAGGCGCAATTCCCCCGCTTCAGCTCGGCGTGGGCGAACAATTCCGCCAGTCTCGGATCACCGCCGGCCGTCAGCAGGATCAGCCGGTTGAGGGTGCAGGCGATGGCCGCGCGCCGCGCCGGCAGGCCGTCGCCCTGGCACGACCAGCCGGAGATCCGCAGGTTGGCGGTGTCGAGGTTTTTGATGAAGCCGAGGCAGCGTTGGGCATCGTTCATGCGGTCGGCGAAGCCGAACAGCGACACCGGGCCGAACTTGCTGTCGACGATGCCTTCGCCGGCGATCTGCCTGGCGCCGTCGGGGTCCATGCGGGCGGCGACCGCGGCGGCGGGCGGCCCGTCGAGGCTGGCTTCGCGGCCGGGACGATACAGTTCCAGCTCGGCGATCGGCTTTTCATTGGCCGCGGCCCAGCGGAGGACGTCCTTCCGGCCGCCGTCGGGGTGCCGAAGGATTTCGTAAGTCTCTGTTTTCCCGGCGGAATCGAACTGGCTGACGGCAAAGGCCGGATGTGAACGCGCGGCCACGCTCCAGCCTGTCCGGGCCGCCTCCGTGGGCGTCTCCAGTTCGATACGGTCGAACAGGCTGACGGCAACGATGACAAGGAACGCCAGGCCACCCATATAGGCTACAAGGTGCACGATGGTGCGGTGGCACTCGTCGGCAAAGCTGTGCAAGGCAGGATGGATGCCGGCATGGCCGGCGCGAGGCTCAGTTGGAATTAAACGCATCAGAACACACTGGTGGGCGCGAAATCGTCCGCAGACGTTGTCTTGACGGCGTTTTTCGCATAGAAGCGCTGCCTCTTCCCCTTCCGCTGTGAGCGGGGGCGAAGCATTTTTCTTCGGAGAGTGAACGATGGGTTACAAAGTCGCGCTGGTCGGAGCGACCGGCAATGTCGGGCGTGAAATGCTCAACATCCTGGACGAACGCAAATTCCCGGCTGACGAGGTGGTGGCGCTGGCCTCCCGCCGCAGCATGGGCGTCGAAGTGTCCTATGGCGACCGCACCCTGAAATGCAAAGCGCTCGAGCATTACGACTTCAGCGATGTCGACATCTGCCTGATGTCGGCCGGCGGAGCCGTGTCCAAGGAATGGTCGCCGAAGATCGCCGCGGCCGGCGCCGTGGTCATCGACAATTCGTCGACCTGGCGGATGGACCCGGACGTGCCGCTGATCGTCCCCGAAGTGAATGCCGACGCGGTTGCCGGTTTCACCAAGAAGGGCATCATCGCCAACCCGAACTGCTCGACCGCACAGCTCGTGGTGGCGTTGAAGCCGCTGCACGACAAGGCGGTGATCAAGCGCGTCGTGGTCTCGACCTATCAGTCGGTGTCGGGCGCCGGCAAGGAAGCGATGGACGAATTGTTCTCGCAGACCAAGGCGGTCTACACCAACAGCGAACTCGTGAATAACAAGTTCCCGAAGCGGATCGCCTTCAACGTCATCCCGCAGATCGACGTGTTCATGGAAGACGGCTTCACCAAGGAAGAGTGGAAGATGATGATGGAGACCAAGAAGATTCTTGATCCCAAAATCAGGCTGACCGCGACCTGCGTGCGCGTGCCGGTGTTCGTCGGCCACTCCGAAGCGGTCAACATCGAATTCGAGAACCCGATCTCGGCCGATGAGGCCCGCGATATCCTGCGCAACGCGCCGGGCTGCCTTGTGATCGACAAGCGCGAGCCTGGCGGCTACGTCACGCCCTATGAATCCGCCGGCGAGGACGCCACCTACATCAGCCGCATCCGCGAGGACAACACGGTCGAGAACGGGCTGGTGCTGTGGTGCGTGTCCGACAATCTGCGCAAGGGTGCGGCGCTCAACGCGATCCAGATCGCGGAATGCCTGATCAACCGCAAGCTGATCAGCGCGAAGAAGAAAGCGGCGTAACTTGCTTACCCTCCCCTTAGCGCAGCGAAGCTGCGCGAGAGGGGGGAGGGTCGCTCGTTGCCGGCGAGCCGGCAGCGAGCGGGGTGGGGTGACAGCGTCTCACTGAGACGACGTTCTCTCCACTCGCCTTGCCTTGTTGAAATCTGGTTTTTAGAGTTTGGGGCTTCACCCCACCCCGGCAATCAACGCGTTTAGCGCATTGATTGCCGACCCTCCCCCTCCAGGGGAGGGTGAAGTCACCTCACCGGCACGAATTCCTTCGCCTCCTGATCCAGCACTGACAGCGAACCGACCGCGACGCCAAAGTAGGCGCCGTGCAGCTGCAGCTCGCCGCGGATGATGGCGGATTTGACGAACGGGAATGTCAGCAAATTCTCCAGGCTGCGCATCACCGCGGCCTTTTCGATGCGGGTGGCAAAATCCGTCATCGTCTCGTGGCCGCGGATCTCGACCTTCTCGCCGGGCTTGATGAACATCGACATCCAGCGACCGATGAAATCGCCCGGCGACAGCGGAGCGGCATTGTCGACGAAGGCGCGGATGCCGCCGCATTGCGCGTGGCCGAGCACCACGATGTGTTTCACCTTCAGCACCTGAACGGCATATTCCAGCGCTGCCGAGACGCCGTGGGCGCCGCCGTCCGGCTGATACACCGGCACCAGGTTGGCAATGTTGCGCACCACAAAGAGTTCGCCCGGGCTGGCGTCGAAAATGACCTCCGGCGACACCCGCGAATCGCAGCAGCCGATCACCATGACTTCCGGAGACTGGCCGCGCTCGGACAGTTCGCGGTAGCGCGACTGCTCGGTGGGCAGCCGCTGCGAGGTGAAGGTCTGGTAGCCGGAGATCAGGTGCGATGGGAAGGTCATGGGCGCCTCGGTTGCTGCCTTCGGCTAACCATAGGACGCCGCCGTGAACAAGCCTTTCGGGGGGCGGGCTGAAATGTTATCGCGGAACACCAAGAAGCCTGAAGGGAATGACGCCATGATCCGTCCGCGCCGCAGCCTGTTGTTCATGCCGGGGTCGAACCCGCGGGCGCTGGAAAAGGCACGCACGCTGCCGGTCGACGGCGTCATTCTCGATCTCGAGGACGCCGTGGCGCCGGACGCCAAAGCCACGGCGCGGGACAACATCGCGCAGGCCGTCCAGGCCCGCGGTTTCGGCAAGCGCGAGGTGCTGATCCGCATCAACGCGCTGGATTCGCCGTGGTGGATCGACGACGTCACCATGGCGGGCAAGGTCAAGCCGGACGGAATCCTGGTGCCGAAGATTTCCAGCCTGGCCGATCTCAGCGCGGTGGCCGACCGGCTCAGCGACATCAATGCCAGCATGTCGATCAGGGTCTGGGCGATGATCGAGACCGCGCGCGCGGTGCTGCATGCCGAGGAACTCGCTGCAGCGTCGCGGGATTCCGAGATGCGGCTGGCCGGCTTCGTATTCGGCCCCAACGACATTTCGCGCGAGACCCGCATCGCCATGCGGCCCGGCCGCGCCGCCATGCTGCCGATGATCACCCATTGCGTGCTGGCGGCGCGGCTCCATGGACTGGATATCCTTGACGGTCCCTACAGCGGCATCGGTGATGCCGAGGGTTTTGCGGAAGAAGCCGCGCAGGGTCGCGATCTCGGCTTCGACGGCAAGACGCTGATTCATCCCGGCCAGATCGAGGCCTGCAACCGGATTTTTACGCCGCCGGACGACGAAGTGGCGCAGGCGCGCCGCATCCTCGCGGCGTTCGCGCAGCCGGAAAACGCCTCGCGCGGCGCCATCCAGCTCGACGGCAGGATGGTGGAGCGACTGCACGCCGACATGGCGAAACGCACCATCGCGATTGCGGATGCGATTGCCGCGATGGGGTGAGCGAGTGCCGTGGGATGCTGCAAGACTGTCCCCTCATGGTGAGGAGCGCGTCTTCGCGCGTCTCGAACCATGAGGATGTACAGGCCTCATCTTTCGAGACGCGGCCAAAAGGCCGCTCCTCAGGATGAGGGGGACCGGGATTTGCGGTCGCCGTTCATTCGCCGGCGCTTACGCCCAGGCGCGTTCGGTCTTGGCCTTCGCCTCGTAGCTGTCGATGGAGGTCTGCTTTTCCTTGGTCAGGCCGATGTCGTCGAGGCCGTTGAGCATGCAATGCTTGCGGAACGGGTCGATCTCGAAATGCACCGTGCCGCCGTCGGGGCCGCGGATTTCCTGCGCTGCCAGGTCGATGGAGATGGTGGCGTTGGCGCCGCGTTCGGCGTCGTCGAACAATTTGTCGAGGTCGTCCTGCGAGACGCGGATCGGCAGCACGCCGTTCTTGAAGCAGTTGTTGTAGAAGATGTCGCCGAACGAGGTCGAGATCACGCAGCGGATGCCGAAGTCGAGCAGCGCCCAGGGCGCGTGCTCGCGGCTCGAACCGCAGCCGAAATTGTCGCCGGCGACCAGGATCTTGGCGTTGCGATAGGCCGGCTTGTTGAGGATGAAGTCCGGATTCTCGCTGCCGTCGTCCTTGTAACGCGCCTCCGAGAACAGGCCCTTGCCGAGGCCGGTGCGCTTGATCGTCTTCAGGTACTGCTTCGGGATGATCATGTCGGTGTCGACATTGATGATCTTCAGCGGCGCCGCGACGCCTTCCAGCGTGGTGAACTTTTCCATGAGCGTGTTTCCCAGATTGAAGTCGTAATTTAGCCTGATCGGAGCCGGGCTCCAAGGTCGATTTGCACAGGGCTAATCTGCCACCTGCGCCTCGATCGCCTCCATGTCGTCGTCGGACAGGCCGAAATGGTGGCCGATCTCGTGGATCAGCACGTGGCGGACGATATGGCCGAGGGTCTCGTCGTGTTCGGCCCAGTAATCCAGGATCGGCCGGCGGTACAGCCAGATCATGTTGGGCAGTTGCCCGGTGTTGTCGTGGCTCTGGAACGGCAGGCCGACGCCCTGGAACAGGCCGAGCAGGTCGAATTCGGTCTCGGCCTGCAGTTCTTCCAGCACCTCCTCGGTGGGGAAGTCGTCGACCCGGATGATCACGCCTTCGCACAGCGCGCGAAACGTCTTCGGCAGGCGCGCGAACATGTCGTGCGCCATGGCTTCCATCTCGGCGAGGGTCGGGGATCTTGCTGACGGCCACATCCCGCCTTCTTAGGAGATCGCAGCGAATTGAGCAAAAGCCGGGTTCCCCGCCCGCGCCCGCGGTTGACGCGCGCCCGGCAATCGGGGACTTTGCCGGCGTCGGGTCTGGTTTGGGGCGTCATGATGCGGTTCACGGTGGCAATGATCGGGTTTGCGGCGGCGATGGGTTCGCTGCCGGTTGCGCAGGCGCAAGCCCAGACCGTGGTGCCCCGCCTGACCCAGGCGCAGCCTGCCTCCGAGACCTCGGCGCAGAGTCGCCGGCCGCGCGCCCGGGTGCGGATCTATCGCAACGACGACGCGCCGGATGTCTATCCGCGCTACAATCCCGGCCCCAATGCGGTGCGCGATTGCACGGCAACCTATGTGCAGGAATTCCGACCGAGCGGCACGGTCATCGTGCCGCGGATGAACTGCTTCTGGCGTCCGGGCTAGACCGTCGCTGCAATTCACATCCCCGATGCAGAGGTGTCGGTCGATCCGCGATTATGATCGTCGGCTTGTTCCGTCGCTGCGACAGAGCATCTCCGCATCTTCTTGTCGCATTGCCCATTCACTCTGCATTCACCTCTGGCGACCTAGCGTTGCTTCAAGGGCGATGAAACGGCATCGCAATGATGCCCGATGAAGGAGCGACGCCACATGAACGTGAAGAAGATCTTTGGCTTGTTTGCCGTCGCGGGACTGCTGTTCGTGACAGCGCCGGCGCAGCAGGCCAGCGCGATGTCGCTCGGTAACCCCGGCATGGCCGCAGCTGTGCAGGGCGGTGCTGGCGAGAAACTGACCACCGAGGTGCAGTACCGCCGCCATTACGACGGTTATCGCCACCATCGCGGGTTCCGTCGTCACCACGGCTGGCACCGTCCGCCCGTGATGCGCCGCCACTACGGCTGGCATCATGGCCGTCCGCATCACCGTCGGCACTGGCGCTATTGATCGGCCATCACGAAGCAACGGGCCCGCTTGCGGGTCCGTTCTCCGTGCTGAATGCGCGGCGCGTTGTCGCAGGAACGCGCCGCAACCGAACGAATTACCGAAACATTGTTGGAAACGAGATCACGACGAGGACAGACAATGAAAACCTGGATCGGTGCAGCGGCCATCGCGGCAACTTTCACTCTGGGCAGTGCGCTTGCCAGCGGCCCGGCGAACGCAGCGCCGCAAGCGCAACAGCCCAATGCTGGCAAGGTCAACGCGACCAAAGCCACTGATCTCAGCGCGCAGCGCCGCCACCACCGTCACTACCATCGCCATGCGGTGTTCTATCCGCGAGTCTATGGGCCGCGTTATCGTCCGGCCTACTACGGTGGCTACGGCTACCGCCCGTACGGCTATGGCTACGGCTATCGCCCCTATGCCTATCGTCCCTATGGCTACGGCTATCGTCCGTATGGCGGGTTTTATCGCCCAGCCTATTACGGCGCCTACGGATATCGCCCTTACGGCTATGGCTACGGATATCGCCCGTTCGGGTTCGGTGCGGGACCGATCGGAATCAGCTTCGGCTTCGGCGGCTGGTAATCGAGTTCATCATGACGAAGACAGGCGCCGCACGCGGCGCCTGCTTTTTGCCCGACGGCATGGCGCCGGCGTTAGCCTTGCGACATTCATCGTCCGTTCAGACCGCCTTGCCTAATTTTCTGTAAAGACAGGGCGACGCCCGCGGCCTTTTGCGAAGCACCGCCACGATCTGAAACTCAATTCAGGGAGCGAGTGCAGATGGCTTGTATTGCAGATTTTCATCTCCTGATCGGCAGAGGCGTCAAGCGGTCGCTCGGGATCGCCGCCGCAACCGCCATCCTGTTGTCTGCGTCGATGCCGGCGCGCGCCGCATCACTGATCGGGCCGGGCGCAGCACCCTCGGCCAGACAGGCCTCCGAGGCCGCGATCACGCAGGTGCGCGGCGGACACGGTGGCTTTCACGGCGGCGGCGGCGGCGGCGGCTTTCACGGCGGGGGTGGTTTCCGAGGCGGAGCGCCTGCCTTTCACGGCGGCGGCTTCCGCGGTGGTGGCGGCGGAGCCGTGTTTCATGGCGGCGGGTTTCGCGCTGCCCCGGCTTTCCACGACGGCGGTTTCTATCGCGGCGGCGGCATCCGCCACGCGGCGCCATTCATCGCACGCCGCCACGTCTACGCGCCGGCGTCTTACGGCTATCGCCGGCATCACTTCCGCCCGCGTTACTACGGCTATGCGCCGGTCTACTACGGGCCGCGCTACTATCACCCGCGTCGCTTCTGCCGGATCGTCTGGACTTATTACGGGCCGCGAAAAATCTGCCGCTATCGGCCGTGGTTGCGCCATCACTGGCGTCACCATCACCGGCGCTTCAATGTGTATCGGTAGTTAACCGTCGCTGTAACCAAACAACGCGGCTGTCATCGCCCGGCCTGCGCGCAATTGCGCGCGAGGACCGGGCGACCCAGTAAACGTTGTCGTCTGTGATGAAGCCGCGCAGCCTGCGTTTACTGGGTCCCCGCATGCGCGGGGACGACAAGTTGTGTGTGAGGCTTAGCCTCAGCGCCACTCCCTGATATCGACGAAGTGTCCGGCAATCGCCGCTGCTGCAGCCATCGCCGGCGACACCAGATGGGTGCGGCCCTTGTGGCCCTGGCGACCCTCGAAGTTGCGGTTCGAAGTCGACGCGCAGCGTTCTTCCGGCGACAACTTGTCCGGATTCATGGCCAGGCACATCGAGCAGCCGGGCTCGCGCCATTCGAAGCCCGCCTTGAGGAATATCTTGTCCAGGCCTTCGGCTTCCGCCTGCTCCTTCACCAGACCGGAGCCCGGCACGATCATCGCGCTGACATTCGCGTTCACCGTCCTGCCTTCGACGACTTTGGCCGCTGCGCGCAGATCCTCGATCCGGCCGTTGGTGCAGGAGCCGATGAAGATGCGATCGAGCTTGATGTCGGTGATCTTCGTGCCGGCTTTCAGGCCCATATAAGCGAGCGCGCGTTCCTTGGAGAGGCGCTTCGCCTCGTCGGCGATCTCGGCGGGATCCGGCACCTTGCCGCTGATCGAGATCACGTCCTCAGGGCTCGTGCCCCAGGTCACGATCGGCGGCAGCGAAGCTGCGTCGAGGCGGAGCTCATGATCGAAATGCGCGCCTTCGTCGGAGCGCAAGGTCTCCCAGTAGCGCATCGCGGCATCCCACATCTCGCCCTTCGGCGACATCGGCCGTCCCCTGAGGAATTCGAAGGCTTTTGCGTCGGGTGCGATCAGGCCGGCGCGGGCGCCGCCCTCGATCGACATGTTGCAGACCGTCATGCGGCCTTCCATCGACAGCGCGCGGATCGCGTCGCCGGCATATTCCAGCACGTAGCCGGTGCCGCCGGCGGTGCCGATCTCGCCGATGATCGCCAGGATGATGTCCTTGCCGGTGACGCCGTCGGGCAGCACGCCGTCGACGGTGACCCGCATGTTCTTTGCTTTTTTCTGGATCAGCGTCTGGGTCGCCAGCACGTGTTCGACTTCAGACGTGCCGATGCCGTGGGCCAGCGCGCCGAATGCGCCATGCGTCGAGGTGTGGCTGTCGCCGCAGACGATGGTGGTGCCGGGCAAGGTAAATCCCTGCTCGGGACCGATGACGTGGACGATGCCCTGCCGCTTGTCGAACTCGTTGTAATATTCGATGCCGAATTCGCGCACGTTCTCCGCCAGCGTTGCGATCTGCTCGGTGCTCTCCGGATCCGGATTGGGCTTCGAGCGATCGGTGGTCGGCACGTTGTGATCGACCACGGCCAGCGTCTTCTCCGGCGCATGCACCTTGCGGCCGGCGGTGCGCAGCCCCTCGAAGGCCTGCGGCGAGGTTACTTCATGGACCAGGTGGCGATCGATGTAGAGCAGGCAGGTGCCGTCGTCGGCCTCATGCACCAGATGGTCGTTCCAGATCTTGTCGTACAGGGTGGTCGGCTTTGCTGTGTCGGTCATGGGAATCATGCCTTGAAGAGGGATGGGAGCCAGCGGGCGTGCCGCGCAGAATCGTTGTCGGTTTGCGGTGCGGCGCGCGCAGCTGAAAAAGCGGCGGCGGTACGGGCGTCAGAGCTGTCGAAGCTCGGCCGCAATCGACGTCGTGAACCGACCGAAGAAACGCCACGGCAGCCGGCTGTGATCGTCGATCACAATGCGGGTCGCGTTCTGGTGCAGATCTGGAAACATTCCAGCCATATAGCACTCATGTGCGGTGACGCCAATGAGCGGCAGGCATGTCCTGCCATTGGGATGCCGGAAGAGCTTTGCGGGGCAGCGCGACGCGCCGCCGCCGGGGTACGACCAGCCCAACAAAAAAGCGCGGCTTGCGCCGCGCTTTTTGTTACGAATTCATGCAGCGACGCGATGACTTCGAGGTTATTTGGCGGCTGCGGCGACCGGACGGTCGGTTTTCTTTTCGACGATGCGGGCCGACTTGCCGCGCAGGTTGCGCAGGTAATACAGCTTGGCGCGACGCACCTTGCCGCGGCGCACAACCTTGATCGAATCGATCATCGGCGACATCACCGGGAACACGCGCTCGACGCCTTCGCCGTAGGAAATCTTGCGGACAGTGAAGCTCTCGTTCAGCCCGCCGCCGTTGCGGCCGATGCAGACGCCTTCATAGGCCTGCACGCGGGAACGCTCGCCTTCGACAACCTTCACGTTGACGATCACGGTATCGCCGGGGCCGAACTCCGGAATGGTCTTGCCCGCGAGCAGCTTGTCGTATTGCTCTTTTTCGAGCGTCTGAATCAGGTTCATCGAAATCTCCATCGGCGGCGCGCCCAGACATCGGCGCGGGCTGCGCACACGTCCATCTATCCTGCCATTGCACGGATTTGGCGTCCCTATACGGCAAAGCCGCGGGCTTGTCACCCGTCCGTCGTGTTTTTTGGTCGTTTTCGCTTTTTGCCCGATTCGGGCGCAACCGGCCGCGCCGCCCATAAATCGGGTCGTCTCGCCTGGGTCAGCGCTTCGGCTTCGGCCAGCCGCCAGGCTGTGACTTTCGCATGGTCGCCGGACAGCAAGATCTCGGGAATCGGACGGTTTTCAAACACCTGCGGCCGGGTATATTGCGGGTATTCAAGCAAACCATCGGAAAAACTCTCATCGGCCCCCGACTCGAGCTTGCCCATGACCCCGGGCAGCAGCCGCACGCAGGCGTCGATGACCACCATGGCGGCGATTTCGCCGCCGGACAGCACGTAGTCGCCGATCGAGACCTCCTCGAGGCCGCGGGTGTCGATGACGCGCTGGTCGATGCCCTCGAAGCGGCCGCAGACGATCAGCGGTCCCGGCCCGGCCGCCAGCTCTGCCACCCGTTGCTGGGTCAATGGCCGACCGCGCGGGCTCATCATCAGCCGTGGTCGGTCTTGCGGCAAAGCTGTGGCATCGATGGCCGCGGCCAGCACGTCGGCGCGCAGCACCATGCCCGGCCCGCCGCCGGCCGGGGTGTCGTCGACACTGCGGTGGCGGTCGGTGGCGGAATCCCGGATGTCGCGGGCTTCCAGCGCCCATAGCCCGGAAGCCAGCGCCCGGCCGGCCAGGCTGATGCCCAGCGGCCCGGGAAACATCTCGGGAAACAGGGTGAGCACGGTGGCGCGCCAGGGGGTGGGGATGTTGGAGGTCATACGCGGTGCCTCTGCCCCCCTCCCCCTTGCGGGGAGGGGCCGGGGGTGGGGGTGCCGCAAACTCCGAGCCCGTGGCACCCCCACCCCGGCCTCCATTTCAGCGATGCAGCGCATCGCTTCATTCGGCCGACCCTCCCCGCAAGGGGGAGGGCAGCCATGGGCGCCGGTGCGCCAAACTTACACCACTACAGTTACACGTCCGCCTCGTCGGGCGAATCGCCTTCGATCTCGCCGGGCAGTTCGATCACCACGTGGCCGGCCTTCAGATCGACGGTCGGCACCACCGCATTGGTGAACGGCAGCATCAACGTATTCCCCTCCGGCGGGGCGATCTCGATGATGGTGCCGGCGCCGAAATCGTGGATGGCGATGACGCGGCCGACCGCGTGGCCGGCGGCATCGACGGCCGCGAGCCCGATCAGGTCAGCGTGGTAATATTCGTCGTCGTCGGGTTCAGGCAGCCGCTCGCGCGGAATGTACAGTTCGACGCCGTTGAGGCGCTCGGCGTCCTCGCGGCTGCTGACGCCCTTGAAGGTCGCCACCAGATGACCCTTGCCCTCGCGCGCGGTGACCACCTCGAACGAGCGGCCGCCGTCTTTGGTCTTGAGCTGGCCGTAAGTCATCACGGCCAGCGGATCTTCGGTAAACGTCCAGAGTTTCACCGCGCCGCGGATGCCGTGCGGCGCGCCAATGCGCGCGACGCAGATCTGTGCAGCGGGCATCCGCCCTTACTTCTTGGCAGCGGCTTCGGCAGCGGCCTTGCGTTCCTTGCGCGGCACGGCCTTTTCCGGATTGTTGCGGGCTTCGCGCTTGACGACGCCGGCGGCATCCAGGAAGCGCGAGACGCGGTCCGACGGCTGCGCGCCCTTGGCGAGCCAGACCTTGACCTTCTCCATGTCGAGCTTCAGGCGGGACTCGTTGTCCTTGGCCAGCAGCGGATTGAAGTGACCGAGACGCTCGATGAAGCGGCCGTCGCGGGGGAAGCGCGAGTCGGCGACGACGACGTGATAGACCGGACGCTTCTTGGTGCCTGCACGGGCGAGGCGGATGACGACGGACATGGAATTCTCCTTAGGGTGTTCGTTGGAATGTGAGTGAATGGATCGCGTTATTTCTTCTTCCCGAAACCGGGAAAACCGCCGAGCCCCGGAAGGGTCGGCTTGCCCCCTCCGAGCCCCGGAAATTCCTTGGGCAGCGACGGCAGTCCCTGCGGCAGTCCGCCGGGCATCTTCTCAGCCATCGCCTTCATCTGCTCCGGCGAGGGCATGCCGCCGCCGCCAAAGCCCATGGCCTGGGCGATGCCAGCCATCGGGCCGCGCTTGCCCTGGCCCATGGCCTTCATCATGTCGGCCATGTTGCGATGCATCTTCAGCACCTTGTTGACTTCCTCGACCTTCAGGCCGGCGCCGGCAGCGATGCGCTTCTTGCGGCTGGCCTTGAGGATGTCGGGATGCTTGCGCTCCTGCCGGGTCATCGAATCGATGACGGCGATCTGGCGCTTGACGATCTTGTCGTCGAGATTGGCGGAGGCGATCTGGTTCTTGAGCTTGGCGATGCCGGGCATCATGCCCATCAGCCCGCTGAGGCCGCCCATGTTGGTCATCTGGATCAGCTGCTCGCGCATGTCCGAGAGGTCGAACTGGCCCTTGCGCATGCGCTCGGCGGTGCGCGCGGCCTTTTCGGCATCGATATGCGCCGCGGCCTTTTCCACCAGCGAGACGACGTCGCCCATGCCGAGGATACGGCCGGCGATGCGGCTGGGGTGGAAGTCTTCGAGCGCGTCGGTCTTCTCGCCCGTGCCGATCAGCTTGATCGGCTTGCCGGTGACCGCACGCATGGACAAGGCAGCGCCGCCGCGGCCGTCGCCGTCGACCCGGGTCAGCACGATGCCGGTGAGGCCGACGCGCTGGTCGAACGAGCGCGCAAGGTTCACTGCGTCCTGGCCGGTCAGCGAGTCCGCCACCAGCAGCACTTCGTGCGGGTTGGCGGCGGCTTTGATTTCGGCCGCTTCCGCCATCATGTCTTCGTCGAGGGTGGTGCGGCCGGCAGTGTCGAGCAGCACCACGTCGTAGCCGCCGAGTTTTGCAGCCGACAGCGCACGCCTGGCGATGTCGGCAGGCTTCTGGCCCGCGACGATCGGCAGCGTCTGGATATCGAGGTCGCGGCCGAGCACCGCGAGCTGCTCCATTGCCGCCGGGCGGTAGATGTCGAGCGAGGCCATCAGCACCTTGCGCTTGTCGCGCTGGGTGAGGCGGCGGGCCAGTTTCGCGGTGGTGGTGGTCTTGCCGGAGCCCTGCAGGCCGACCATCATGATGGCGACCGGCGGCACGGCGATGAGGTCGATGCCGCCTTCGCCATCGGCGCCGAGCGTTTTGACCAGCTCGTCATGGACGATCTTGACGACCATCTGGCCGGGGGTGACCGACTTGACGACGGTGGCGCCGATGGCCTGTTCGCGGACCCGGTCGACGAAATCGCGGACCACGTCGAGCGAGACGTCGGCCTCGAGCAGCGCGCGGCGCACCTCGCGCATGGCGGCATCGACATCGGCTTCCGACAGCGCGCCGCGCCCGGTCAACCGGTCGAGAATTCCGCCAAGCTTTTCCGACAGATTGTCGAACATCAGATCATCGCATCCTGCGTCGCCATCCGGATGATGGACGAGTAACCAAACAATTTTGCGCCCGAGGGCGCATCGCGCTGTCGGGCGTTGACCTCCGGTCTCAAGGGCCGGGCGGCGGGTCGAAAAGAAGACTTTTCGAGAAGTGGGCGGATTTACAGCACCGAAGCCCGATAAGTCAAGGTTTCGGCCGAAAAAGGCGCCTCACATCGCTGTGGTTCCGGTTCCGGTGGCATCGTATTGCCGCTGCGACAGCAGCACCTGTCCCATATGGGTTTCCGCCCAGATCCGCAGGTTGTCGACCGTGGCGGACAGGGTCGCTCCCAGAGGGGTGATCGAATATTCCACGGTCACCGGGACAGTCGCGATCGCCTTGCGGCTGACCAGCCCGTCGCGCTCCAGGCTTTTCAGTGTCTGCGACAGCATTTTTTGCGAAATGCCCTCGATTTGCCGCCGCAACTGGTTGAAGCGCACCGGGCCGTCGCCAAGCAGGCCAAGCACCAGAACGGCCCATTTGTCGGCGATGCGGTCCAGCACCAGCCGCGTTGGGCAGGTACTTGCGTAGGCGTTGGCGGTGGGCGGCGTGAATGACATGGCGCGGTCTCCTGCAGGTAACCAGCTTACGACAAGGTGCCTTCTTCACATCTGCTAACAAATTCAATAGCTGGTTTCCATTAGTTACCAAATGGAGAGCAAAATGAAAATCGCCCTGATCGGTGCCACCGGCCGCGCCGGCTCGCAAATTCTCGCCGAATTGTCGCGCCGCGGCCACAGCGTCACGGCCATTGCCCGTAATCCCGAAAAGACCCCGCCGCTGACCGGGGTCACGCCGGTGAAAGCCGACGCCAACGATGTCGCGGGTCTGGCGCCGGCGCTGAAGGGCCACGACGCCGTCGTCAGCTCCGTGCATTTCCTGGCCAGCGATCCCCACAAGCTGATCGAAGCCGTCAAGGCGGCGGGTGTCTCGCGCTATCTCGTGGTCGGCGGCGCCGGCAGCCTGGAGGTCGCGCCCGGCGTGAAGCTGATCGACACGCCGGACTTTCCGGCGATCTACAAGGCCGAGGCCGCAGCCGGCGGCGTGTTCCTCGATATATTGCGCAAGGAGCCGACCCTCGACTGGTGCTTCCTGTCGCCGTCGGCGATGTTCATTCCGGGCGAGCGCACTGGCAAGTTCCGGCTCGGCGGCGATCAGTTGCTGACCAACGACCAAGGCAGCAGCATTTCGTTCGAGGACTATGCGATTGCCATGGCCGACGAGATCGAGAAGCCGGCGCATTCCCGCGCACGCTTCACGGTCGGCTACTGATGCTCTGACGCATTGTCTCGATGCTGCAGCATGACCATCTGTCGGCGGTCACGCTGCAGCATCGAGAGTCTGAATGAGCAATTATGATGGCCCGCTTTCCGACCATTTCAACGGCAAACATTTCTTCGATCCCGATGGCGCGCCGCCGAAGCGGCTCGGCGAGGTGCTGCGCTGGCAATTCGGCGGCGGCCGCAAGCGGGCGGCGTGGCCGAAGTGGGTACCCAACGATCATGCCGACACGCCGCCACCGCGGGTCACCGGCGAGCGGGTGCGGCTGTCCTTCGTCGGCCATGTCAGCTGGCTGATCCAGACGGCCGGCCAGAACATCCTGATCGACCCGGTGTGGTCGGACCGCGCCTCGCCGCTGTCCTTCGTGGGGCCGAAACGCGTCACTGCGCCCGGCATCGCCTTCGACGCGCTGCCGGAGATCGATACGGTCCTGGTGTCGCACGGTCACTACGACCATCTCGATGTCGCCACCCTGTCCAGGCTCGCCAAAAAATTCGCGCCGCGGGTGATCACCCCGCTCGGCAATGATGTCACCATGCGCAAGGCCGACCGCGCGATCGCTGCCGAGGCGTTCGACTGGCACGACCGCGTCGAGCTTGGCGGCGGCCTTGCCGTCACGCTGGTGCCGACCCGGCACTGGACCGCGCGCGGCCTGTTCGACCGCAACGAGGCCCTATGGGCGAGCTTCGTGCTGGAAACGCCCGCCGGCAAGGTCTACGTGGTCTGCGATTCCGGCTATGGCGACGGCAGCCATTTTCGCCGGGTGCGCGAGGCCCATGGCCCGCTGCGGCTGGCGATCCTGCCAATCGGTGCCTACGAGCCGCGCTGGTTCATGAAGGACCAGCACATGAATCCCGAAGACGCCGTGAAGGCCTTTGCGGATAGCGCCGCCGAGCAGGCGCTGGCGCATCATCACAGCACGTTCCAGCTCACCGACGAAGCCATCGACGCGCCGGCGAAGGGGCTCGGCGCCGCACTCGATGCCGCCGGCATTCAGCGTGAGCGCTTTGCGACGCTGAAGCCAGGGCAGGTGGTGGAGATATGATCTGGCGGAAGCTCCGTGCCCCGGACGCGGTGCAACGCGCCGCGCTTGCGGCGTGGTGCGCCGCAGATCCGGGACAAGAGGCTGCGCTTTACGGCGCGGGCTTGATCGCCCACGACACGCTGACAGTAACCTGCAGCGTCTCTTCGCCTTGGGCGACCGGGGCCGGCGCCATGGCGGCGCGCATCTTGCCGAATACGACGGGCGGTGACGAACCGCCTTGCTCGGAAATGCTGAGCGGCGCGCCGAGGCTGACGCCGGCAGCGGCGGCATAGATCTCGGCCTTGCGGCGGGCGTCGGCGACGGCCTGGGTGCGAGCATCGTCGAGCAGTTTCGAGGCCTTCTCCACGGTGAAATTGATGCCGCCGATCTCGTTGGCGCCGGCGCTCACCAGCGTATCGATGGTGCCCGCCACCTTGGTGACGTCACGCAGCCGGATGGTGACGCGGTTGCTGGCGCGGTAGCCGCTGATCACGTTGGGGCCGGGCCGGGTCTGCGGCGCATATTGCGGCTGCAGCGACAGCCGGGAGGTCTGCACGTCCTTTTCGTCGATGCCCGCGCTCTTCAGCGCCAGCAGCACCTTGCCCATGGCGGTGTTGTTGGCCTCGGAAGCCTCGCGTGCGGTCTTCGCCTCGGAGGTCACGCCGCCGTCGATCAGCGCGAGATCCGGCGGCACCGAGATGCTGGCCTCGCCGGTGACGGAGATCATCGGCGGCGGCGCCACCTGCGCCACGGCGGGGGCGGCGAGCAATGATGCGCCGGCCAGCGCGGCGAGGAAATAATGAGATTTCATGGGACTACTTCAGCGGCACGTAGACGTTGATCACCAGCTTGTCCTCGGCGGTCTTCAGCGGGTCGGTGATGTATTCCTCGATGAAAGTGTCCTTGGCTTCCAGCTTCTTGTCGTCGAGGTGATTGGTGATCGCCTCATAGGTGTTGTCCATGTTGTCGTAGGAGCCGCGATGGACGAACTTCAGCGCCTTGCCCTCGGGCGATTTCCCCATGGTCATGGCCTTGGGCAGGTTCTTCGGCTCCTGGTCGACCGGGATTTCCGCCAGGAAGGTGAAGCCGGTGTCGTCGGTGGAGGTGTAGACGATCATCGAATTGCCCGATGACTTGATGCCCTGCTTGTCGAGCAGCGCCGTGAGCTGCTTGAACGAATCCATCAGGGTCTCGAATGCGGAATCCCAGTTGGCCTTGCCGTTGAAGGTCAGTACCGCCTTGGGCGTCAAGGTGATCTCCTCGCCGAACGGGTCGGCGGTCTGCACCGGCGGGACGGCCGGCGTGGCGGTCGCCGCGGGCGGCAGCGGCG
>DATCUS010000227.1:0-3792 GCA_036561845.1 Tardiphaga sp. | reverse complement strand
CGAGGCCTCACCGGCTTCGCCTGCCACGACGCCGCTCTCGGCGTGGGGAATGGTTTGGCCGATCAGCTTCTCGATGGCGGCGATGGATTTGACGTCGGACGGGGCGACCAGCGAGATCGCGGTGCCGGTGCGGCCGGCGCGGCCGGTGCGGCCGATCCGATGCACGTAATCGTCGGGATGGTGCGGCACGTCGAAATTGAAGACGTGGCTCACTTCGGGAATGTCGAGGCCGCGGGCGGCGACGTCGGAGGCCACCAGGATCGGCAGCTCGCCCTTGCGGAACTGGTCGAGTGCCGCGGTGCGGGCCGACTGCTCCATGTCGCCATGCAGTGCGCCGACGCTGAAGCCGTGCTTTTCGAGCGACTTGGCGAGCAGCGCCACTTCGCGCTTGCGGTTGCAGAAGATGATCGCGTTCTTGAGATCGGTGGCGTCGCGCATCAGGGCGCGCAGCGCCTCGCGCTTCTCGTGCGGCTCGCGGCCGACGGCGACCTGGAACTGGGTCACGGTGATCGCGGTGGAGGCCGGCTTGGAGACCTCGATCTTGACCGGGTTGTGCAGGAAGGTTTCGGTGATGCGACGGATTTCCGTCGGCATCGTCGCGGTGAAGAACAGGGTCTGGCGGGTGAACGGCACCAGCTTGCAGATCCGTTCGATATCGGGAATGAAGCCCATGTCGAGCATGCGGTCGGCTTCGTCGATCACCAGCAATTCCACGCCGGTGAGCAGCAGGCCGCCGCGTTCGGTGTGGTCGAGCAGGCGGCCGGGGGTGGCGATCAGCACGTCGACGCCGCGGGTCAGCTTGGTATCCTGATCGCCGAACGAGACGCCGCCGATCAAGAGCGCGACGTTGAGCTTCTGTCCGACGCCGTACTTGTCGAACTGCTCCTTGACTTGTGCTGCGAGTTCGCGGGTCGGTTCAAGAATGAGGGTGCGTGGCATGCGGGCGCGGGCGCGGCCCTTTTCCAGCATGGTCATCATCGGGAGCACGAAGGCAGCGGTCTTGCCGGTGCCGGTCTGGGCGATGCCGAGCACGTCGCGGCGTGCCAGCACGTGAGGAATCGCCTGTTCCTGAATGGGGGTCGGGGTGGTGTAACCGGTGGCCGCGACGGCGGCGAGCACCTTGTCGGACAGGCCGAGATTGTTAAAGGACATTGAGCCTCTGTTATGGGGGCATGATCTCTGCCGAAAAACGGAAAGACCTCTTTTCGGGACCATGCCTCTGGAAGAAACCGCCGCTTGGATTCACGGAAAACACTGTCGCGCTCAACCCCGGAGCGGCACGCTAAATTGCACGGGGATCTCAGGGCGCAGACAGGCGGCTTAGTCGAGGTATCGCGTTTCGATACCGGGCCGCGTCACGCCGGAACATAGGGCGGAATTGGCGGAAGTCAATCCGCCAGCGCTGGAATGGGCCGGAAAGCCGGAGGTTTTCGCGGAAATCACCGTAAAATGCCCCTTAACTGGGCAACCCGAGCGCGGCACGCGCCGGCGCGTGGGCTGGTGCAGAGGCTGGCGGCCGCGACAACTCCGTGCGCGAAACTCACCGTCAGGTCGGAGACCTGCGATTCGTCTCGCGCAGCGGCGTGTAGAGCGCGAGTTTGAGGGCAGGGTCGTCGTTGGACTGAAAGCTGGCATAGGCGTAGCGCAGCAGGCCCTTCTTCGGATGCTTCAATTCCTTCACGCCGCCCGGCGCGCCGCGGATGTCGTGGCTCGCCCACCATCCGGCGAATTCGGCGCAGCCGCTGCGCAGCCGCGCCAGCAGGCTGACGAATGCCGGATCGCCGGCCCACAGGTCGTGCGTGGCGCGAAACTGCGCCACCATGCGTCTGGCCTGATCGGCCCAGGCTTTTCCAAGCAATCGTTTGGTGGCGGGATTGGTCAGCATGTTGACCAGCGAATTGCGATCGTCTTCTGGCAGCTTGCTGAACGCAAAGATCTCGTCTGCGGCTGCATTCCAGGCGAGGATATCGAGGCGCCGCCCCGTGACATAGGCGGGCTGATTAAGGCTTTCGATCAGGCGGCGCAGACTGTCGGGAACGGTCTCGCGTGTGAAGGCGCTGCGATCGGCGGTCTTGGTCAGCGCGCGCAGATGGGCGTGCTCGACCTTGCTGAGGCGCAACGCGCGCGCCAGCGCATCGATGGTCGTGACGGACGGGCTGACGCTGCGGCCCTGCTCAAGCCGGATGTACCAGTCGACGCCGATGCCGGCGAGTTCGGCGACTTCCTCGCGGCGCAGGCCCGGTGTCCGCCGCCGCCGGCCGTTGCTCGCAGTGGCGGATTTCGGGCTGAGCTTCTCGCGCCGCGAGCGCAGGAAATTGCCAAGCTCGCTGCGCCGCGGATCCGCCATGGGCCTATCCTTCTGCAGGGTGGGATTGCTAATCCCAGGATAATACCAGGCCTGAATAGACCTGACCAGCCATGCGATCACGGGCGCTTCAAGGGAGAAGTTCATCATGAAAGCTGCTGTACTGAAGGCGTTCGGAGCACCGCTGTCGATCGAGAGCGTCGACGATCCCATCCTCGGCACCGGCGAAGTAATCGTCGATGTCGTCGCCACCCGCGTGCTGTCCTATGCCGACGAGGTCTTCAGCGGCGCGCGAAAATATCTGCTGGATCTGCCGGCCATCCCGGGGCCGGGCGCGATCGGCCGGGTGCGCGCATTCGGGCCGGACGCCACGCATCTGGCAATCGGCGACTGGGTGTATTGCGATCCGACCTTCCGTTCGCGCGACGATGTGATGTCGCCCGATATCACGCTGCAGGGCTGGAGCGCGCGCGATGCCGGCGGGCTGAAACTGCAGAAGCATTTTCGCCACGGCTCGTGGGCCGAGCAGACCCGCGTACCCACCGAGAACGCGATCCGCATCGGCGAGATCGACACAGCGGACGCCGGACAGTGGTGCGCGCTGGGCACGCTGCTGGTGCCCTATGGTGGATTCCTGACGGCCGAACTGCAGCCGGGCGAAACGGTGCTGGTGAGCGGCGCCACCGGCAATTTCGGCAGCGCTGCAGTGGCCGTGGCGCTCGCGATGGGCGCGCGCAGCGTGGTCGCACCCGGTCGCAACGAACAGGCGCTGACCGATCTGGTACGAAGGTTCGGTGACCGCGTTCGGCCCGTCAAGCTGTCAGGCAAAGAGGACGACGATCGCGAGCGGATGAAGCAGGCCGCGCCCGCGCCGATCGACTGCGTGTTCGACATCCTGCCGCCCGGCGTCAGTCCCAACGTGGTGCGTGCCGCCATCATGGCGATCAGGCCTTACGGTCGGGTGGTGCTGATGGGCGGCGTCGGCATGTCGGGCGGCCCCGGCCTGGACCTGGCGTATCCCTGGATCATGCGCAACTGCATCACCATCCACGGCGTCTGGATGTATCCGCCTGACGCCACCATCCGGCTCGTCGGCCTGGTGCGCGCCGGGCTGCTGCGGCTCGATCAGTTCAAGGCGACGTCGTTCGACCTCGACCACGCCCGCGAGGCGGTGGCCCATGCGGCCGCGCATGCCGGACCGTTCCAGATGACGATCCTCAGGCCGTGACGGCTAGACGGGGACGGGGTTCGTTCTACCGGCCGTAATTGCCTAGCCGCCGCGAGAGATCCTGCATGACGAACGCGTTCATCCGCAGATTGGCGGTCTTGCCGTCCGCCAGCCTGACGTCGATCTCGTAGGTTGCTGCATCGACCTGCCTGAGCGCGTCGATCTGGACGACGTTGAGCGCCGAGAGGTCTTCGGCCGGCTTCGCGACAGCGGCGGCCGTGGGCTTTGGCGCGGGCCTGGCGGCGCGCACCGTCGGCTT
>DATCUS010000226.1:0-39717 GCA_036561845.1 Tardiphaga sp. | reverse complement strand
CGGCGCGGCGCCATCCGCGGTGGCGCGGATGTTTCGCCGCCCTTGCCACGATTGCGCCGAGACCGGAATCCGTCGAGCAACGCCATGCCACCCTCCCGCACCGGGTGGGCGCTTGATGCGCACCATCGCCGGTCTTGCGCTGGAGTCGACCGACCCGAATCCTGCGCCGCAAATCCATAGTGGTCAGCGGCGCACTACCCGCGACGCGAGACATGGACTTGAATTGCAACCTATCATCCGATCGCGCGGGCGCACAAGATATGGTTGCCAAATGGTAAATACACCACGGCGGCGTGCTGATCTTCGCCGCGGCGGCGCCGCTCGGCAGGAATAATGCTGCCACCATAGATAGTTGTGCGCCCGGCGCCGCGAAGCTTCCCCCCGCAGGCCCGCTTAAATAGCATCTTCCAATACAACAACCTTTATGATACTTCCGCAAACTAGGTTAACGCGGGTGCCAGCCCGGCGCCCGCAGAGCCGCAATGCTTCACTTCGCTGCCAGCACAATTTCTGCCCACCTGTTTTCAGCATCATGAACTTTCAAGGCGCGTCGATTTCAAGCGCCGAACTCACGGGGGACAACTGACATGAGCGAGCCATTCGTCGGCCAGATCCAACCCTTCGGCTTCAACTTCGCCCCGCTGAACTGGGCGACATGCAGTGGCCAGCTCATGGCGATCAGTCAGAATGCCACGCTGTTCTCCCTGATCGGCACGACCTACGGCGGCAATGGCACGACCAACTTCCAGCTGCCCGACCTGCAGGGCCGGGTGATGATCCATCAGGGCACGGGTCCCGGCCTGCCACCGTATGTGATCGGTGAATCCGCCGGCTCGCCCCAGCAGACGCTCCTGTTGTCCAACATGCCGGCGCACAATCACACGCTGAATGTATCGAACCAACCGGCAACCACGGATCAACCGAGCGGCAACGTCCTGGCTCAGGCGGCCGACTCCGGATTGAATCCCATCAACGTCTACGGCCCCACTCCCAATGCGACGATGAATCCGGCGGCCATCGGTTTCAACGGCGGCACGCAGCCGTTTTCGATCATGCAGCCCTTTCTCACCGTCAACATCTGCATCGCGCTGGTCGGCATCTTTCCGTCGCGCAACTAGCGACCGCCGATCCGTCGCGAACGGACCGGCTTCAGACCAGAGTCCCGGAAATCCAGATGGCGCGGCGATGAAATATCGTCAGCCATACAAACCCGGAAAGGATCGTCATGAGCGAACCCTACGTCGGACAAATTCAGCCGGTCGCGTTCGACTTTGCGCCGCGCGGCTGGGCCATGTGCAACAATCAACTGATGGGCATCTCACAAAATCAGGCGCTGTTCGCGTTGCTCGGCACCACCTATGGCGGCGATGGCGTCTCGACTTTCGCCCTGCCGGATTTGCGCGGCCGGACGATGAACCATCAGGGTACGGGGCCAGGTCTGCCGCCTGTCGTCATCGGCGAAATGGCCGGCAACACGCAGCAGACATTGCTGAGTACCAACCTGCCGCAGCACAATCATCCGCTGAATGTATCGGACCAGTCCGCGACGACGGATCAGCCGAGCGGAGCCGTCCTCGCCAAGGCCGCCGACCCCGGCTTGAATCCGATCAACGTCTACGGTCCCGCGCCTGACGTGCCCATGAACGCGATGGCCATCGGCCTCAGCGGCGGCTCGTTTCCGATCACGATTATGCAGCCGTTTCTGACCATCACCATGTGCATCGCCCTGTTCGGAGTTTTTCCGCCGCGCGGGTGAGCGACGACGCGGCGTCAATTGAACACCGCGTGATAGTAGCGCCGGGGCCCCGGTGCGGTCTGGGTCGGACTCAGGAACATTTCAAACGAACCGCCGCGTTGCGGGCTCATCCGGTAATGCGCCGCAAGCAGCAGGTCGGTCCACGGGGTGGTGAAGATCAGCATGAACGGCTGCCGCACCACCTCCCTATCGAGCGGACGGTGCACGATTTTTTCGAGGCGAATTGCGAGCGGCTTGGGCTGCGCATCGACCAGGAATATCTGGCCGACATGGGGTTCGAAATCGGCAGCCGTAAATAACGGCCCGAAATCCGGCAATGAATGCATTGTGCACCTCTTTACGCTGGCGAGCTATCATGCGTGTGGACGACAATTCTTGCAACCTCGTCGCAGGACATTCCATCGTCGCCCGGGCCGGAAGCAGTGACGTGAGCGCCACCTCGCGCGTCGTCGCCACGTCCGAAGGCGACTTCACGCTGCGGCCCGAACGGCCGGACGACGCAGCGTTCCTGCAACGGCTGTTCGTCGCCAACAATGCCGGCGTGCTGCGCGACGCCGGCATTGCCGAGCCTGTCGTCGCCAACCTCATGGAGGTGCAGTTTCGTTCCCAGGCGGACACCTATCGCCGACAATTTCCGCATGCTGAATTCCTGATCGTCGAGCGCGACGGCGAGACGATCGGCCGCTGGATCTCCGAAGACGAGGGCGATGCCGAGCTGTTCGTCGACTTCGCCTTGCTGCCGGAAAGCCAAAGCCGCGGCCTTGGCGCCGCGCTCGTCGGTGCGATGATGCAGCGCGCCCTCGCTTCGGGGAAAGCGCCGCGCGCCAGCGTGCTCGCCAGCAACCTGCCCTGCCTGAAGATGTGCCGGCGGATCGGCTTCCTCGTCGTCGACCAGGACGACGTCTACGTCCACTTGCGCGGCATGCGGCCCAGTCCCTGACAGCGACTGCCTGCGCTAGATCCCGCGGGCCGACGTGGCTGGGGCCGTCGAGGCGGCGCGGGAATGCGAGAGGCCGTTCCACCCCTGCACTCCCATGTAGAGTCCCACCAGGATGATCAGGACCCCGGACGCATAGGGCGCCCGCCGTGCAAAGGCGCTGAATCCGGACCAGCGCGTGGCGACATGCCTGACGCTGAGCGCCGCCAGCACGCCGGCCGAGACCATCGTCAATGCCAGCCCTATGCTGAAACACAGCACCAGCACCACACCGAGGCTGAGCTGCTTGAGCTGGATGCACAGCAACAGCACGGTGATCGCAGCCGGGCACGGGATGAGGCCGCCGGTGAGGCCGAACAGCACGATCTGGCCGGTGGTGACCTTGCCGCCGGCAAAGCGGCGCCGAATGTCGGCGGCGTGTTCGCGGGCGTGGGCGTCGTCCTCTTCGCCGAGGTTCAGGTGCTCGTGCTCCTCGAACACTTCTTCATGAACTTCAACCGTATCGCCGCGCCGCAGCCGCAGCGAAGCCGTGAAGGCATGCGGTTCGGGAATCTCGTCGATGCTTTCGAGCTGCCCCTGCCCGGCAGTGAATGCAAAGCTCTGGCGGCTGCCGTCCGGACGCACGGTTTCCACGCAGAGATCATGCGCCGGCGGCAGCGTGCCCTCGGACCGGATCCGCCAGCGCGGCGGCACGCCATCCTCAAAAACCTCAAGCAACAACATTCCGCGGCCGGTCATGAGCCGGCGGACGTCGTCGCCGTGGTGGTGGTGATGGTGATCGCCATGCTCGGCGTGCTGCTCGCGCCAGGTGCGCCACAGCATCCAGACCGCCACCGCGACAATCATGACTGCGGAGGCAAGCTGGAAATACGGCTCGGTCGCCTCGCCTCCCCATTGCTGCCCGGCATACTGGCCGGCCAGCGCAACCACCCAGACCACCGCGGTGTGCGACAGGGTTGCCGACAGGCCGAGCAACACCGCCTGCGAGACGGTGCCCTGAATGGCGATGATGAACGCCGCCATCATGGTCTTTGAATGGCCCGGCTCCAGTCCGTGCAGGGCGCCAAGCAGGATGGCGCTCGGCACGAACAGCCACGCGTGACCGGTGCCCTGCTGAATGATCTCGGCGAACGGGGTCATGCGCTGTGTCTCCTATCTGAGGTAGGTGCGCAGCGCGTCGATCAGGTCTTCGGTGCCCCGGGCGCGGTCGGCATTTTTCTCGGTGGCGGGATCGACGACATGATGGCGGATATGATCTTCGATCACCTCGGTGAGCAGGCCGTTGATGGCGCCGCGCATCGACGCCACCAGCATCAGCACGTCGGCGCATCCCAGCTCCGCCTCCAGCGCCCGCTCGACCGCCTCGGCCTGCCCCTTGATGCGCCGAACCCGCGCCACGAGCTTCTTCTTCTCCTTGATCGTATGCGACACAGCCTGTCCTCGTGAATATAATATAGGGGGCTACCCTATATTATATTCATGCGCAACTCGGCCGGCGGCCGAGCCGCCGTACCGGCCGGTCGATGTCGGGAGCTGCGGTGCCGCGGAATTAGCCGGAACGGGTCGGCGCAGCAAGGACGGCGGCGACCTGCCCCCGCGCCGGCGCCAGCGCGACGCCTTTGACCTGCGCGATGACGGCCATTCCCTCGGCCAGTTCGAGCAGATCCCACGACCGGCGCGTCAATCGCGCCAGCAGTTTGGCGCCGCCGCCGTCGGGTCCGAGCGCAAGCACGACCAGCACTTCGCTGGGCCCGACGGCCGTTTTCGAAACGATGCGCGCCGGCAGCGCGTTGAGGATCGAGCTGGCCTGCTGGGCTTCCCGCGCCAGGCTCACGTCGCTGGCGGCGATGCGCAGGCGCCGGCCCTCCCCCGCAGCAACCGGCGGTGCAGGGACGAGCAGCTGACCGCCGTCGATCTGAAGGGTCAGAATTCCATACGCCGCATCGTAGGATCCGGCCGTCGCGTCGAAATTGACGGCGGCATCGCGGCCGACGGCCAGCGGCAGCGAAGGATCGCTTTGCAGAATGCCGAGCGGCCCGGCCGCCAGCACCGACCCCGCCTGCATCAGGATCAGATGATCGGCAAGCCTTTCGACTTCGGCCATGTCGTGGCTGACATAGATCACCGGCAGCGACAGCCGTTGGTGCAGACGCTCCAGGAACGGCAGGATCTCGTCCTTGGTGAGCCGGTCCAGCGCCGACAGCGGCTCGTCCATCAACAGCAGCTTCGGTTGCGACAGCAGCGCGCGGCCGATGGCGACCCGTTGCCGTTCACCGCCGGACAGATGATGTGACGAGCGATCGAGCAGGGTGCCGAGTCCGAGCAGATCGATCACCTCGTCGAACGGGATGCTGCCGGATTCGGAACCGGAGCCGTCGCGAGGCGCGCCGTAGAGCAGATTGCGCCTGACCGAGAGATGCAGGAACAGGCTGGCTTCCTGAAACACATAACCGATCGGGCGCTGGTAGGGTTCGCGGAAGATCTTGCGGTCCTGCCAGACGTCGCCATTGATGGCGCAGAAGCTGCCCGGCAGGTGCTGCAGGCCGGCGAGACAGCGCAGCACCGTCGACTTGCCGCAACCGGATGGGCCGAACAATGCCGTGACGCCCCTCGCGGGGACTTCGAACGACGCATCGAGATTGAAGTCGCCCAGCGTGCCGCGAAAATCCGCGCGAATGGTTGGAAGCTTGCCCACGTTCATGCGCTGATCCGCGCGATGCGCTTCTCGAGCAATGTCATCGCGAGAATGACGATGAACGCGAATATAGCCATGCCGGCCGCCAGGATATTGGCCTCGCGCCACTGCGACGTCTCGACGTAATCGAAGATTGCCACCGACAGGACCTTGGTCTTGCCCGGCACATTGCCGCCGATCATCAGCACGATGCCGAACTCGCCGACGGTGTGCGCGAAGCCGAGCACCGCGCCGGCGAGAAAGCCGGGACGCGCCAACGGAATCGCCACCGTCCAGAACGCCCGGCGCGGCGAGGCCCGCAGGGTGGCCGCGACCTCCAGCGGACGGTCGCCGATCGCCGCAAAGGAATTGCGGATCGGCTGCACCACGAACGGCATCGAATACACCACCGACCCGATCACCAGGCCTTCAAACGTGAAGGCGAGCGTGCGCCCGCCCCACAGGCCCGCCAATGCGCCGCCGGGACCGTCCGGTCCCAGCACCACCAGCAGATAGAAGCCGAGCACCGTGGGCGGCAGCACCAGCGGCAGCGCAACGACAGCCGCCACCGCCTCCTTCCACCACGCCTTGGAGCGCGCCAGCCACCACGCGATCGGCGTGCCGACGATCAGCAGGATGATCGTGGTGATGGCGGCGAGTTCGACGGTGAGCCGAACCGGCTGCCAGATATCCGCTGGAAGTCCGCCCATCTGCGTTCAGCGTTCAGTACCGTACTCGTAGCCGTATTTTTCAATGACGGCGCGGGCTTCCGGCCCCTTGAGGAAGGCGATGAAAGCGGTCGCCGCCTCGCTGGACGCGCCCTTTTTCAACAGCACCGCGTCCTGGCGGATGGGCGTATAGAGCGCGGCCGGGACCAGCCAGCGCGACCCGCTGGTGTTGCCGGCGAGCTGCGACAGCGCCACAAAGCCAAGTTCGGCATTGCCGGTATCGACGAACTGGAAGGCCTGCGAGATGCTATTGCCCTGCACGATCTTCGGCTGCACGGCGTCGTAGATCTTCAGCGCCTTGAGGGTTTCGATGGCCGCGGTGCCATACGGCGCGGCGGTGGGGTTGGCGATCGCAAGCTTGGTAAAGGCGTTGGCCTTGAGGGTGTCCTCGCCCTTCACCAGCTCGGCGCTCTTGCTCCACAACACCAGCTTGCCGATGGCGTAGGTGAAGCGGCTGTCGGCGATGCCGAGGCCATCCTCCACCAGTTTTTTCGGGCGTTCGTCGTCGGCCGACAGGAACACCTGGAACGGCGCGTCCTGGGTGATCTGGGTATAGAACTGCCCGCTGGCGCCGAAGCTCAGCACCGCCTCGTGACCGGTCTTCTTGTGAAAGGCCGCGGCAATTTCCTTGGCGGCCTCGGTAAAGTTGGCGGCCACCGCGACATTGGTCTGGGCCGCGAAGGCGTTGCCTGAGGCCAGGCCAAGGAATGCGATGGCGCCGGCGAGTCGAACAAGGTTCATCGGTTTCACGGGTACTCTCCTGGTTGTCAGTCGATGGCGATAATGACGTGAGCGGCGTCGAACAGCGCGCAGGCGGCGTCCCCCGGCGAGAGGCCCATGGCCTCAGCGCTGCGCGCGGAGATCGACGCCGCCAGGGTCTTCCCGTTGCCGATGTCGAGCACGATCTCGGCGTTGACGGCAGAGATGTCGCAGCGGCGGACGCTGCCGCGAATGCAATTGCGCGCCGACACAAGCGGCGCTTCGGCGCCCGGCGCGATGATGACAAAAGGCGCCTTGATCAGCACGATCGCGTCGCGGCCGACGCACAGCCCGAGTTCGCGCACGCTTTCCGCGGTCACCAGCGCATAGATCGTCGTGTCGCCGGACACTTCGACCGCCACCTCGGCGCTCAGCGTGTCCGACTGGATGGCGGTGATCGTGCCGCGAAGCGCATTGCGCGCACTGGTTCGCATGAAAAAGCCCGAGACGAGGTTGAATGGGGTGATGCCGCTGCCGGCCAGTGCCGGCTCGAGGGTACGGAAGACGCGGGTCATTTCCGCCTCGAGACGCCCGAAGGCCTCGATGACCCGCACGCCGGTCGGCGTCAGGCTGGCTCCGCCGCCGGCCTTTCCGCCCGTCCGGGTCTCCAGCAGCGGCTGGCCGAACAGGTTGGTCATGGCGTCCAGCGCATCCCAGGCGGCCTTGTAGGTGAGACCAGCGGCCCTGGCGCCAGCCGCGATGCTGCCTTCGCGGGCCACCGCCTGCAGCAGCCGGATCCGCTCGCGGCCGACGGCCGACATGTCCTTGTTCCGCAGCGTGATGGTGGCTTCGATGGACATCGAAAGATCTCGTCAGCGCGATATAGTCAATCTATATAACGCATAACTCGCATCTGCGAAGGCTGCAAGATGGGGCCATGCTGCAAAAAGTCCCATATCCTGCTGCCTCCTGTTGCGGCAGTTCGGAGGTCTCGCCTGGAGTCCAGGCTGCTGCCGGTTCATTCGCAGGAGCGTTGATGACGAAGAACTTCCCTGGCGCGGCAATCGTTTCCCTGATCGCTTTCCTGGCGCTGTGCGCGGTGCCCGCCCTGGCGCGCGATGTCACTGATTCCGCAGGTCGCACCGTCGCGATCCCCGAGACGATCGGCCGGGTTTTTGCCGCCGGTCCGCCGGCCTCTACGCTTCTTTATGTCCTCGCGCCGCAGCACATGATCGGCTGGGTGCGGGCGCCGCGCGATGATGAAAAGCGGTTTCTGCTGCCGGCGGTGCGCGACCTTCCGGAGCTCGGCCGGCTGACCGGCCGGGGCGATACGCTGAACCTCGAACGGCTGATCGCAGAGAAGCCCGACATCATCGTCGATTTCGGCACCATCAACGACACCTACCGGTCGCTCGCCGACCGCATCCAGACGCAGACCGGCATTCCCTATCTGCTGATCGATGGCCGCTTCGAAAACACCGCGGTGGCGCTGCGGCTGCTGGCAGACGTCCTCAAGGTAAAGGAGCGCGGCGAGTTGCTGGCGCGCGCGGCCGAACAAACCTTTGCCCAGGTCGACCGGGTGATCGCGGACATACCGGGCGACCGGCGCCCGCAGGTCTACCTCGCCCGCGGGCCCGATGGACTCGAAACCGGCTCGCGCGGCTCGATCAATACCGAGATCATCGAGCGCGTCGGCGCAATCAACGTGGTCGAAGGGCTGCGGCCGAAGGGCGGCATCGTCGGCGTGTCTCCCGAACAACTGCTCGCCTGGGCGCCCGACACCATCGTCACCCTCGACCGCGGCTTTCGCCAGACCGTGTCACAAAAGGCCGAATGGAAGCCGGTGCCCGCGGTGGCGGCGGGCCGCGTGTTGCTGGCGCCGCGATTGCCGTTCGGCTTCATCGATTCTCCGCCCTCGCTGAACCGCCTGATCGGCCTGACCTGGCTGCTGCACCAGTTCTATCCCGACAAAGCACCGGGCCAGCTGCGCGAGCAGGTGCGCGCGTTCTATCTTCTGTTCTATCAGGTCGATTTGACCGATCCTGACCTCGACACCCTGCTCGACAATTCCGGAGGCTGATATCCGCCTTGCGCACGGCAACCACGCTCCTTCTCCTGACGATCCTGCTGGTCGCAATGTCGGTGATCTCTGCCGGAATCGGTCCCTACCGCATTCCGCCACAGGACGTCCTCACAGCCGTCCTGCATCGCTTGTCCGGCGGCAGCAATGCGGGCGCGGTCGACGTCGTGCTGTTCAACATCCGGCTGCCGCGGATCGCAGCGGCCGGATTTGTCGGGGCCGCCCTTGCCGCTGCCGGCGCCGCCTATCAGAGCCTGTTTCGCAACCCCTTGGTCTCTCCGGACATTCTTGGCGTCTCGACCGGCGCCGGCCTCGGCGCGGTAATCGGCATCCTGCTCGGTTTGCCTGTCATCATGATCCAGGCCCTCGGCTTCGGCGGCGGGCTGCTGACCGTGCTGCTGGTCGCCGCACTGGCGCGCAGCCTGCGCGCCGGTGGTGATATTCTCGTGCTGGTGCTCGCAGGCATCGTCATCGGCGCGCTGGCGGGTGCTGCGATCTCGCTCGTCAAGGTGCTGGCCGATCCCTATGAGCAATTGCCGGCGATCACCTTCTGGCTGCTCGGCAGCCTTGCCGGCGTCAAATCCAATGACGTCGCGGCCACCATCCCCGTCGTTCTCATTGGCCTCGCGCCGCTTGTCCTCTTGCGCTGGCGGATCGGCATCCTGTCGCTCGGCGACGACGAGGCCCGCGCGCTCGGCGTCGAGGTCGGTCGCCTGCGCGCGGTCGTCATCATCGCCGCCACGCTGGTGACCGCGAGCGTCGTTGCCATTTCAGGCGTGATCGGCTGGGTCGGACTGATGGTCCCGCATATGGCGCGGCTGCTGGTCGGCCCGCGCTTCGATCGCCTGTTGCCGGCGGCCATCCTGCTCGGCGCAGCCTTCATGATCGGCGTCGATACCCTGGCCCGCTCAGCGGCGCGCATCGAAATTCCGCTCGGAGTCCTCACCGCCCTGATCGGAGGGCCCGCTTTCGTCTGGCTGCTGGCGCGCAATCGGCGGAAGCTGCTGCCATGACCCTGCTCATCGCCCGCGCCTTGTCGATCGGATATGGCGATACGCTGGTCGCCGCCGGTCTCGACATGGAGGTCAAGGCAGGTAGCGTCACCTGCCTGCTCGGACCGAACGGCATCGGCAAGACCACGCTGTTCAAGACGCTGCTGGGATTGATCCGGCCGCTGGCGGGCACGGTCGAGGTCAGCGGTCAGAACCTGTCGACACTCGATCGGCAAAGCATCGCGCGCCAGATCGCCTATGTGCCGCAGGCGCAGATCGCCGAGTTTCCCTACACGGTGATCGATCTCGTCGTGATGGGGCGCACGTCCCATCTCGGTCCATTCCAGGGTCCCCGTCCCGAAGATTATGAGGCTGCCATGACGGCGCTCGACCAACTCGGGATCGCAGCGCTGGCGCAGCGGGATTCGACCCGGATATCGGGCGGGCAACGGCAGCTGGTGCTGATCGCCCGGGCGCTGGCGCAGCAGACGCGCATCGTCCTGATGGATGAGCCGACGGCGAGCCTCGACCTCGGCAATCGCATCCGGGTTCTCGATCAGATCAGGGCACTGGCTGCAGGCGGCCTTGCCGTGGTCGTTTCAACGCACGAACCCGAGCACGCCTTCCTTGTCGCCGACCGGGTCGCCATCATTGGCGGACCGCATCGCTTCAAGACCGGACCGGTCGCAGCGATCATGACCTCCGCGGAATTGTCCGATCTCTACGGAACCGATCTGGTGGTCGAAACAACGGCCTCCGGTCGCTTCGTGGTCGGGGCGACGCCGAAGCCTTGAGCGTTTGAGCGCTCCGCCGATGGGGTCCCATCGCGGCGCGGCCGACGCACTCGCCCGGAGCGATCTCCCGTTCCGGGGTTTCAGGCAGACCGGACGCGCGTCAGACGGCGTCCTTGAGCGCCTTCAACGGCTGCGCCTTGACCTTCCTGCTGGCCGGCTTGGCCGCGAAATCCATCGGCTCCTTGGTGAAGGGATTGATGCCCTTGCGAGCTTCCGTGGCAGGCTTGGTGACAACCGACAGCTTTGCGAAGCCGGGAATGGTGAACTCGCCGAACTCGTTCAATTCCTTGTATCCGACAGCCGTCAGGTTCTCGATCACGGACTTCACATCGCCCTTCGAGACGTTGCTGGCTTCCGAAATCGCATCGATCAACTGAGACTTGTTCAACTTTGGCATTGGGCTTTCCTTTGATTCGCTGCGCCACACTATGTGGCTTTTGCCCCAGACTGCGATGAATCTGCAAACCGGCGGCTTGATTGAATTGGCAACCGGCTCGTCGCTGCACGTTGGGTGCGCGGCAATTCGCCCGGATGAGTCGGATGTCGGAGAGATTAAACTGATCACTGGACGAGACGCTGCCTGCTTTCCGTCCCGGCGGCGGTATCAACGAAGCCCCTCACGGTGACAGGTCACGAACGGACATATTCGTGGCTTAGTATGAAAATGGCGCGCCCGAAAGGATTCGAACCTCTGACCCCTAGATTCGTAGTCTAGTGCTCTATCCAGCTGAGCTACGGGCGCGTGCCGCGGAAATCGCGCAGGACATAACGGCCCCGGCGAAGTCGCATGCTTTTCGAAACAGGTAGTTTGCGAAAGCGGGCCATAGCTATCGGCTCCCGCCGGGCTTGGCAAGCGCTCGTGCGCCGGATCGTCGATTTGAATTGTTCATCTCGCCCCGCATCGGCGGAATCAGGTGAAAAAACCGTGGCGGACCGGTGCGCGGTGGCCGGATTCCGGCCAAACGGCATTTTCACCGCCGAATCAGCGCAATACGGCGCTCACGCCCGCGCGCGTTCGCTGCGGATACTGTGCAACTCCAGCGGCCGATCCGGCATGGTGATGCGGAACGTCGCGCCGAGGGTGCCTTCCACCAGGTGGATGTCGCCGCCATGCGCGCGCACCAGTTCCGCGGCGATCGCCAGCCCCAGCCCGCTACCGCCGGGGCGCACCGAGCCCTGGAACGCCTCGAACAGATGGTTGCGGGCTTTCTGCGGCACGCCCGGGCCGGTATCGGATACCTCGAGGATGGTCACTGCGCCTTCCCGGCGCCCGGTGATGCGGATCTGCTGCGGGGTGGCCTCGCTGCGGGGCTGGCCTTCCAGCGCCTGGGCGGCGTTTCGGACCAGATTGAGCAGGATGCGGAACATCTGATCGGGGTCGGCATCGATGGTCAGACCGCGCTCGATGGCGTTGATCCAGGAGATCGTGGCATCCGCAGCAAGGCCAGCGGATTCCCTGACCTCGTTGACCACCGGCTCGACCAGCATCATGCGGCGGTCGGGCGGCGCCTCCTGAGCCCGGCCATAGGACAGGGTCGACTGGCAGAACGCGATGGCCCGCTCCAGCGAGCGCATCAGTTTCGGCGCAAAGCGCTGCACGCGCGGGTCCGGCACGCTGGCCAGTTGGTCCGACAGCAGTTGCGACGACGCCAGCAGGTTGCGCAGATCGTGATTGATCTTGGACACAGCGAGGCCGAGCGCGGCAAGCCGGCTCTTCTGGTGCAGCATCGACACCAGGTCGCGCTGCATGTCGGACAGTTCGCGTTCCGCGACGCCGATCTCGTCGCCGCGCTGCGACGGTACGATGATCCGCGCCGAACTCTCCGGATTCTCGTGAAAGCCGACCAGATTGGCCGTCAGCCGCCGCATCGGCCGCACGAACAGGTAATGCAATGCCAGATAGACCAGCCCGGCGGTGAGGATCGCAATGCCCAGCGACACCCAGAACAGGTTGCTGGAAAACCGGTACATGGCCTGGCGCAGCGGCAATTCGTCGATCACCACTTCGATGAACTGGGCGCCGGATGGCGCCGGGCCGATAACTCGGATCGACTGGTTGCCGGTTTCCAGCATGACCTCGAACGAATCCATGATGGCGGACCACACCGTCATGTCGCGCATATCGATGTCATGATCGATCTGCGGCGGCAGGTCGGCGCTGGCCAGCAGGCGACGCTGCTGGCCCATCTTGATGGCCACGGCGCGGGCGCCGATGCTGCCGAGGATCTGCCGGGCCAGCGATTCCGGCACCATGCCGGAGGGTGCGGCGTCCAGCACCAGCGCCGCCGTGTTGGCCGCGGCGAGCTTGTCGTTCAGCCGATTGATCCGGAAATTGGCAATCGAAGGTACGTAGATCAGCACCTCGGCAATCAGGACCAGCGGAATGGTCAGCAGCAGAAGCTTGCCGGACAGCCCGAGCCGGCGCAGCGGCCTGCGCGGCAGCGCCGGTTCCGTCCCGATTTCGTTTGCAGCTGACACTATGTTGCCTCTGATCCCACGCCGTGACGCTGCACCTCGACGAGATACGGCTCAAATGACGATTCGATCTCGCCATTCTTGCATCCGCCGCCGAAACTCGGCGGCCGTCCCCGCGCCACACACCGCAAAAGCGGAACGATCCGCTCCCTACCTTAGAAAAACACCCTGGATATGGGTATAATCCGCCATATTTCATCATTTTCGCGTTCGGGCGTCATCCTGCAGGGCAAGATTGACGAAAACAGGACGCTCCCGTATAAGCCCGCCAACTGTCCGCGATGGCCCGGTCTTGACCGGGGCGGCTCATATGGGCCGGAAACGGCTCATATTGAGCCAGCATCTTTGGACTATCCTCATTTCTCGGCTAATTGCCTCGGCGAATTGCCCGGTCCCGGAGAACGACCCGTGAAGCGGACTTATCAACCCAGCAAATTGGTGCGCAAGCGCCGTCACGGCTTCCGCGCTCGCTTGGCGACCGTCGGCGGCCGCAAGGTTCTGGCTGCGCGTCGTGCGCGTGGTCGCAAGCGCCTGAGCGCCTGAGCGGACCTTCCTGAGATCTCATCATGGACCGGTTACGGCAGCGGGCGGATTTTCTCGCCGCTGCCAATGGGCCGCGGATGAACAGCCCTGCCTTCGTGGTGCAGAGCCGGTTGCGTGACGATGACGGCCCGGTCAGGGTCGGATTTACCGTGACCAAAAAGAACGGAACCGCCACCGAGCGCAACCGTATCCGCCGCCGGCTTCGCGAACTGGTGAAGCGCGTCGATGTCGTATCCATGCGACCCCACAGCGATTATGTGCTAGTCGGCCGTCGTGTCGCGCTGAACCGCGACTTTGCGACCATGCTCGACGATCTCCGCTCGGCGCTGCACCGCCTCGACCGGCAGTCCTCTAAAATAACCGTGACCTGATAGTCCCAGCCTGCGACAAGCGCGCAGCCGGCCGCCGAAGCCGCACCCGCCTTTGAATGACGAGACCTGAACGATGACTGACAATCGCAACACCATCCTTGCCGTCATTCTGTCCGGCCTGGTGCTGATCGGCTGGCAATATTTCTTCAACATCCCGCAGATGGAGAAGCAGCGCGCGCAAAGCCAGATCGAAGCGCAGCTGAAGAACCCGACGGCCCAGCCTGGCGCAGCGCCCGGCACCACGCCGCAGGCCGGCACCACTCCCTCCGGCAGCGTACCCGCCAACCAGCCGGCATCAGCCGCGCCCATCGTCAGCCGCGACGCCGCCATTGCCGCCGCGCCCCGCATCAAGATCGACACGCCGCGGGTGTCGGGCAGCATTTCCCTGAAGGGCGCGCGGATCGACGATCTGGCGCTGGTCAAGTTCCGCGACACCGTCGACCCGACCTCGCCGGCCATCGTGCTGTTCTCGCCATCGGGCACCGCCGCGCCTTATTATGCCGAGTTCGGCTGGGTCGCCGGCGCCGGCGCCACCGTGAAGGTCCCCGACCAGAACACCCAGTGGCAGCAGGAAGGCTCCAACGCCCTGACGCCCGCCACGCCGGTGACGCTGAAATTCGACAACGGCGAAGGCCTGACCTTCAAGCGCACCATCGCCATCGACGATCGCTATCTGTTCACCATCAAGGATGACGTCACCAATATCGGCAATGCGCCGGTGACCCTGTATCCGTTCGCGCTGATCTCGCGCCACGGCACCCCGCATGTCGAAGGCTACTACATCCTGCACGAAGGCCTTGTCGGCTATCTCGGCGACCAGGGCCTGCAGGAATACGGCTACAAGAAGATCGACGAGGCCAAGGCGGTCAACTTCAAGGTCACCAACGGCTGGCTCGGGATCACCGACAAGTACTGGGCCTCGGCGCTGCTGCCCGACAACACCGCGCAGCTGCAGGCACGCTTCTCCTCCAATCTGGTCGGCACGGTCCACACCTACCAGACCGACTATTTGCAGGATGCGCAGACCGTCGCCATCGGCGGCACCGCCACCGCCAATGCCCGGCTGTTCGCCGGCGCCAAGGAAGCCAGCGTGGTCGGCATCAACTTCCCGCTCGCGGTCGGCCTCGGCGGCTACAACCAGCAGCTCGGCCTCAACCACTTCGACCTCTTGATCGACTGGGGCTGGTTCTACTTCATCACCAAGCCGATGTTCCTCGCCCTCGACTGGTTCTATCACCTGGTCGGCAACTTCGGTGTCGCCATCCTGCTGGTGACGGTGCTGGTCAAGCTGCTGTTCTTCCCGCTGGCCAGCAAGTCTTACGCGTCGATGGCCAAGATGAAGGCCGTGCAGCCGCAGCTCGCCGCGCTCAAGGAACGCTTCCCTGACGACAAGATGAAGCAGCAGCAGGAGATGATGGAGATCTACAAGAAGGAGAAGATCAACCCGATCGCCGGTTGTCTTCCCGTCGCCTTGCAGATCCCGGTGTTCTTCTCGCTCTACAAGGTTCTGTTCGTCACCATCGAAATGCGCCACGCGCCGTTCTTCGGCTGGATCAAGGATCTGTCGGCGCACGACCCGACCAACCTGTTCAACCTGTTCGGCCTGCTGGCGTTCGACCCGACCCAGCTGCCGGTGTTCGGCCACTACCTCGCGCTCGGCATCTGGCCGATCATCATGGGCATCACGATGTGGTTCCAGATGAAGCTGAACCCGACGCCGCCGGATCCGACCCAGAAGATGATCTTCGACTGGATGCCGCTGATCTTCACCTTCATGCTCGCGGGCTTCCCGGCCGGCTTGGTGATTTACTGGGCCTGGAACAACACCCTGTCGGTGCTGCAGCAGAGCTACATCATGCGGCGCAACGGCGTGAAGGTCGAACTGTTCGACAACGTCAAATCGACCTTCGCCAAGAAGCCGGCGATCGAGAAGAAGACCTAACAGCGACGCTGGCGCTCATCCTGAGGAGCGGCCCCTCCGGCCGCACCTCGAAGGACGAGCGCCGCACTCCTCATGGTTCGAGACGGCGCAGCTGCGCCTCCTCACCATGAGGGACCCAGGACAAGGAAGCCCTTCGCATGACCGCCGAAACCGATGCGAAGCTGATCGAAGACAAGAAACTGATCGAACGGGGCCGCCTGCTGTTCGCCGGCGAGTGGAATTTCATCTGGGCCTCGCCTTCGATCGAGACCCTGCCGCCGATGGCCGGCGTCGAGGTAGCGTTCGCCGGGCGTTCCAACGTCGGCAAATCCAGCCTGATCAACGCCCTCACCGGCCGCAACGCGCTGGCGCGGACCTCGCACACGCCGGGCCGGACCCAGGAACTGATCTTCTTCGAAGGGCCGGAAAAGGCCGAATTCCGCCTGGTCGACATGCCCGGCTATGGCTATGCATCGGCGCCGAAGGTCAAGATCGCTTCCTGGACCTCGCTGATCCACAACTTCCTGCTCGGGCGCAGCAGCCTGGCCCGGGTCTATGTGCTGATCGACTCCCGCCACGGCCTCAAGGACGTCGATCTCGACGTGCTCAAGACCCTCGACAAGTCTGCCGTCAGCTACCAGATCGTTCTGACCAAGGCCGACCAGGTGAAGCCAGCCGAGCTCGAGAAGCGCACCGAGGAGGTGCGGGCCACGCTGCTCAAGCATCCGGCGGCATTCCCGGAACTGCTGGTTACCTCGTCGCGCACCGGCGCCGGCATGCCGGAATTGCGCGCCGCCATGGTGCGCCTGCTCGCCGAGCGCGGCCGATGAACCGCTCCGGGCTGTTTCGCATCCTGATCATCCTGGCCGGCGTGATGGGCGCCGACGGCGTCATTCTGGCCGCCGCCTCCGCGCACCAGCCCGACGCCACACGATTGGCTTCGGCATCCTCGATGCTGCTGTTCCATGCCACCGCCGTGCTCGGCGCCATCGCCTTGATCGAGCGCGGCATACTGCATCTGCAGATCGGCCTCTCCGCCGCCATCGGCTTCGTGATCGCGAGCGCCGTATTCGCCGGCGACCTCGCCATGCGAACCTATGCCGGCCATGGCCTGTTTCCGATGGCCGCGCCGACCGGCGGCACGCTGCTGATCGTCAGCTGGCTGGCGCTCGCGGTCTCGGCGGCGTGGCCGAATCGCGCATAGGAACTTTCTTTCTTCCTTCTCCCCTTGTGGGAGAAGGTGCCTTCACGAAGCGAAGGCGGATGAGGGGTAACCACAAGGTGCAGCGCCTCTGGCTCCCCCTCACCCGTCCGCGCTACGCGCGGCCACCCTCTCCCGCAAGGGGAGAGGGAAGAGGGGCAGCGAAGCTTTGCGCGCTGCCTGCCAATCAGCTAGAACGCGCCGCAGATCGCCCCCTGTGAGACCCGCTTCATGACAGACGCGCCCGAAATCAGCCCGCTCGATCAGGCCCGTATCCTGTCGGAAGCGCTGCCGCATATGCAGCAATATGACGAGGAAACCATCGTCATCAAGTATGGCGGCCACGCCATGGGCGCGGAGGACATGGCAAAGGCCTTTGCCCGCGACATCGTGCTCCTGGAGCAGACCGCCATCAATCCGGTGGTGGTGCATGGCGGCGGCCCGCAGATCGCCACCATGCTGAAGCGGCTCGGCATCCAGTCGGAATTCGCGGCCGGCCTGCGCATCACCGACGCGGCGACCATCGAGATCGTCGAAATGGTGCTGGCCGGCTCCATCAACAAGCAGCTGGTCGGCTACATCAACGAGGCCGGCGGCAAGGCGGTCGGCCTGTGCGGCAAGGACGGCAACATGGTCACCGCCACCAAGGCGACCCGCACCATGGTCGATCCGGACTCGCATATCGAGCGCGTGGTCGACCTTGGCTTCGTCGGCGAACCCGACAAGGTCGATCTGACGCTGCTCAACCAGCTGATCGGCTACGACCTGATCCCGGTGCTGGCGCCGCTGGCGACCTCGAAGAGCGGCCAGACCTTCAACGTCAACGCCGACACTTTCGCGGGTGCCGTCGCAGGTGCGCTCAAGGCCAAGCGCCTGCTGCTGCTGACCGACGTGCCGGGCGTGCTCGACAAGTCGAAGAAGCTGATCCCGGAACTGTCGATCAAGGACGCGCGAAAGCTGATCGCCGACGGCACCATTTCCGGCGGCATGATCCCCAAGGTCGAGACCTGCATCTACGCGCTCGAGCAGGGCGTCGAAGGCGTGGTCATCATCGACGGCAAGATGCCGCATGCGGTGCTGCTGGAACTGTTCACCAACCAGGGCACCGGCACGCTGATTCACAAGTGACGAGCGCGCGCACCAGGGATTTCGTCATGCCCGGCCTTGTGCCGGGCATCCACGTCTTCCTCGTTGCGCTCGGATCTCTATTTGCATCCATCGGCACGGCCCGCGCCGACCTCAAACTTTGCAACCGCATGAGCTATGTGGTCGAGGCGGCGATCGGCATCGATGACAAGAGTGCCACTGCCACCCGCGGCTGGTTCCGCATCGACCCCGCGCAATGCCGCGTCGTCGTGCAGGGCACGCTCAGTGCCGACCGCATCCTGCTGCATGCCCGCGCGCTCGGCGTCTACGGCGCTTCGCCGATGCCGCAGAACGGCACCGACAGCCTGTGCATCGCGCCGGACAATTTCATCATCGCCGCGGCACGCCAGTGCCGCCCCGGCCAGACTGCGGCGCCTTTCACCATGATCAAGCCGTCGACGACCGATGACGGCCAACTGGTGGCGTATCTCGCCGAAGACAGCGAATACGACGACGAGCAGGCACGGCTGGCAGCGATCCAGCGGCTGCTGGTGATCGCCGGCTACGACGCCGCGCCCATCGACGGCGTCGACGGACCGAAGACGCAAAGCGCGCTGGCCTCCTTCCTGAAAAGCCGCGGGCTGGCCGCCGACATCGTGAAGGCGCCGAATTTCTTCGACACCGTGATCAATGCCGTGCAGGCGCCGTCCACCAGCGGGCTGACCTGGTGCAACGATACCCAGTACAATGTGATGGCGGCCATCGCGACCGGTGACGGCAAGGCGATCACCAGCCGCGGCTGGTATCGGATCGAGCCGGGCAAATGCCTGCACCCCGATCTTGTCGGCCAGCCCAGGCAGGTTTTCAGCTTCGCCGAAGCCACCGACGCGGTCGGCCGCGCCGTCAGGCTCAAGGACCGCGCGCTGAACTGGGGCGGCGCGACCAGGCTGTGCACCCGCGAAAGCAAGTTCGAGATCAGCGACCAGGCCGATTGCGGCACCCGCGGCTTCGCCGTCACCGGCTTTGCTGCGGTCGACATGAGCAGCGGCGGCAAGACACTGCGCTTCGCGCTGCCGTGATGACAACGGAGAATTTGGTGACCATCAAGCAAAGCCCGGCCCGCAGCTTCGGCCATGTCGAGACCTGGGTGTTCGACCTCGACAACACGCTGTATCCGCACCACGTCAATCTGTGGCAGCAGGTCGATGTCCGCATCCGCGACTTCGTCTCGAACTTCCTCAAGGTCTCGCCGGAAGCGGCATTCAGGATCCAGAAGGACTATTACAAGCGCTACGGCACCACGATGCGCGGCATGATGACCGAGCACGGCGTGCATGCCGACGATTACCTCGCTTATGTCCACCAGATCGACCATTCGCCGCTGCAGCCCAACCCGGCGATGGGCGAGGCGATCGCCCGCTTGCCCGGTCGCAAATTGATCCTGACCAATGGTTCGGTCGCGCATGCCGGCGCGGTGCTCGACCGACTCGGCATCGCCGAGCAGTTCGAAGCGGTGTTCGACATCATCGCCGCCGAACTGGAGCCGAAGCCGGCGCCGCAGACCTACGACAGATTCCTCAGGCTGCATGGCGTCGATCCGGCCAAGGCCGCCATGTTCGAGGATCTGTCGCGCAATCTGCTGGTGCCGCATCAGTTGCAGATGACCACCGTCCTGGTGGTGCCGGACGGTGCCGAGGAAGTGGTCCGCGAGGACTGGGAGCTCGAAGGCCGCGATGCCGCCCACGTGGATTACGTCACCGATGATTTGACCGGTTTTCTGACGGCGCTGAACGAGGCGCGATAGCGCTTCGCCACCATCTCCTCTGTCGTCGCCCGGCCGGCGCGCAATTGCGCGCCAGGACCGGGCGATCCAGTAGACTCCGACCGATGTGACGAAGCCGCACCGCCTCCGTTTACTGGATCACCCGCTTTCGCGGGTGATGACAGCCTGAGTTCTTGACTCTCCCTCCCCAAATCCCGACAAAAGCCAACCAATTCGCCTGCCGGCCCTGTCTTTCCAAGGAAATCCCGATGTCGCTGTCCGCCCTCGAATCCATCATCAACACTGCTTTTGAGGCGCGCGACGGCGTCAATGCCGGCACCACGGGCGAGGTCCGCGAGGGTGTCGATTACGCGCTCGACCTGATGGACAAGGGCGAGGCCCGCGTCGCCGAACGGCAAGCCGACGGCACGTGGCGCGTCAACCAGTGGCTGAAGAAGGCCGTGCTGCTGTCGTTCCGCCTCAACGATATGAGCGCGATCCCGGGCGGTCCCGGCGGATCGTCGTGGTGGGACAAGGTGCCGTCGAAGTTCGAGGGCTGGGGTGATAACGCGTTTCGCGCCGCCGCCTTCCGCGCCGTGCCCGGCGCCATCGTGCGTCGGTCCGCCTTCATCGCCAAGAACGTCGTGCTGATGCCGTCCTTCGTCAATCTCGGCGCCTATGTCGACGAGAGCACCATGATCGACACCTGGTCGACGGTCGGCTCCTGCGCCCAGATCGGCAAGCGCGTGCACATTTCCGGCGGCGTCGGCATCGGCGGCGTACTGGAGCCGCTGCAGGCAGGACCGGTGATCATCGAGGACGACTGCTTCATCGGCGCGCGCTCGGAGGTCGCCGAAGGCGTCATCGTTCGCAAGGGCGCGGTGTTGGCCATGGGTGTGTTTCTCGGCGCCTCGACCAAGATCATCGACCGCGACAGCGGCGAGATTTTCGTCGGCGAAGTGCCGGAATATTCCGTGCTGGTGCCCGGCAACCTGCCCGGCCGGCCGCTGAAGAACGGCCAGCCCGGCCCCTCCACCGCCTGCGCCGTGATCGTCAAGCGTGTCGACGAGCGTACCCGCTCCAAGACCAGCATCAACGAACTGCTGCGCGACTGATCCGATCGCCGCCGCGGCTGACACAGGGAGCGACCATGGACTGGACGACGCTGCTTTTCAGCTTCACCGGCCGCATCAACCGCGGCAAGTACTGGCTGGCGATCCTGATCTACATGCTGGCGTGGGTCGCCTTCATCGCCGTCGCCTTGACGTGGCTCGGCGGTTTCGACACCGACAGGCTGTTCAGTTTTGTCGGCGCGGCGCTGCTGATCTGGCTCGGGGCCATCGTGCTGGCCGTTGCCGGCACCTGGTCCGGCTTCGCCACCGGTATCAAGCGGCTGCATGACCGCGGCAAGAGCGGCTGGTGGATCGTGCTGTTCTGGTTCGGACCCAGCGTGCTCAGCGGCAGCAACAGCGCCATGTCCGACATGCAGGGCAGCATCCTGCTGTCGTTCGTCGGCTCGGTCATCGCCATATGGGGCTTCATCGAACTATGCTGCTTGCGCGGCACGCACGGCCCGAACCAGTACGGTCCCGATCCGCTCGCCCCGACCAACCACGCACCAAGGATCTGATGTTTACCGACGCGCTCACCATTGCCCAGGACCTGCTGCGCTGCCCGTCGGTGACGCCCGCCGATGCCGGCGCGCTGGGCGTGCTGGAAAGCCTGCTGAAGGATGCCGGCTTCGAGACCCACCGCGTCACCTTTTCCGAGGAAGGCAGCGCCGACATCGACAACCTCTATGCCCGCATCGGCACCTCCGCACCGCATCTCAGTTTCGCAGGACACACCGACGTGGTGCCTGTTGGCGACGAGGCGGCATGGAGCCTTGGGCCATTCTCCGGCGAAGTGAAGGATGGCCTGCTCTACGGCCGCGGCGCCGTCGACATGAAGGGCGGCATTGCCTGCGCGGTTGCCGCGACGCTGGACTATCTCGAAGCGAATGGCGGCGCGCCCCGCGGCTCGATCTCGTTCCTGATCACCGGCGACGAGGAGGGCATTGCCGTCAACGGCACCGTCAAGCTGCTGGAATGGGCCGCCGCGCGCGGCGAAAAATTCGATCATTGCATCGTCGGCGAACCCAGCAATGTCGAGGCAATCGGCGACACCATCAAGATCGGCCGGCGCGGCTCGCAGTCCGGCACGCTGATCGTCGACGGCGTGCAGGGCCACGTCGCCTACCCGCACCGCGCCTCCAATCCGGTGCCGGACATTGCCGCGCTGATCGTAGCGCTGAGCAATGAGCCGCTCGATACGGGCAACGCCCAGTTCCAGCCGTCCAACCTCGAATTCACCACGGTCGACGTCGGCAACACCGCCAGCAACGTCATCCCCGCGCAGGCGCGTGCCCGGTTCAACATCCGCTTCAACGACCATCACACCCCGGAAAGCCTGCGCGACCTGATCGACAAGCGCCTGGCCGCGGCGGTCGGCAACCGGATCAAGGCGCATATCGTCTGGGAGCCGTGCAATGCGGATTCCTTCGTGACCAAGCCCGGCGCTTTCACCGATCTGGTGTCGGCAGCGATCGAAGAGGTCACCGGCCGCACGCCCGATCTCAACACCGGCGGCGGCACCTCGGACGCCCGCTTCATCACGCGCTATTGCCCGGTGATCGAATTCGGCCTGGTCGGCCAGACCATGCACCAGATCGACGAACGCACGCCGGTCGCCGATCTGGAAAAGCTGACCAGGATCTATCGCAGCGTACTGGATCGATACTTCGCATGACCATTCTCGTCCTCACCGCACTCGACGCCGAACTCGACACCGTGCGCGCCCCCGCGGGCGTCGACGTCGTGTTCACCGGCGTCGGCAAGATCAACACCACCATCGCAGCGCTGCTCGCGATCCAGGCAAGGAAGCCGTCGCTGGTGATCAACTACGGCACCGCCGGCAAGATCACGGAATCGCTGCGCGGCCTGGTCGAGGTCGCGCATGTGATTCAACGCGACATGAACGCCGAGCCGCTGGCGCCGCGCGGCACCACGCCCTATGCAACGCAGCTGGATCGCCTCTCGTCCGGCCATGGCGACGTGATCTGCGGCACCGGCGACAGTTTCGTCACCGCATCCGATCCGTGGCTGACCGCCAACCGTGTCGACATCGTCGACATGGAATTGTTCGCGCTGGCTTCGGTGTGCCGACACCAGAACATCCCGTGGCGTGCCTTCAAGTTCATCACCGACGACGCCAATGATTTCGCGCACGAGCACTGGACCGCGAATGTCGCCGATGGCCAGCAGCTGTTCTGGGATGCCGTGAAGCATTTGTTGTAGGCGAACCGGACACTCACAACTGTCATCCCCCGCGAAAGCGGGGGCCCAGTAGACGCGGCTGCTGATGTTTACCACTGACGCCTGCGTGTACTGGATCGCCCGGTCCTGGCGCGCAATTGCGCGCAGGCCGGGCGATGACAGCTTGCGTGCGCGTCAGTAATCCACCCGCAGCAGATACAGCCCGTCCGGCGGCGCTACCGGGCCGCAGGCGCTGCGTGCTTTTGCGGCAAGCGCTGCAGAAAGATCGTCGGCGCTCCAGCGGCCGTGGCCGACCCAGACCAGCGAGCCGACCATCGAGCGCACCTGGCTGTGCAGGAACGCGCGCGCCGAAGTGACGATATTGACGGCGTCGCCGTCGCGGATCACGTCGAGCTGGTCGAGCGTGCGATCGGGCGACTTGGCCTGGCATTCGGTGTCGCGAAACGTCGTGAAATCGTGCTTGCCGAGCAGGCGTTTGGCCGCCTCGTGCATGGCGTCCGTGTCGAGCGGCCGCGCCACCCGCCAGGCGTGACCGATGTCGATGGCGAGGTTCGCGCGGCGGTTGACGATGCGGTAGACGTAATGCCGCCGGATCGCGGAGAACCGTGCTTCAAAGTCGCCGGCAACGACCTCGGCCGACAGCACGCCAATCGGATGCGGCCGCAGGTGCGCGTTGAGGCCGTCGCGCAACCGCCCCGGCACGAACGGCCTGATGATATCGCAATGCGCCACCTGGCCGAGCGCATGCACGCCCGCATCGGTGCGGCCGGCACCATGAACGCGCACCGACTCGCCCGATATCGCCTTCACCGCGTCTTCCAGCGCGCCCTGCACGGACGGCCCGTTGTCCTGGACCTGCCAGCCGCAGAACGGCGCGCCGTCATATTCGATGAGCAGTTTGTAGCGCGGCATCAGCCCAACCGGAGAGGTGGCCGCAGCGGCGTGCCGCGCATAAAATCCACCGCCTTCATCGGCGCCTTGCCGGCGCGCTGCAGCTCGATGATGCGGATCGCGCCATCGCCGCAGGCGATCGCCAGGCGGTCGTTGAGCAGCTCCCCCGGCGTGCCCGCGCCGTCCGCCAGCGCGCAACGCAGGATCTTGACGCGCACGGCCTCGCCCTCCAGCGGCAGCTCGCACCAGGCGCCGGGGAACGGCGACAGGCCGTGGATATGGCGCAGCACCGCGCGCGCCGGCTTCGACCAGTCGATCTTCGCCTCTGCCTTGTCGATCTTGGCGGCATAGGTGACTCCGACCTCGCTCTGCCTGGTGAGCGTCAGCCGGCCGCGTTCCAGTGCGCCGATCGCGCGTACCATCAGGTCGGCGCCGAGCGGCGCCAGCGCATCGTGCAGGTCCTGCGCGGTCATCGCATCGGTGATCGCGATACGCTCGGCCATGGCGACGTCACCGGTGTCGAGCCCGACATCCATCTTCATCACCATGACGCCGCTCTCGGCATCGCCTTCCATGATGGCGCGGTTGATCGGCGCCGCCCCGCGCCAGCGCGGCAGCAGCGAGCCGTGCAGGTTGAAGCAGCCGAGAGGCGGCACATCGAGGATGTTCTGCGGCAGGATCATGCCATAGGCGACCACCACCGCGGCATCGGCCTGGTGCGCGCGAAACGTCGCCTCGGCCTCCGGCGTCTTCAAGGTAGCCGGCGTCAGTACGGGAATGCCGAGCCGCGTCGCCTCGCGCTCCACTGGCGTCGGCTGCAGCTTCATGCCGCGCCCGGACGGCTTTGCCGCGCGGGTATAGACCGCCACGATTTCGTGGCCATGGGCGACGAGCTCGAGCAAGGTCGGCACCGCGAAGTCCGGCGTGCCCATGAAGATCAGACGAAGCGACATGTTGCGAGCCGATCTGCGGGAGACCGGGAGGAGACTAATCCGCCCGCTTCGCCAGTTTGGTGAATTTCTTCAGCACGCGATCGCGCTTCAGCTTGGAAAGGTAATCGACGAACAGCACGCCGTTGAGATGGTCGATCTCGTGCTGGATGCAGGTGGCGAACAAGCCTTCGGCGTCCTCCTCCTGCAGCTTGCCGTCGATGTCCATGAAACGGAAGCGAACCTTCGCGGGCCGCTCGACCTCCTCGTAATATTCCGGGATCGACAGGCAGCCCTCTTCGTAGACCGAGAGCTCCTCCGAGGATGACAGGATCTCCGGATTGATGAAGACGCGCGGCTTCGGCCCGCTTTCGTCCTCCTTCTTGGCGAGGTCCATGGTGATCAGCCGCAACGGCACCGCGATCTGGATCGCGGCGAGCCCGATGCCGGGCGCCTCATACATGGTCTCGAACATGTCATCGGCGAGCTTGCGCACCTCGGCCGTGACCTTTTCGACAGGTTTGGAGACAAGCCGCAGCTGTTTGTCCGGCAGGATGATGATTTCACGAAGGGCCATGGGGGCGATTTAATGCGGGCGGCGGACGCGGTCAATGCACCCTTGCGAGGCATCCCGCCGGGCCGCTTCAAGCCAGCCGGCCCTCGGAATTCACGATTGGTTAACCGTGTTTGTTAGGGAGTTATTAATCATGCCGGTTAGGCTTTTGTTAACCAAGAAAATGAACCTGATGTTAACCATAAATGTTCCCGCTTCGTTCGCATCGCCATGCGAATCTGCTACGCTGGCCGGATGAACGACGTTCTTGTCATGCTCGGCGATACCCCGGTCTCCGTCGGCGAAGCGCTGATCGGCTTCGCCGCCATGGCGCTCGCTCTGCTGCTGGTCATTGCCATCGTCATTGCGCGCTCCGGCAACCGCGGGGCGGCGCTGGCCATGGCGCAGGCGATCCGCGCCGACGAGCTGGAGGAGCGTCTCGGCGAGATGCTGCGGGCACAGTCCGAGGCCACCGGCCGGGTCGACGCCATGGGCCAGGCGCTGGCCAGCCGCCAGGCCGAGATGGGTCGCGCGGTGAGCGAGCGGCTGGATTCGGTGACCCACCGGGTCGGACAAAGCATGGAACAGAGCACCCGCAACACCATGGATAGCCTGCGCGTGCTGCATGAGCGGCTCGGCATCATCGACAGCGCCCACAAGAACCTCACCGACCTCACCACCCAGGTCACCACGCTGCGCGACGTGCTGGCCAACAAGCAGTCACGCGGCGCGTTCGGCCAGGCACGGATGGAATCCATCGTCCAGGACGGCATGCCGGCCGGCGCCTATGCATTCCAGCACACGCTGTCGTCCGGCAAGCGGCCGGACTGCGTGATCTTCCTGCCGGACCAGCGGCCGTTGTGCATCGACGCAAAATTTCCGCTGGAGGCGGTGACGGCGCTGCACGACGCCCGCACCGAGGAGGAGAAGAAATACGCCGCGCAGCGGCTGCGTGCCGACGTGATGAAGCATGTCAGCGACATCGCCGAAAAATACCTGATCGCCGGCGAGACCCAGGACACCGCGCTGATGTTCGTGCCGTCGGAATCGGTCTACGCCGAAATCCACGATGGCTTCGACGACATCATCCAGAAGGCCTACCGCGCCCGCGTGGTGCTGGTATCGCCATCGCTGCTGATGCTGGCGATCCAGGTGATGCAGCAGATCCTGAAGGACGCGCGGATGCGCGACGCCGCCGACCAGATCCGGACCGAGGTGATGAACCTCGGCGACGACCTCGGCCGGCTGCGCGACCGCGTGCTGAAGCTGCAGACCCATTTCGGCCAGGCCAACGAGGATGTCCGCCAGATCCTGATCTCCGCCGACAAGATCGAGAAGCGCGCCGGCCGCATCGAGGAGCTGGATTTCAGCAAGGCCGAGCCGGTCGCGGATAGCGCGGCCTTTGTCAAGCCGGCACCGCCGTTGAAGCCGGACCTGTTTGCGGCGCCGATCGAGTTGCGCGCGGGGGAGTGAAGCACGCCGGCGTTGCCACGGGCTTCCTTCTCCCCTTGTGGGAGAAGGTGGCGCGGACGAAGTCCGCGTCGGATGAGGGGTTGCTAGGCTCGGAGTTCGCGGCGCCCCCCTCACCCGGCCGCGCTCTCGCGCGTCCACCCTCTCCCACAAGGGGAGAGGGAAGATGGCCCGAATCTGCTAGCACTCGTTCATGACCAGCGCCCCCGACAGTCTGCCCGAGCCCACCATCGTCCCCAAGCCCCGCGCCTCGTGGCGGGAGGCGTTGACGGTGTATCTGCAGCCGCGCGTCCTGATCGTGCTGCTGCTGGGTTTTTCCTCCGGACTGCCGCTGGCGCTGTCCGGTTCGACGCTGCTGGTGTGGATGACCGAATCCGGCGTCAACCTGCGCACCATCGGCCTGTTCGCGCTGGTCGGCACGCCCTACACGCTGAAATTCCTGTGGGCGCCGCTGGTCGACGCGCTGCACGTTCCTCTGTTCACCCGCCGCTTCGGCCGCCGCCGCGGCTGGCTGGTGTTCTCGCAACTGCTGCTGATCGCTGCCATCCTGCTGCTGGCGCTCACCGATCCCGCGAAATCGCCGTTGTTCGTGGCACTCGGTGCGCTGCTGGTAGCGGCGATGTCGTCGACCCAGGACATCGTGGTCGACGCCTTCCGCGTCGAGAGCCTGCCCGAGGAAGAACAGGCCGCCGGCATGGCGTCGTACGTCGCGGCGTATCGCATCGGCATGCTGGTCTCCACCGCCGGCGCACTGTTCATGGTCAGCGCCTATGAGGGCACCGGCCTGCCGCGCGGCACCGCCTGGATGTGGGGTTACGCGACCATGGCCGCCATGGTGCTGATCGGCACCGTCACCGCACTGTGCGCCACCGAGCCCGCGCAATCCGCTCGCGCCGAGGCCGCAACCGGCGCCGACACCGCGCTGCAGCGGGTGACCAAGGCGGCGATCGGCGCATTGTCCGAATTCCTCGCGCGAAAGGATGCCTGGGCGGCGCTGGCCTTTGTCGTGCTGTTCAAGTTCACCGACGCTTTTTCGGGCACCATGACCGCGCCGTTCGTGATCGATCTCGGCTTCACCCGCAACGACTACGCCGCCATCGTCAAGGGCGTGGGCCTCGCCGCCACCCTGCTCGGCGGTTTCGCCGGCGGCTTCGTGGCGCGGCGCTATTCGCTGCCGACCAGCCTGTGGATCGGCGGCGTGCTGCAGGCGGTCGCAAACCTGTCGTTCTCGTGGCTGGCCATCGTCGGCGTCAACCAGTGGGCGCTGGCCTTCGCCATCACCGCGGAGAACTTCACCAGCGCCATCGGCACCGTGATCTTCGTCGCCTACCTCTCGGCGCTGTGCAAGAACCCGCTGCACACCGCCACGCAATACGCGCTGCTCACCGCGCTCGCCGCGGTTGGCCGCACCTACCTGTCAGCCAGCGCGGGCTACGTGGCCGCGACCACCGGCTGGCCACTGTTCTTCGCAATCTGCGTGGTGGTGGCGGTGCCCAGCCTGATCCTGCTGGTGTGGCTGCAACGGCGCGGCCATTTCGACACGCTGGAACCGGTGCGGATATGACTCCGTCGCCATCACCCGCGAAAGCGGGTGACGCAGTACGCGTCGGCGCCTGTGATAGACCGAAACCGCCCGTGTTTACTGGGTCGCCCGGTCCTCGCGCGCAAGTGCGCGCCAGGCCGGGCGATAACAGTGGAGTGTTTGGCGCGCGATGACAGTTGAGCGGGCGACATTCAGTTCGGCTTCGCCACCACGCTCCATTTCGTCACCAGCGCTTCGCTCATCTGGCCGGCCTGCTCGGCGCAAGCCACTTCGGTGACCTTCAGCGAGACTTCCTTGCCGATCAGCTTCTTCAGCTCGTTTGCCTGGGAATCGTTGGCGGTGACGATCTCGAAGGTCTCCGGCCCGGTCTCCAGGTTGCACAGGCCGGCCGGCGCCGGCAGCCGGCGCGGCTCGCTGACCAGTTGGAAGGTGTTGACGCGCTTGCCCTTGCCCGTCGGCGCACGGACGCGCAGCGCATTGAGCTGACCGCTGAGAACATCGCCGATCTTCATGATCTTTGGAACAGCAGCCGCTGCAGGAGGCGTCGCCGGTGCTTGCGCCGCGGCACCCGTCGCGAAGGCCAGCGCCATGCCAAGCGCAGCCGCGCCCAGCGTCAGTGTCTTGTCGTTCAGTGGTGTCATGACGTTTCTTTCAGTTCAAAACAGCGTCCGCTGCCGCATCGCTGCGGTCAGGGTGCCGTCGTCCAGATAGTCCAGCTCACCGCCCACGGGCACGCCGTGCGCCAGCCGCGTTACCTTGACGCCGGCATCCTGCAGCAGGTCGGTGATGTAGTGCGCGGTGGTCTGGCCGTCGACCGTCGCATTGAGGGCCAGGATCAGTTCGGTGACCTGGCTCGCATGGGCACGCGATACCAGCGCGTCGATGGTCAGGTCCTGCGGCCCGACACCGTCGAGCGGCGACAGTGTGCCGCCGAGCACATGGTAGGTGCCTGTGGTGGCCGTAGCGCGCTCCAGCGCCCACAGGTCCGAGACGTCGGACACCACCACGATAATGGAGGGATCGCGCCGCGGGTCAGTGCAGATGGTGCAGGGATTTTGCGTATCGATGTTGCCGCAGGTCTTGCACACCTGGATCTTGTCGATGGCCACCTGCAGCGCCGACGCCAGCGGCGTCATCAGCGCCTCGCGCTTCTTGATCAGGTGCAGCGCGGCGCGGCGCGCCGAGCGCGGACCAAGCCCCGGCAGCCGCGCCAGCAGCTGGATCAGTTTTTCGATTTCCGGACCGGCAACCCCACCCGCCATGTCAGGTGAGGCCCATCCCGGGCGGCAACCCCAGGCCGCCGGTCAGCGCCTGCATCTTCTCCTGCATGGCGCCCTCGGCCTTGCGCTTGGCATCGCCGATCGCGGCGACCAGCAGGTCTTCGAGAATCTCGTGCTCGTCCGCCTTCATCAGCGAGGGATCGATCTTGACGCTCTTCACATCCATCTTTGCGGTCATGCGGACCGTGACCAGGCCGCCGCCCGACATGCCTTCGACCTCGACATGTTCGAGTTCGTCCTGCATGGCCTTCATCTTCGACTGCAGCTGCGCTGCCTGTTTCATCATGCCGAGAAAATCAGCCATGAGTTGTTCCTCTGAAATGGATTAGTCGTCGTCGCCATCAGGCGTCTCGGCGGGATCTTCACCGGTCGCATCGGATTCCGGCAGTTCGGGGGCAAGCCGGCGGACCTCGACGACCTTGGCGCCGGGAAACCGCGCCAGCACTTCCTGCACCCGCGGATCGGCTTCCGCCGCCTGCTGGCGCTCACTCTTCAACTGGTCGAGTTGCGACCGCAGCGTCGGCTGGCCCGGTTCGTTGGAAACGATCACGCTCCAGCGCCGGCCGGTCCACTGCTCAAGTTTCCGCGAGAGGTCGTTGATCAGGGTGCGCGAGGCACTGCGTTCCATCGACAGTTCGAGCCGGCCGTCTTCCATCTTCACCAGACGAACGTCTGCCTCGAGTGCTGCCTTGACCATCAGGTCGCGCTTCTCTGCGGCCAGCGCCACCAGTTCAGGAAAGGTCGCGATGCGCAGCACCGGCGCCGCCTGTGCTGCGGCCACCGGCGCGCTCATCTGCGGCCGCGGCGAAGGCTCGGCGCTGCCGCGCTGCATCGAGGCTGCCCGCGGCGCGGACGCGGAGGACATCGACGATACCGTCGATGAGGATCCACCGCCCTGCGGTGCCGAGCCGCCGGAAATCACCGGCGAAGCGCCGCCGTTCTGGTCGAGCATGCGGATGGCTTCGTCCGGCGTCGGCATGTCCGCCACATAGGCGATCCGCACCAACACCATCTCGGCCGCGGCGGCGGGCCGGGTCGCGCCCTGCACTTCGGTGATGCCCTTCAGCAGCATCTGCCACATCCGCGACAGCACCCGCATCGACAGCTTCGACGCGAATTCGCGGGCCCGCAACCGCTCGGTCTCGCCGAAGGCGACGTTGTCGGCGGTGGCCGGCACGATCTTGACGCGGGTGACGAAGTTGACGAATTCGGCGAGATCGCTGAGCACGACGATGGGATCGGCGCCGGTGTCATATTGTTCGCGGAACTCGGCGAAGGCACTGGCGATGTCGCCGCGCGCCAGCGAATCGAACAGATCGATGACCCGCGTGCGGTCGGCAAGGCCCAGCATGGTGCGCACCGCATCGGCGCGGACGATGCCGGCGGCGTGGGCAATGGCCTGGTCGAACAGCGACAGCGAATCGCGCACCGAGCCCTCGGCGGCACGGGCGATAATGCCCAGCGCTTCCGGCTCGACCTCGACATTCTCCTTTCCGGCGATATTCGACAGATGCTTCATCAGCACGTCGGCATCGACGCGGCGCAGGTCGAAACGCTGGCAGCGCGACAGCACGGTGACCGGCACCTTGCGGATCTCGGTGGTGGCGAACACGAACTTGGCGTGTTCCGGCGGCTCTTCCAGCGTCTTCAGGAAGGCGTTGAAGGCCGCGGTCGACAGCATGTGGACTTCGTCGATGATATAGACCTTGTAGCGCGCGCTGGAGGGCGCATAGCGCACGCTGTCGTTGATCTGGCGGACATCGTCGACGCCGGTGTGGCTGGCGGCGTCCATTTCCAGCACGTCCATGTGCCGGCTTTCCATGATCGCCTGGCAATGCACGCCGGGCACGGGCATGTGGATGGTCGGCCCCTTGATCGAGCCGTCCGCCAGTTCGTAATTCAGCGCCCGCGCCAGGATGCGCGCGGTGGTGGTCTTGCCGACCCCGCGCACGCCGGTGAGGATCCAGGCCTGCGGAATCCGCCCGGTCTCGAACGCATTCGACACGGTACGGACCACGGCCTCCTGGCCGATCAGGTCGTCAAAACTGTTGGGGCGGTATTTTCGCGCCAGCACCCGGTAGGGCGTGCCGGCTGCGGCGGCGGCGAGCTTGTTGCCGCCGAGATCGAAACCTTCGGCCGCGGATGCAATGGGAAGGCCAGCGTCGGTCATCGGTCGATCCGCAATGTGATGTCTCTCGAAGCAGGTTTGCGGAACTACAGCCGCGTTTTCGGCCGAACGGCGTGCCTGTTCCGCCGAAAACGCTGGTCTTCCATCGCGCGGGACGCTGAATTCGCACGAAAAAACAAGTAGGAGACTGACGAGCGACCCGATCCGGACCTCGTTAGGGCTGCTTCCTTCCGGACCTGACCCGGTTGGCGAGTGGCTCGTCCACCGCCAATCTCCCGGTGCTTATTTGGGGCCAAAAGCTCCGGAAAGCAAGCGCGACGGGGCGAGCCGGAGCAGCCGCTTTCGCCGTCGTGAAGGCCTTGATATGACAGGTGCGTCCTGCGCCCGCAGGTCGGATCAAAGCCCGTCGCAGAACGGGCCCCATGGAACAAACATGCCCGCTCCCGCCTGGTCGCTGCACACGCAGCTGCAAAAAGACACCATCGACATCGGCGACCTGCCGCTGTGCCGCGTGCTGGTGATCAAGGACGCCAATTACCCCTGGCTGCTGCTGGTGCCGCGCCGGGCCGACGCCGTGGAGATCATCGATCTCGACGAGGTCGAGCAGGGCCAGTTGATGACCGAGATCACAAGGGTGGCGCGCGCGGTCAAGGACGTCACCAAATGCGACAAGCTCAACATCGCCGCGCTGGGCAATCTGGTGCCGCAGCTCCACGTCCACATCGTCGCGCGACGCACCTCCGACGCGGCCTGGCCGCGCCCGGTGTGGGGCGTGGTGCCGCCGCTGGCCCACGACGCTGCCGAGGTGCAGTCCTTCATCAGCGAACTGCGTCGCAAGATCTGGCTGGGCTGAACCGATGACCAACACCGCATTCCCGCTGGGCAACCCGGCCTTCGTCTCGCACCAGCTCGACCGCGCCGCGCATCTGCGCAGCAGCGACGAGAAGCTGCTCGCCATGGAGAACCATCGCGATGCCCGCGCCTATGTGGTGTATCGCGACTCGCTGGTGATGAAGCAGGAGGCCGCCGGCCCGCGCGCCCTGCTGACCATCGACGAGGCGCTGAAATTCGGCGCCAATCCCGGCACGATCTTTCTGGGCCTGCGCGACGGCGCGCCGGTGTTCGGCATGGGGATTTCGGCCGGTGCCGTGGAGACCCTGCTGACCCGCAGCGATGGCGCCGTCAGCGAGTTGCGGGGAATGGCGATGCAGGGCGTGGTGCCGCCGGACCAGCTGTCGGCCATCGCGATGGCCAAATCCATGGTGAGCTGGCACCAGCGCCATGGTTACTGCGCCAATTGCGGCGCCCGCTCCACCATGTCCGACGGCGGCTGGAAGCGCACCTGCCCGAGTTGCAAGACCGAGCATTTTCCCCGCACCGACCCGGTGGTGATCATGCTGGTGACCTCCGGCGAGAAATGCCTGATGGGCCGCCAGAAGCAGTTTCCGCCGGGGATGTATTCATGCCTCGCCGGCTTCGTCGAAGCCGCCGAAACCATCGAGGACGCGGTCAAGCGCGAGATCCTCGAGGAATCCGGCATCCACTGCACCGACGTCAAATATTACATGACGCAGCCCTGGCCCTACCCGTCCTCGCTGATGATCGGCTGCTCGGCGCGCGCCACCTCCGAAGCGATTACGGTCGATCACATGGAACTCGAAGACGCCCGGTGGTTTGACCGTGACGAGGCGATGCTGATGCTGAAGCGCGAACACCCGGACGGGCTCGCCGGACCGCATCCATTTGCCATCGCGCATCACCTGCTCGGCCACTGGCTGCAGGCCGGCCAATCGATCTGACAGAACGGAATATTCCATGACCGAGTCCAAGCGAAAGCCGCGCATCCTGTGCATCGGCATGCCGGTGCGCGATCTGACCTTCGGCGTGCAGGCGGTGCCCGGCCGCGGACAGAAGTTCAACGCCGACCGCTTCGCGCAGATCTGCGGCGGCAACGCGCTCAACGCGGCGGTCGGGATCAGCCGGCTTGGCGGTCATGCCATCCTGACCGGCCCCATGGGCGACAAGAGCGAGACGTCGAGCCAGTACCTGTTCGACGACCTGGCGAAGGAGGGCATCGACACCTCACACCTGGTGCACATGGCGGGACTGGTGACGCCGATCTCGGCGATCATGATGGACCCCTCCGGCGAGCGCACCATCATCTCGTTCCGCGATCCTGCATTGTGGAAGGTGAAGCTTCCCCACGCCGACCGGCTGCTCGAGGATTGCGACGCGATCATGATCGAAAGCCGCTGCGCGCCTTTTGCGACGCATCTGTGCGCTGAAGCGCGCAAGCGCGGCATCCCGGTGGTGGTCGATATCGACAGCACCATGTCGCAGAGCGAGGGCCTGCTCAGCGCGTCGTCGCATCTGATATTTTCCGACGAGGCGCTGCAGTCCACCGCTGGAATCACCGAGGACGCCGCGGCGCTGCGCAAAATGGCCAAGCTGACCTCGTCCTTTCTGGCCGTCACCCTTGGGCCGAAGGGCACGCTGTGGCTCGACGACAAGCAGGAACTGCAGCGGACGCCCGCCTTCCCGGTGCACACCGTGGATACGCTGGGCGCCGGCGACATCTTCCACGGCGCCTTCGCACTGGAATTCGCTAACGGAAGGTCCGTTCCCGAGGCGCTGCGCTTCGCTTCCGCGGCCGCGGCGCTGAAATGCACCCGCTATGGCGGCGCCTTCGCCTGCCCGCAACGCGCTGAAGTGGAAGAGCTTTTGGGCCATTCGACGGATGCGAGCCCGGCAGCCACCTGAACGGACTTGATTTGGAAGATTGTTCTATATATGAGGTGTATCGACCTCTTAATTAGAACAAAGTTCTTCAAATGACCGACGTCGCTACCCAGACCGTTGAGCCCAACCGTCGCCTCGATGCCATCGATCGCAAGATCCTGATGGTGCTGCAGGAGGACGCTTCGCTGTCCGTTGCCGAAATCGGCGACCGCGTCGGGCTGTCGTCGACGCCATGCTGGAAGCGCATCCAGCGCCTCGAGGCCGACGGCGTGATCCTGCGGCGGGTGGCGCTGGTCGACCAGAACAAGGTCGGGCTCGGCCTGTCGGTGTTCGTCTCGGTGGAAAGTGGCGATCATTCCGAAGCCTGGCTGAAGACTTTCGCCAATGCGGTCAGCGCCATGCCCGAGGTGATGGAGTTCTACCGCATGGCCGGCGATGTCGATTACATGCTGCGCGTGGTGGTCGCGGACATGCAGAGCTACGACGTGTTCTACAAGAAGCTGATCAGCGCGGTGGCGCTGAAGAACGTCACGTCGCGGTTCGCCATGGAGAAGATCAAGTCGGTCACCGCGCTGCCGGTCCCGGCAGCGTCGGCGGCCTGACCGCCGGTCCTACTGTTCCAGCACCATCCTGCCGTTGGCATATTCGAAGCGCTTCAGCTTGCCGAGGAACGACAGGCCGAGCAGGTTCTCCGACAGCGCCTCGTCGGGCAGCACCATGGCATCGACGTCGCGCACCACGATGCCGCCGATGTCGACCAGGGCAAGGCGGGTGCGCGCTGCCTTGATGGTGCCGTTGGCGGTGGTCACCGTGGCATTGTAGTCGGCGCGCGACGGCCGCAGCCCGAAGCGCGCGGCGGACTTCTCGTTCAGCGCGATCACCGAGGCGCCGGTATCGACCATGAAGCCGATGCGCTGGCCTTCGATGCGGCCCTCGGTCTGGAAATGGCCGCGCGGGTCGCGCGGGATGCTGAGGCTGCGGATGCCGGCCTGCGTGACCGGCGGCTCTGTCGCCAGCGACTTGGCCATCGCCGGCGTGGTCGCCGTCATCTTGTCAGCCTGCTGCGCCATGAAGGTGCCGAGGCCGATCAGGATCGCAGCGAAGACCAAAATGTTACGCATGACGCAACCTCACTGAACCGCCGCCTTACGCGCGACGATTGGAACACAGGGGAACAGCCGCCGTCTTTTCACGGCCGCGTCCCCGGGTCCCATTTTCGCGAAAAGGATGAGCAACGGGTTAATGGCGGCGAATATAGCGGCTCACGTCCCGCGCGGCTTGACCCGTCGCGTCGGCAACGCGCCGGCGGGATCCTCCGGCCACGGATGGCGGGGATAGCGGCCGCGCAGGTCGGAGCGCACGTCCTGGTAGCTGCCCTTCCAGAACCCCGGCAGATCGCGCGTCACCTGCACCGGGCGATGTGCCGGCGACAGCAGTTCCAGCACCAGCGGCACCTTGCCCTTCGCAACGGATGGATGGGCGGTCAGTCCGAACAGTTCCTGCAGCCGCACCGCGATGGTTGGGCCTTGCTCGGCCTCGTAGTCGATCGGCAGTATGGTGCCGGTCGGCGCCTCGAAATGCGTCGGTGCCTCCCTGTCGAGTCGCGCGCGCAGGTCCCACGGCAGCAGCGCCATCAGCGCTTCCGACATGTCGGCGGAGGAAAACTCCTTCAGCGCGGTCTTGTCATACAGCGCCGGCACCAGCCAGGTGTCCGGCGCGGCCGCGAGTGCGGCGTCGGACAGGTCGGGCCACGGCTCTCCCTCGGCGGCGCGCAGGAACATCACGCGGCCGCGCCATTGCTGCAGCGGCTTCGACCACGGCAAACGATCGATGCCGGCAGCAACCAGGCCCTCGGCGAATATGCGCGCGGTGTCTGTCGATGGCATCAGCGCCATCGTCGCTTCCGACAGAGTGATGGCATGCAGGCTGCGCTTGCGGCGGCCGCGCAGCGCCATCGAAGCGCGGTCGAAGGTGACTTCGTCCACAGCTTCGATCTGGTCGGCGAAGCGCGCCTCGATCTCGGCTTGCGCGATCGGCGCCGCCAGCAGGATGCGCCCGTTGGCCGCCGTGCCGGTCAACTCGGCCACCGCGATATAGGGCGCGCGCGCCAGCGCCGAGGCACGATCCACCGCCGAGCCGCGACCGTTGGCGAGCACGAAACTGCCATTGCCGCGATTCTTGGCAACGCGATCGGGGAAGGCCAAAGCCAGCATGACGCCGGTGGTTAACTCCCCTCCCCCTTGCGGGGAGGGGCCGGGGGTGGGGGTGCCACGGGCGACGGCGCTTGTGGCACCCCCACCCGACCGGCCTTCGGCCGGCCACCCTCCCCGCAAGGGGGAGGGAGAAGAGGCCGCGGCGTCTGTGGCTTTCTCCGTGGCCGCCACCTGCTGCGCCCAGCGCTGCGCCAGTTGCCGTGCACTTTGCGCGCGTGGCGTCCGGTCGCGACGGAACTGGTCGAGGCGATAATCGAGATCGACGCTGTCGCCGCCGAGCCCGCGTTCGGTGAGGATCGCGGCGATGTCAGCCGCCTCCTCGCCACAGCCGAGCCGGTGCGAGTCCACGATCATCCGCGCCAGCCGCGGCGGCAGGGCCAATGCGCGCAGGCTCTTGCCCTCGTCGGTGATGCGGCCGTCGCCGTCGAGCGCACCGAGCTCACGCAGCAGCCTGCGCGCCTCGCTCAATGCCGGGGCCGGCGGCGGATCGAGAAACGCCAGCTGCGCGGGATCGCTGACACCCCATTGCGCGAGATCGAGCACCAGCGACGACAGATCGGCGCTCAGAATTTCCGGCTGGGTATAGGCGGCGAGTGACGCTGTCTGCGGCTCGTCCCACAGCCGGTAGCAGACACCAGGCTCGGTGCGTCCGGCGCGGCCGCGGCGCTGGTCGACCGCGGCGCGCGAGGCACGCACGGTCTCCAGCCTTGTCAGGCCGATGTCCGGCTCGTAGCGCGGCACCCGGGCGACGCCGCTGTCCACCACGATGCGTACGCCCTCGATGGTCAGCGAGGTCTCGGCGATCGACGTCGCCAGCACCACCTTGCGCTGCCCCTTCGGCGAAGGCGCGATGGCACGATCCTGCACGGCGGCATCGAGCGCGCCGAACAGCGGCACGGTCTCGATGCTCGCATCGTGAATTCGTTCGGCGAGAAAAGTCTGGGTGCGACGGATCTCCGCGGCGCCCGGCAGGAATGCGAGCACCGAACCGGCGTCGGCGCGCAACGCCATGGCGATGGCGTCGGCCATCTGCCGCTCGATCTGGATGTCCGGCTTGCGGCCGAGATAGCGCGTCTCCACCGGATAGGCGCGGCCCTCGCTGGCAATCACCGGCGCGTCGCCCAGCAACTTTGCGACCCGCGCGCCATCGATGGTCGCCGACATCACCAGGATGCGCAGATCCTCGCGCAGGCCGACCTGCGCATCGCGCGCCAGCGCCAGCCCCATGTCCGCATCGAGCGAGCGCTCGTGGAATTCGTCGAACAAGACCGCGGCGACGCCGGTCAGTTCGGGATCGTCGAGGATCTGTCGCGAGAAGATTCCCTCGGTGACCACCTCGATGCGGGTATTGCGCGAGATCTTGGAGCCGAAGCGGACGCGGTAGCCGACGGTGTCGCCGACCCGTTCGCCCAGGGTCTTCGCCATCCGCTCGGCGCTGGCGCGGGCGGCGATCCGCCGCGGCTCCAGCATGATGATCTTCCTGCCCTGCAGCCACGGGGCATCGAGCAGCGCCAGCGGCACCCGCGTGGTCTTGCCGGCGCCGGGCGGCGCCACCAGCACGGCGGCATTATTGCCGGACATCGCGCGGGCGATGTCGTCGAGGACGGCATCGATCGGCAGGGGGGTGTCGAAGCTGCGGGTCAAAATCTGCTCGTAAGGTGGTTCTTCCCCTCTCCCCTTGTGGGAGAGGGTGGATCGGCCGCGTAGCGGTCGAGACGGGTGAGGGGTAGCCGCAAGCTCCGCGCCTGGAAATACCCCTCATCCGACGCGGACTTCGTCCGCGCCACCTTCTCCCACAAGGGGAGAAGGAAGAAAGAGGCGATAGTCGACAAATCACGGGTGCCGGGGAGGCCATAACGGGCGTTAACCACCCGCCCCGCTCGCGCGACCGTGACCGATAACCGGCATATTCCTTGTACGAGGAAACGCGAAAGAAACCGTTCAAGCCGATGGTGGCGCGAAAGTGCCTTGCAAGGGGACAACGATGACCAGAAACGGCACAACCGCCGTCGCAGCCAGGCTTGCGCCCGGCGCGCCAGCCCGGATCGATTGGGTCGACTACGCCAAGGGCATCTGCATTGTCATGGTGGTGATGATGCATTCCGTGCTGGGCGTGGAGCAGGCCGCCGGCCAGACCGGCTTCATGCATGTGCTGGTGGCCTTCGCAAAACCATTCCGCATGCCGGATTTCTTCCTGATCTCCGGTCTGTTCCTGGCGGTCGTGATCGACCGCGACTGGCGTACCTATCTCGACCGCAAGGTGATGCATTTCGCCTATTTCTACGTGCTGTGGGTGACCATCCAGTTCATCTTCAAGGCCCCTGGCCTGGCCGCGCCCTACGGCTGGACCTATGTCGGCCTGCTGTATCTGGAGTCCTTCATCGAGCCGTTCGGCACGTTGTGGTTCATCTATCTGCTGCCGATCTTTTTCGTCGTGACCAAGGTGACGCGGTCGTTGCCGCCGCTGCTGATCTGGGGCGTCGCCGCGGCGCTCGAGATGATGCATCTGTCGACCGGCTGGACCGCGATCGACGAATTCGCCGCGCGCTTCGTCTATTTCTATTCCGGCTACCTGTTCGCCGCCCGGGTGTTTGCGCTGTCGGAGCGCGCCCGCTCCAGGCCGCTGCTGGCGCTGGCC
>DATCUS010000225.1:0-6459 GCA_036561845.1 Tardiphaga sp. | reverse complement strand
GCGGCCTCCGGCAGCGGCACGGCGCCGCGCGCCAGCCGGCGCAGCCGCAGGCTGTTGAAGGATTCCGGCAACGACGTCACCTGATTGGCCGCGAAGGCCACGGGCGCGGGCAACATGGTCGTATCGGCAAAGGCAAAGCTGGGCACCTTCTGCCAGCGCGAGATGGCCACTGTCTCCGAGGTCGGATGCAATTGCCATTGCTGCGCGGTGGTCGGCGTCTTCGGCAGGTCGGGTGTGGCCGCCACCACATGGACGATGCGATAGCCGCCGGCCTTCAGATCGCGCAGGATCTGCGGCAGCGCCGCCACGGTGCGCGCCTGGATGTCGTGCAGCAGTAGGATGCCCTTGCCCTTGGCCTCGATGCGCGACATCGCCAGATCGTGCACCGTCTTCGATGACACATGGCGCCAGTCGTCGGCGGGAAAGTCGGCGCTCCACACCTGCAGGCCCTGGGATTTCGCGTAGTCCTCGACCAGGTCGGCGCGCAGCAGGCCGGGAATCCGGAAGAATGGCGACAGCTGGGCGGGGTCGCCGAGCGCCGCTTTGACCGAAGCTATGCCGTCGTCCATCTCCTGCTGCGCGCGGTCGAGCGGCATGTGGTTCATGCTCAGCGGGTGGTTCTGGGTATGGGTGCCCACGCTGTGGCCGGCGGCGATCAGCTTGCGCACGCCTTCGGGATATTCACGGGCCATGCGGCCGATCGCGAAGAACGTCGCCTTGACGCATTGCTCGGCGAGGATCGCCAGCACCGCGTTGCTGTATTTCGGAATCGGACCGTCGTCGAAGGTCAGCACCACCTCGTGGTCCTCGAGCGGCAGCGTTTCCCGATATTGCATGGTGCCGATAATGGGGTGCTCGCGCGGATCGACCACGATGGTGCGGGACGTGCCGAGCGCGCCGGGATTGCCGGGACATTCCGCCGCCACGGCGGTGCGGGCGGTGGCAAGCGTCAGCCCGGCCAGCAGGCCAAGCATCAGCCGCGCCGTCCGTTCACCCGTCGCCACTCTCGTCATTACGCGATCCGTCACTCTGTGCATTCCAAATCGAAAGCTAGCGGCAGGGCGATGAACGCCCGCTTAATCATATCGGCGATTGCCGGGTTTTCCGCGCCTACGGGGCCGGTTTCCGGGCTGCCGTCCTGTCCACGCTGGCGGCCACGACATGCACGACACGGTAGTTGTTGTCCCGGAGATAGCGCAGGAAATCGGGCATCATCGCGGCGGTCTGGGCCTTGGTGTCGTGGAACAGGATGATTCCCCTATGCGCGGCCTGCAGCCGGTCGGTGATCAGCTTCAATTCCTGCTGCGGCGTCATCTTGTTCCAATCGCTGGCCCAGAAGTCCGCGCCGAACACGGCAACATTGCGCTTTTGCAGATCCTCAAGCAGCGCCGGAGTCGATGAGAAATAGGGGAAGCGGAAGAACGGCGTGGTCGGCACGCTGTTGCTCGGCTTGCCCTGGAGTGCGGTCTCGTCGGCCGCGATGCCGCGTTCGATCTGCTCGACGGCAGCAGCCTGGCTGATCTCGCCCAGATTGGCGTGGGACCATGTGTGATGTCCGATGGTGTGGCCTTCGGCGGCGATCCGCCGCACCAGGGCCGGATGCGCGGCGGCGCTCTGGCCGATCAGGAAGAACGTCGCATGGACGCATTCGCGCGCCAGCGCGTCGAGGATCTTGCTGGTGGTCGGTGGGTTCGGCCCGTCATCGAAGGTCAGCACCACCTCGCGGTCCCCGAGCGGCAGGCTCTGCGGAAAGCTCTGCAGCCCGACGCGCGGATAGGCGGCCGGATCCACCGTCATGACGCGCGACGTGCCCAGCACGTCCTTGCGCGGGCAGTCGGCGGCCTGCGCGGCGGCCGTGCAGGCGATCAGGGCGACGATGGCGATCTTCAACACGATCAGTTCACTTTCCGGCCGCTCATCTCGCGCGCCGCATATTTCCGATTGCGCTTGGCACTGCCCATTGGGTAATGCCTGATGCGGCTTCGGGTTCGTTCTCATCCATGGATAGCGCGTTTTGTCGAAACAGCGCTAGTTCCGCAATCCCATTCAAACCGGCGAGGTGCGGCATGGCTGATGATATCGAGCTCGCCGTGCAGGAAAAGGTGCCTGACCACCTGCCGATGCGCGATGACCATGGCGAATTGCGGTCCGAATTTGTCGCGGCGGTGTCGCGCGCGGTCGAGGCCGCCGACAGTGCGTTCCTGCGCGAGATCGTCGGCGAACTGCATGAGGCCGACCTCGGCGACCTGATCGAGGCACTGGAGCCCGACGAGCGCGTCCGCCTGGTGGAACTGACCGGCGCCGACTTCGACTTTTCCGCGCTCAACGAAGTCGACGATTCCGTGCGCGAGGAGATCCTCGAGGAACTCGAGCCGGAGACCGTCGCCGAGGGCATGCGGGAGCTGGAATCCGACGATGCCGTCGAACTGCTCGAAGGCATGGACGAGGAGGACCAGGACGAGATCCTCGAGAAGCTGCCGCAATCCGAGCGCATCGCCATCGAGCGCAGCCTGGACTATCCGGAAAACTCCGCCGGAAGGCGGATGCAGACCGAGTTCATCGCGGTGCCGCCGGACTGGAACGTCGGGCAGGCCATCGACTACATGCGCGACACCGAGGACCTGCCGGACCGCTTCTACGAGATCTATGCCGTCGACCAGTGGCAGCGCTGGCAGGGCGCGGTGTCGCTCGACGCGCTGCTGCGGTCGCGCCGGCCGGTGCCGCTGGCCGACCTGATCGACGAGGACCGCCGCCGCGTCTCGGTCAATGACGACCAGGAGGAGGTGGCGCGGCTGTTCGGCAAATACAACCTGGTCGCGGCCCCCGTGGTCGACATCGACAACCGGCTGGTAGGCGTCATCACCATCGACGACGTGGTCGACGTGATCGAGGAGGAGGCCGACGAAGACCTCAAGGCGCTGGGCGGCGTCACATCGGACGAAGAGCTGTCCGACAGTTTCTGGACCATCGCCAAGGGCCGCTTCAACTGGCTGATCATCAATCTGGCCACGGCGTTTCTCGCCTCGTCGGTGCTCGGCCTGTTCGAGGGCCAGCTGGAGCAGATGGTGGCGCTGGCGGTGCTGGCGCCGATCGTCGCCAGCCAGGGCGGCAATGCCGCGACCCAGACCATGACCGTGGCGGTGCGGGCGCTGGCGACGCGCGAACTCAACCCCAACAACGCCTCGCGCCTGGTCATCCGCGAAGGCCTGGTTGGCCTGATCAACGGCATCGCCTTTGCGGTCATCACCGGCATTGCCGCGGTGGCCTGGTTCAAGATTCCAGCGCTCGGGGTCGTCATCGGGCTGGCGATGCTGGTCAACCTGGTCGCCGGCGCACTGGGCGGCATCCTGATTCCGATGGTGCTGGAAAAGGTCAAGGCCGATCCGGCGGTGGCGTCAGGCACCTTCGTCACCACGGTCACCGACGTGGTCGGTTTCTTTGCCTTCCTGGGCATCGCTACCCTGTGGTTCGGGCTGAAGTAGCAGTTCTTCACGGGACCTTAACTGCGATCACCGACGATCCCCCGATGAGGTCAAACATGCGCTTGCGGCTGAAGGCGGACGGACGGATTGTCGAATTGCGGGATGGCGCAGAGTTTCCGCTCGCGCCGGACATGCCTGCCGCATCGGCAGTCCCTGTTGCTGCACGGTCGATCGACCCGGCGGTGCGCGATCTGCGCCAGCGTGCGCGGCTGACCCAGCTCGAATTCGCCGCCCGGCTTGGCGTGCCCGTCGAAACCATCCGCAACTGGGAGCAGGGCAAGCGCATGCCGCGCGGGCCGGCGAGGGCGCTGCTGGCGGTGATCGCGCACGCGCCGGAGACCGTGTTTGCGGCGCTTGCGCCCGGTGCTGTTGCGAGCTGAGCCTGGATCTGTGCAGATTTGCCAGCCAGGCCGATGGCGGACATTATCTCGATCCCATTTTCCGTTCTCGTGACGTCAGACCGATCGGGAGGATTTGATGCAATTCGTGGAAGCCAACGGTGCCAGGATTCCGGCCCTCGGCCTTGGCACCTGGGAACTGCGTGACCGGGCCTGCGCGCGCATCGTCGAGCAGGCGCTCCGGCTCGGCTATCGCCACATCGACACCGCGCAGGTCTATGAGAACGAGCGCGAAATCGGCGAGGGCATCCGCGCCTCGCGCGTCCGGCGCGACGACATCTTCGTCACCACCAAGGTATGGACGACGCATTTCGCGCCCCACGACCTCGAACGCTCGGCCAAGGACAGTCTGGTCAAGCTGCGGCTGTCGGAGGTCGATCTGCTGCTGCTGCACTGGCCCAATGCGCATGTGCCGATGGCGGAAACGCTGGGCGCGCTGGCGCACGCCAAGACGCTCGGCATCGCCCGCCATATCGGCGTGTCCAATTTCACCGTGGCCCTGCTCGACGAGGCGGTGGCGCTGTGCAAGGAGCCGCTGGTCTGCAACCAGGTCGAGTACCACCCGTATCTCGACCAGAGCAAGGTGATGGAGGCCTGCCATCGTCACGGCATGGCGATGGTGGCCTACAGTCCGGTCGCCAAGGGTAAGGTCAAGACCGACGAGACGCTGATCGCGATCGGCAAGGCCCATGGCAAGTCGGCGACGCAGGTTTGCCTGCGCTGGCTGGTGCAGCAGAACGTGGTGGCGATCCCGCGCACCTCGAAGATCGAGCGGCTGTCGGAAAACATCGATATCTTCGATTTCGTGCTGTCCGACGCGGAGATGGCGCGGATCTCAGCGCTCGGACGGGCCGCCGTCCGGCTCACCGATTTCGGCTTCGCGCCGAAATGGGACTGACGCGGGTGCCGCGGACGGATTGATCTTGCCGCCGGGATCGCTCATGCAGGGCTGCGCTCCATGAGACGGTCATCGCCATGTTCTTCACCTTCGCCAAGGTCTTCGGCTTCTTCATCCTGCCCTCGAATGCGATTGCGACGGTCTGCGCGGTCGGCGCCGTGCTGCTGCTGGCGCGGCGGCAGCGCGCGGGGACGCTGACGCTGACCTTCGGCGTTTTGCTGCTGCTGGTGTTCGGCTATTCGCCGGCCGGCAACGTGCTGATGCTGACGCTCAGCGAACGCTTTCCGGCCTGGCAGTCCGAGGGGCGCGATCCCGACGGCATCATCATCCTCGGCGGCGCCATCGATTCCGAGCGAACCGCGGCACGGCAGTCGCTGGAGCTCGACTCCGCCGCCGAGCGCATCGTGGCCATGCTCGAGCTGGCGCGGCGCTATCCCAAGGCGCGCATCGTCTTCACCGGCGGAAGCGGCAATCTGATCCAGAGTTCGGTGTCGGAAGCGCCGATCGCCGGCCAGTTGCTGGAGCGTTTTGGCGTTACGTCCGACCGCATCGTGCTGGAAAGCGCCTCGCGCACCACCGATGAGAACGCCGCTTTCACCCGCCGGCTCGTATCACCCAAGCCGGGCGAGCGCTGGCTGCTGGTGACCTCCGCCTATCACATGCCGCGTTCGATCGGGACCTTCCGGGCGGCCGGCTTCGATGTCGAGGCTTATCCCGTCGACTTTCGCACCAGCGGCTGGGCGGACGCGGCGGTGCCGTTCGATATGCTGGGCGCAGGCCTTTCCCGCACCGACATGGCGGCGCATGAGTGGGTCGGGCTCGTGACCTACTGGCTGACCGGGCGCAGCACTGCGCTGTTTCCCGCGCCGAAGCGGTGAGGGCGCCGCGGTCGTGACGGGTCAGTCCTGCCGCGGCAGGCCGAGCCGGTAGACGCCGCGAAAATCGTTGGGATCGGCCGGCTTGCCCTTGCGGTAGATCACCAGCCGCCCGGCCAGCGCCAGTTTCACCGCGGCGCGGCGGATCGGCATCAGCAACGCGTGCCAGTCACCTTCGGGCGCCAGCAGATGGGCGATCTCCGGCGGGCTGAGCGTGCCGCTGCCGGCCCGCGCCAGCGCATCGAGCAGAGACTCTTCGAAGTTCGGGGCAGCAGCAGGCTGCGAATCTGGTTTGGACATGGGCATGCCATGAGCCATTGGCCGGTCCGGCGCAAGCCGCAGCCGGTGGCCGCCGGGTCGAAATGTCTCGGCGGGTGCGGTAAATAAGTGACCCTGGGGTCGCGCAGGGTGGTTATGCTGGTGCGCCTGGGCGGTGTGGCGTGGCGTTGAAGTGTCTCTGATCGCAATGGAACCAAGGCATCTCATTCGCGCGGCGATCGCCGTGTCGGTGGTCGGCCATTTGCTGCTGGCGGCGGGCCTGATCCTGGCCGACGCGCGGCCATTCGAGCCGGTGCCATCGGAGTCGATCGCGGTCGATATCGTGACACCGGAGGAGGTCCCGCAGGCCAGCGAGGCGACTCCGGCGCCAAAGCCGCCGGATCCGTTCCGGCTGCCCGAGCTCTCCTATCTCGATCTTCAGGCGCAGCAGGCCACCCAACAAGCCGCCCCGAAAGCCGCCCCGAAAGCCGCGTCACCGCCGCCGTCGGCGCAGCAGGCCGCTCCATCGCCGGCGCAGGCCGCACAAC
>DATCUS010000224.1:0-38389 GCA_036561845.1 Tardiphaga sp. | reverse complement strand
GTGGCGCTGGCACGACCGGCGTGGCCTGATCCGGCGCCGGAGCCGGCGCTGGCGCCGGATCAGGCGCTGGAGTGGGCGCGACCTGGATAATCACCGACTTGATCGGGGGAGATGGAGATGGCGCCTGCGCCCGGGCGCCATTTATCGCAGCGACCAAGATCACCACCAAAACGGCGATGGTGAAACTGCGAGGGGTCGGGGGCGCGTCGATCGAGTCAGACATAACACGAAACGTACCCCGAGCCTTGCGTCGGGGAAAGCGGTGCTGAGCGAGTCAGAACAGGCGGAAAGCGATAATGAAGCCGAGCAACAGCACGCCCACGGCAAGTGCGACCCACATGCCCAGACGCTTCTCGATCGTTTCGCGGATCCAGACGCCGTAGCGATTGAGCAGGATGGCCACCAGGAAGAAGCGGCCGCCGCGTGCGATGACCGACAACCCGATGAACATCCAGATGTTATAATTCGCAAAGCCCGAGGTGATGGTGACGAGCTTGAAGGGGATCGGCGTCAGGCCCTTCAGCAGGATGATCCAGGCGCCGTACTCGGCATAGCCGGCGCGGAAGGCCTCGACCTTGTCGCCATAGCCATAAAGCTGAATCAGCCAATGGCCGACCGAGTCGTAAAGCAGGGCGCCGATCATGTATCCGACAACGCCGCCGGCGACCGACGTGACCGTGCAGAGCGTGGCATAGAGCCAAGCCCGCTCCGGTCGCGCGAGCGACATCGGAATCAGCATCACGTCCGGCGGTATGGGAAAGAACGAACTTTCCGCGAAAGACACGGCCCCCATCAACCAGAGCGCATAGGGCTTGTGGGCGGCGTCGATGCACCAATCATAGATCCGTCTGAGCATGGCGCGATGAACCACCGTAGCGTGGATTTGTCCATGCCGGGCGGCGCATGAACGGAATGAAATGTCAGGCGAGTTTTCGGGGTCGTGGGCCTTGGAGCGCGACAATTCGTCGCCCTGTCGGCTCGATAGCGAGCTGCCTGGGGCGCTTGGGGGGCTTGGGAAGCTTTTCGGCAATGCCGAGCATCCGTTCTCGCCGGTCCATTTCGGCCCAGACCTGGCAAGGCTTCACGCCTGCAGAGGCCCAGAGCACCGTCAGATTGTACAGCAAATCGGCGCTTTCACGGATCACGGCATCCGGCTTGCGGTTGACTGCGTCGATCACGACCTCGATCGCCTCTTCGGCCAGTTTCTTGGCCATCTTGGCCGGGCCCCGCTGAAACAGGCGTGCGGTTCGCGACGTGCCAGGATCGAGATCCTTGGCCGCGATCACCGCCCGGTAAAGCCGATCCAGCGAATCAGTCATGGCAGCAGGCTAGCCGAAAGCCCTCGCCGGCGCGTTAACGGCAGGTCGCAAGCCGATCCCAACGTCCGTTGCCGGCCGCTTGCGCGACCGGCGCCGGCCTGTTCACCGGACACGCCGGTGGCCACGACCATTCCTAGTGCCGGAATGGTCGCGACCTCCACTGTGATGGCCTCAATAGCCGCCGTAGTAGCCGGGGCCGCCGCCATAGTAGGCAGGCCCGCCACCGTAATAGCCGGGGCCGCCGCGGTAGTAGCCCGGGCCTCCATAATAGGCAGGGCCGCGATCGTAGTAATAGTCGCGACGATTCTGCGATGCGGCGATCGCGCCAATGGTGCCGACGATAGCACCGAAGGCGGCCAGTCCGGCCGCATCGCCGCCACGGCGATAATGACGGCGTCGAGCCGAACTGAAATCGGTCGAGGTCGATGCGGCATGGCTGGACGCGCCATTGGCAGCCGGCGTGGCCATCACGGCCGTGGGCGCCACGGCGGAGATGACGACGGCCGCCACGGTCGCAAAAATGGCGGCGCGGCCGGTAGAATGAAACAATCCGGTACGAGTGAACATCAAAATGTCCTCCGTGGTCGTCTGGCCCTGCGGACCCTCGATCACTAACCACTCAGGTCATTATGAGTTCCCGAAACCGAACCGGAGCTGAACGATCAGTGGCGAAATAAAGATGGATACCTGAGGTTCAGGTTTGATCGCGCATAATGGGGGCAAGATGCCGCAGCCGCGGTCATCAATCCAACATGCCGGACAGGGCAAATGTGGCCCCGAACTTGCTGTTAGCACCTCGATGCGTGGTCTTGTGACGATATTCTCACGGCGGCTTCTGGCTCTCTGGCTGGGCACGCTGAGCCTATCCGCGACCCACGCGGCGCAGGCCGACGACGCGAGACCCGCGGCCGCGGTTCAGTTCTCGCTCGATCGCGCGGTCGATGCCGTGGCAGCGCCGTTCGTAGTGGCGACCGCGCGCGGCCTGTTTCGCGCCGAAGGGCTGAACGTCAACACCAATGTCGTCGCCGGCACGCGCGATGCCATCGCCCGCGTCGCCGCCGGCACAAGCGATCTGGCGCTGGCCGATCTCAATGCGCTGGTCCGCTACCGCGATAGCGCCGAAGCCGCGCCGGTGAAGGCCGTATTCGTGCTGCTCAACAAGACGCCCTACGCCATCGTGGCCCGCCGCAGCCGTGGCGTCTCGACGCTCGCCAGCCTCGACGGCAAAACCCTCGGCGTCGCCGACGGCGATCTCGCGATCCGGCTGTGGCCGGCACTGGCGCGTCACAACGGCATCAAGCTCGCCCACGTCAAACAGGAAAAGATCAGCGTCGCGGTGCGCGAACCAATGCTGTCGGCAGGCCAGATCGACGCCGTCACCGGGTTTTCCTATCTGTCGGCGGTCAATCTGCGCAACCGCGGCGTACCCGCCGACGATCTTGCGGTATTTCGCTACGCTGATTACGGCTCCGCCGCCTACGGCCTGGTGGTGATCGTCAACCCGAAATTCGCCGCGGACCGACCGGACGCGGTGCGAGGCTTCCTGCGCGCGGTGATCGCGGGGACGCGTCTCGCCATCAGCCAGCCGGCGCAGGCGATCGATGACGTCGTCGCCCAGATGGACGGCGGATCGCGCGATCTCGAACTCGAACGGCTGCGCATCGTGCTTCACGACAACATCCTGACCGACGACGTAAAGCGCGACGGGCTCGGCGGCCTCGATCCCGCCCGCTTCGAGGCATCGCTCGGCGAGATCGCGGAGGATTTCAGCTTCCGCAAGCGGCCATCCGCCGCCGACATTTTCGACCAGAGCTTCCTGCCGGACCCGGCCGGGCGCAAGATCGACTGAACAACTGGCGCGCGCCGCTGTATTCCGCGGCCGACCTTGCCTAGAATGGCTTGTGGCGGCGTTGCGGCAAACCCAAGGCAGCCGTCGCAAGTCCGATTTCGCCTCCCTTCGCTCTGACCGGCCACATGTCCATGATCCGACTTTACACCCGCGTGCTGCAACTGCTCGGCAAGGAGACGCGGCTGGGCTGGATCCTGGCCGGCGCCAACCTGCTGCTGGCCGCGGCGCAATTCGCCGAACCGGTGCTGTTCGGCCGCATCATCGACGTACTGTCCGGCAACCTTGCCACCGGCTCGCTGGAGACCAAGGTTGGCTCGCCATGGCCGCTGCTGGCAGCCTGGGTCGCGTTCGGATTGTTCACCATCGGCTGCGGCGCCATCGTCGCACTGCACGCCGACCGGCTGGCGCACCGGCAGCGCCAGGCGGTGCTGACCGACTATTTCGAACACATCATGCAACTGCCGCTCACCTATCACACCGGCACACATTCCGGCCGGCTGATGAAGGTGATGCTGCAGGGCACCGACGCGCTGTGGCGGCTGTGGCTCGGCTTCTTCCGCGAGCATTTCGCCTCCATCGTGTCGCTGCTCGTGCTGCTGCCGCTGTCGCTGTACATCAACTGGCGGCTGGCGACGCTGCTGTTCATCCTGTGCGTGGTATTCACGGTGCTGACCACGCTGGTGGTGCGCAAGACCTACGGCCTGCAGAGCGAGGTCGAGGGGCACTACAGCGATCTTTCGGCACGCGCCTCCGACGCGCTGGGGAATGTCGCGCTGGTGCAGAGCTTCGTGCGCGTCGATGCCGAGGTCCAGGGCCTGCGCTCGGTCGCCAGCCAGTTGCTGGCGGTGCAGATGCCGGTGCTGTCGTGGTGGGCGCTGGTCACGGTGATGACGCGCGCCTCCACCACCATCACGGTGCTGGCGATCTTCACCGTGGGCATCGCGCTGCATCAGCAGGGCCTGACCACGGTCGGCGAGATCGTGATGTTCGTCTCCTTCGCCACCATGCTGATCCAGAAGCTGGAGCAGGTGGTCAGCTTCATCAACAACGTGTTCATGGAAGCCCCCCGGCTGCAGGAGTTCTTCAACGTGCTCGATGCCGTGCCGGCAGTGCACGACCGGATCGACGCCATCGATCCCGGCCGCCTGCAGGGGCTGGTCGAATTCAACGACGTGTCGTTTTCCTACGACGGCAAGCGGCCGGCGATCGCCGACCTGTCCTTCACCGCGCTGCCGGGCCAGACCATCGCGCTGGTCGGCGCCACAGGTGCCGGCAAGTCGACCGCGATCGCCCTGCTGCATCGCGCGTTCGATCCGCAATCGGGTGTCATCAAGATCGACGGCATGGACGTGCGCGGCCTGACGCTGGCCGGCCTGCGGCGCAACATCGGCGTGGTGTTCCAGGAGGCGCTGCTGTTCAACCGCTCGATCGCCGACAACCTGCGCGTCGGCAAGCCGGACGCCACCGAAGAGGAAATGCGCATCGCCGCGCGCCGTGCCCAGGCGCTGGATTTCATCGAGCGCAGCGAGCGCGGCTTCGAGACCAATGCCGGCGAGCGCGGCCGCATGCTGTCCGGCGGTGAGCGGCAGCGGCTGTCGATCGCCCGCGCGCTGCTGAAGGATCCGCCGATCCTGATCCTCGACGAGGCGACCTCGGCGCTGGACGCGGTGACCGAAGCCAAGGTGAACGCCGCTCTCGATGAAGTGATGAAGGGGCGCACCACCTTCGTGATCGCGCACCGGCTGTCGACCATCCGCAACGCCACGCGGATCCTCGTGTTCGAGAACGGTCGCGTCATCGAGAGCGGAACTTTCGACGAGCTGGTGGCGCAAGGCGGCCATTTCGCGGCGCTGGCGACGGCGCAATTCATGGTGCAGGAGAACGCCCGCGTCGGCATCGCCCTGCCCGTCGCCGCCGACCTCGCCCCGACCCCGCCGGCGGTCGAAATTTAGCCGCCTTCATCCGCGAATTAGAGTGGCCGACCACTGTTCTGAAGCTGGCGGCCGGTATAGGTTGGCGCACCGCAACCGATTGAAGGCCGGACCGCTCGAAGGCCTGAACGCCAATTTCCAGGATTTCAGCCCGCTGCGCCCCGGCGCCGTGGGCTGGCCGCAAAGGACCGGAATCGGATAGTGCAGTTTTTGCTCGCCTCGCCTCGTCTGCCGCTGAAATGGATCGTCGTCGCCGCGGGGGTTGCGCTGGCAACCTTGTCGCCCCGCACCGCGAGCGCTGAAGCGCTGCTGGTGGTCGAGGTCGACACCGGCAAGGTGCTGCAGGCGGAAAACGCCACCTATCCGTGGTATCCGGCCTCCGTCACCAAGCTGATGACCGCCTATGTCACGCTGAAAGCGGTGCAGGACGGACGTCTGTCGCTGGACACGCTGGTCTCGGTATCGCCGACCGCGGCGGCGCAGTCGCCCTCCAAGATGGGCTTCAAGCCCGGCACCCAGCTGACCATCGACAATGCCCTGAAGATGATGCTGGTAAAGTCAGCCAACGACATGGCCGTGGTGCTGGCCGAGGGCGTCGGCGGCTCGATCGATGGCTTCTCGGAGCAGATGAACGCCACCGCGCAGAAGCTCGGCATGACACAGACCCATTACGTCAATCCCAACGGCCTGCCCGCCGACGGCCAGGTGACCTCGGCCCGCGACCTCGCCATCCTGGCCCGCGCCATCATTCACGACCTGCCGGAATACGAGTATTTCGTGCACATCCCCTCGATCCGTTTCGGCCGCAAGGTGACGCAGAATTTCAACAAGCTGATCGGCCGCTTTCCCGGCGCCGACGGCATGAAGACCGGCTTCATTTGCGCCTCCGGCTACAATCTGGTGGCCACCGCCACCCGTAACGGCAAGCGCCTGATCGCCGTGGTGCTGGGCTCGTCCAGCGGCCAGATGCGCGCGGTGCGCGCCGCCCAGCTGCTGGAGCGCGGTTTTTCCAGCAATTCCCTGACCTGGTTGCGCCCGGCCATGGGCACCGTCGACAATCTGGTGCCGATCGACGCCGCGCCGCCCAACCTGCGCGACGAGATGTGCGGGCCGAAGCGCAAGCGCCCCGCCAGCGACGAGGACGAAAACGTCGCCAGCGACAGCTCCACCGAAAGCCCCAGCCTGACCTTCTTCAGCGCCGGCCTGCAGCCGCCGGCCCTGCGCCCGATCGACATGATCGCGGCCGCCCCTGCCCCGTCGGAGCCGGTGATCGTCTATACCGGACCGAAAAAGACCGGTACCGACCTGATCGCCGCCAATGCGGTGGAAGAGGCCAAGCAGACCCCGAAGCCCAAGGCGGCCAAGAAGCGGGTTGCCGGAAAGAAGCCCGACGCCGCAGCCGACGCCAAGCCGGCCGAAACCAAGCCCGACGCCAAGCCCGACGCCAAGCCCGCCGCCGTGAAACGGGTGACCATCAAGCTCGACGGCGCGAAACCCGCTGCCGTGAAGCCGGACGCTGCGACCGCAAAGCCCACAGCCGCCAAGCCCGCAGCAACAGCCTCCGTCAAACCGGCCGCTGCGCCGGCGAAACCCAAGGCCGCTGCCAAGCCTTCGCCGAAGGCGACCGCCGGTGAGGCCAAACCCGCCGCAGCAACGCCGCGCACGTAGCGCCGTCGTCCCCCGGCGCGCCTGAGGGCGGGAGCAGCGATAGCTGCAACCGAACTCCAACCCCTCCAATCGGAGGGGCGGGGAATCCCGAAATGGATGAACAACCCGCGATTCGGGCCTGTCCCGCGGACGGCTACGCCGACCAGGGCGCATCCCGGAATGACAATGGCCTGGCGTTGCCGGCTCGCGAAATGCTTCTGCTTCCGCCGTGTTTGCTGCAGCGCAGCCTTGCCTTCAGGCCGGGCTTTGCCCAATACTTCCGCGAAACAAAGCATCGAGGGGGAAATGTGATGGAGCGCATCTGGCTCAAGCAATATCCGGCCGGCGTGCCCGCCGATATCGACGTGACTCAATATCCGTCGCTGGTCGCGCTGCTGGAAGAAAGCTTTGCGAAATTCCGTGACCGCAAGGCGTTCATCTGCATGGACAAGGCGATCACCTATCGCGAACTCGACGAGATGTCGGTGGCGCTGGGCGCCTATCTGCAGAGCAAAGGCCTCACCAAGGGCGCGCGGGTGGCGCTGATGATGCCCAACGTGCTGCAATATCCGGTAGCCACCGCCGCGGTGCTGCGCGCCGGCTATGCAGTGGTCAACGTCAATCCGCTGTACACGCCGCGCGAGCTCGAACACCAGCTGAAGGATTCCGGCGCCGAAGCGATCATCGTGCTGGAGAACTTCGCCTCTACCGTGCAGCAGGTGATCGCCAGGACCGCGGTGAAACATGTCATCGTCGGCAGCATGGGCGACATGCTTGGCTTCAAGGGCGTGATCGTCAATCTTGTCGTGCGCAAGGTGAAGAAGATGGTGCCGGCCTGGTCGCTGCCCGGCGCGGTACCGTTCAACGACGCAGTGTCGGCCGGCCGCGGCATGAAATTCGCCAAGCCCGCAATCGGCCCCGACGACGTCGCTTTCCTGCAATATACCGGCGGCACCACCGGCGTCTCCAAGGGCGCCACGCTGCTCCACCGCAACATTCTCGCCAACGTGCTGCAGAACGACGCCTGGCTGCAGCCGGCGCTGCGCAAGCCGCCCCATGTGGACCAGCTGTTCATCGTCTGCGCGCTGCCGCTGTATCATATCTTCGCGCTGACCGCGTGTTTCCTGCTGGCGATGCGAGCCGGCGGCGTCAACCTGCTGATCCCCAACCCGCGCGACATGCCGGGCTTCGTCAAGGAACTGATGAAGTACCAGGTCAACAGCTTCCCGGCGGTCAACACGCTGTACAACGGCCTGCTGCACACGCCGGGTTTCGACCAGGTCGACTTCTCCAAGCTGAAGATCTCGAATGGCGGCGGCATGGCCGTGCAGCGCGCGGTGGCCGAGGCATGGCTGAAGACCACCGGCTGCTTCATTGCCGAAGGCTACGGCCTGTCGGAGACCGCACCGACCCTGACCTGCAACCCCGCCGACGTCGACCAGTTCAACGGCACCATCGGCGTGCCGGTGCCTTCAACCTACATTTCGATCCGCGACGACGACGGCAATGAAGTGCCGCTCGGCACCCCCGGCGAGATCTGCGCCAAGGGTCCGCAGATCATGGCGGGCTACTGGAACCGGCCGGACGAGACGGCCAAGGTGATGACTGCGGATGGTTTCTTCCGCACCGGCGACATCGGCATCATGACGCCGGAGGGCTATACCAAGATCGTCGACCGCAAGAAGGACATGATCCTGGTCTCCGGCTTCAACGTCTACCCGAACGAGGTCGAGGACGTCATCGCCAGCCATCCCGGCGTGCTGGAATGCGCGGTGATCGGCGTAGCCAGCGAGCATTCGGGCGAGGCAGTGAAGGCCTTCGTGGTGAAGAAAGACCCGAACCTGACCGCGGAAGACATCATCAAGTTCTGTCATACGGAGCTCACCAACTACAAGGTGCCCAAGCAGATCGAATTCCGCACCGCGCTGCCCAAGACCAATGTCGGCAAGATCCTGCGCCGCGAATTGCGCGACGAGAAGAAGCAGGCGGCGGCCTGAATGCACGAAGCTGCGGGCGCGCCTGAAGCCACCGACGCCCGCAGCATCCGGCCGATCGATGTCGTTGCCTTCTGGCGCGATGCCGGCCGTGATCGCTGGTACGCGAAGGACGATGCCTTCGATGCAGAGATCGCACGCCGCTTCCGTACCGTCTGGGAAGCGGCGGTGGCGGACCAGCTCGCATCGTGGCAGGCGACCGACGACGGCATGCTGGCGCTGATCCTGGTGCTCGACCAGTTTCCGCGCAACATCTTCCGCAACGATCCGCGGGCATTTTCCAGCGACCCGATGGCGCGGGATCTCGCGATCGGCGCCATCGATCGCGGCGTCGATCAGCGCGTCGATCCGCAGCTTCGGCAGTTCGTCTATCTGCCGCTGATGCATTCGGAGGACCTCGCCGACCAGGAGCGCTGCTGCCGGCTGTTCCGCGCCACCGGCGAGACCGACAACCTGACATATGCCGACGCGCACGCCGACATCATCCGGCGCTTCGGCCGCTTTCCTCACCGCAATCGCCTGCTCGGCCGGGCCACGACGCCGGAAGAACAGGCCTATCTCGACGGCGGCGGCTTCCGCGGATGACGACGCTGCCGCGCGCGCGGCGGCCGGATTTTGCGCCGCACGTAATATTGTGCACGTCATTCAGCCGGTCTAAACACACTCACCCATCCTTCAGGAGAGATTGAGCATGACCATCAAAGTTGGCGACAAGCTGCCCGAGGCCAAGCTGCGCGTGATGACCGCGGAAGGTCCCGTGGTGAAGACCACCGACGATGTGTTCAAGGGCAAGAAGGTGGCGCTGTTCGCGGTGCCCGGCGCCTATACCGGCACCTGCCACAAGATGCATCTGCCGAGCATCTTCCTCAACGCCTATGCGCTGAAGGACAAGGGCGTCGACAGCATCGCGATCATCTCGGTCAATGACGCCTTCGTGATGAACGCCTGGAAGAAGGACACCGACCTGCGCGACGAGGCCACCTTCCTCGCCGACGGCAACGCCGAATTCACCAAGGCCATCGGCATGGAACTGGACGCTTCCGGCAATGGCCTCGGCATCCGCTCCAAGCGCTACTCGATGCTGGTCGAGGACGGCGTCGTCACCAAGTTCAACATCGAGCCGAACCCCGGCAAGGTGGAAGTATCGGGCGGCGATACGCTGCTTGAACAGCTTTGAGCTGAGGCGTCCTCGCCACAAACGCGACTGTCATCGCCCGGCCTGGCGCGCAATTGCGCGCCTGGACCGGGCGACCCAGTATTCCGGGAGGCCAGTGACAAGCACCAGGGTCTGAGGCTACTGGATCACCCGCATCCGCGGGTGATGACAATTGTGGGTGTGTCGATCGCAAGAACAGCGCCTTCGCTACTTCCTGTGGCGGTTCTCCGCCAAACCGTCCCGCGACAACTGATCGGCGCGTTCGTTTTCGGCGTGGCCGGCGTGGCCCTTGACCCAGTGCCAGCGGATCGTGTGGGTGTGCAACGCTGCATCGAGGCGCTGCCACAGGTCGACGTTCTTGACCGGTTTCCTGTCGGCGGTCTTCCAGCCGTTCTTCTTCCAGCCGTGGATCCAGCTCATGATGCCGTTGCGCAGGTACTGGCTGTCGGTGTGAAGATCGACGGTGCACGGCTTCTTCAGCGCCTCCAGCGCGGAGATCGCCGCCATCAGCTCCATGCGGTTGTTGGTGGTGTGCGGCTCGCCGCCCTTCAATTCCTTCTCGACGTCGCCGAATTTCAGGATCGCGCCCCAGCCGCCGGGGCCGGGATTGCCGGAGCAGGCGCCGTCGGTGTGGATGATGACGGGAGTGAGAGCTTTCACGCGGGCAATCCTCAGGCTTCAACGCCGTAATCGGCCATGCAGCGCACCGCCTGATGAAACCGCAACTTGCGCACGTATTCCAGCGGGTCTTTCGGCCGCACCAGCGCGCCCGGGGGCACGTTCAGGAAGTCGACGAGGCGGGTCAGCAGGAAGCGCAGCGCCGCGCCGCGCGCGAGCAGCGGCAGTGCCGTCTCCTCGACCTCCGACAGCGGCCGCACCCGGCGATAGGCATCGAGAAACGCCCGCGCCTTGGTGACGTTGAACGAATGATCGGCCTCGAAGCACCAGGCATTGAGGCAGATCGCGACGTCATAGGCGAACAGGTCGTTGCAGGCGAAATAGAAGTCGATCAGGCCGGAAACGCGGTCGCCGAGAAACAGCACATTGTCAGGAAACAGGTCGGCGTGGATCACGCCGGCCGGCAGATCCTTCGGCCAGCAGCTCTCCAGATAATCGAGTTCGGCTGCGAGGAAGGCGCGCAACCCGTGCTGGACCTCGTCGGCCCGCGCCGCCGCGGCATCGAACAGCGGCCGCCAGCCCGACACCGACAGCGCATTGGGCCGGCTCATGGGAAAATCGCGGCCGGCGAGATGCAGCTTCGCCTGCGCCTCGCCGATCCCCGCGCAGTGGACCGCCGTCGGCTTGCGTGGCCAGACGCCTTCGAGGAAATCGATGATCGCGGCGGGCCGTCCGGCCAGCGTGCCGAGCATGGCGCCGTCGCGCATCGTCACCGGCTGCGGACAGGTGATGCCGTGGGTCGCCAGATGCGCCATCAGGCCGAGGAAGAACGGCAGGTCGTCGACCCGCGTGCGCTTCTCGTACAAGGTGAGAAAGAACGCACCCTTGGTAGTGTGCAGCAGGAAGTTGGAGTTCTCGACGCCCTCGGCGATGCCCTTGTAGGACAGGAGCTCGCCGATGTCGTAACGCGCCAGAAACGCCGCGAGCTCGTCGGCGGCGACGTCAGTGTAAACCGCCATGGCGCTTAAGCGGCGTCGGGGCGCAACGAGCGCGGCAGCGGGAAGAACTCGTTCTCTTCCGCAGCCGACACCGTCTCCACATGCAGCTCGTAGCGCTCGGCGAAGGCGCCCATGATCTCCTCGACGATCACCTCCGGCGCCGAGGCGCCCGCGGTGATGCCGAGGCTCTTGATACCCTCGAACATCGACCAGTCGAGATCGGCGGCACGCTGCGCCAGCACCGAGACCTTGCAGCCCTCGCGCTCGGCGACCTCGCGCAGCCGCTGCGAGTTCGACGAGTTCGGCGCACCGACCACGATCAGGGCGTCGACCACCGGCGCCACCTTCTTCACCGCGAGCTGGCGGTTGGTGGTGGCGTAGCAGATGTCTTCCTTGTGCGGTCCGTTGATGGTCGGAAAACGCTTCTTCAGCATCGCGACGATCTCCGCGGTGTCGTCGATCGACAGCGTGGTCTGGGTCACGAAAGCGAGGTTGTTGGGGTCTTTCGGCGTGAAGGTCTCGGCGTCCTGGGCGGTCTCGATCAGCATCACGGCGCCGGCCGGCAGCTGGCCGAGCGTGCCGACCACTTCCGGGTGATGCGAATGCCCGATCAGCAGGATCTCGCGGCCGCGCTTGAAATGGATCGCCGCCTCGCGATGCACCTTGGTGACCAGCGGGCAGGTGGCGTCGAGCGAGAAGAAATTGCGCTGCTTGGCGTCCGCCGGCACCGATTTCGGCACGCCATGGGCGGAAAACACCACCGGAGCGGAGGTATTATCGGGGATTTCGGCCAGTTCCTCGACGAAAATCGCGCCCTTGGTGCGCAGGCTGTCCACCACATACTTGTTATGGACGATTTCGTGCCGGACATAGACCGGGGCGCCATGGATCGCCAGCGCCCGCTCAACGGTATCGATGGCCCGGACCACCCCGGCGCAGAAGCCGCGGGGCGAACAAAGCACGATTTTCAGGGGCGGTTTGGCCTGCATTTGGAACAATCCAGCGACCCGGCACCCCAAACGGCGGGCGCGAGGCGGTCAATTCGATGGGGACAATCAGCCAAAGGGCTTGGTTCGGTAAGGACTTGGGGCCGGTTTGCGGCGCTGTCAAGGCCGAACAGTCTTCCATTGCGGAGTTAGGCCGGGACAGACTATATACAGCCTGAATTCCCCGTCATCACCGATGACCAGACGGCTCCGCCTCCAAAACGGTGGGCGGAGCGTAAAGGAGATTTGCCATGAGCAACGCACCGCTGATGCCAAAGGCGACTGCCGTGTGGCTGGTCGACAATACCGCGCTGACCTTCGACCAGGTCGCTGATTTCACCAAGATGCACCCCTTGGAAATCCGCGCCATCGCCGACGGCGACGCGGCCCAGGGCATCAAGGGCATGGACCCGATTTCCAACGGCCAGCTGACCCGCGACGAGATCGAACGCGGCGAGAAGGACAAGAACTATCGCCTCAAGCTCGAGGAGAGCAAGGTGATCCTGCCGCCGGCGGCCAAGAAGAAGGGGCCGCGCTACACCCCGGTGTCGCGCCGCCACGAGCGGCCGAGCGCGATCCTGTGGCTGGTGCGCAACCATCCCGAGCTGAAGGACAGCCAGATCATGCGGCTGGTCGGCACCACCAAGACCACGATCGCCTCGATCCGCGACCGCACGCACTGGAACGCCTCGACCCTGACGCCTATGGACCCGGTGACGCTCGGCCTGTGCTCGCAGATCGAACTGGATTTCGAAGTGCAGCGCGCGGCCAAGGAGAAGCCGACCGATCAGGCCTATGGCGGCGCGACGTTGCTGCCGGCCTCCGAAACCACCCGCAAGGAGGAAGAATACGAGGCCTCCGAACGCAGCGGCGACGATCTCAACGTGGATGCCGTGTTCGCCAAGCTCAAGGGCATCGGCGGCACCAAGAAGGCCGACGACGAGGAATAGGTCTTTCGCACCTCGCGAGACGCGCCTTCAGCATTCAATCGAAAAAAGCGGCGAAGAAGTTCGCCGTTTTTTTTTGCGCATCACGCTCGGCTCTTGTGCCCCGGACGCGATGCAATGCGCAGTATTGCATCGCGTCCGGGACACAAGACAGCCCTTACACAAACGTCACTTTCCAAAGCCGGCCGAATCCTGCGACATCGGCGCAAGCGGGCGCTGCGGCCTGCGCCGGGGGCTCCCACGATGGCATCGCTCTGGCTTGGTTTGATTCGTCTCATCGCGGGCTTTCGCCGCGGCCTGCACGATCCCGAATTCCGCGCCATCCTGTTCCTGATCGCGGTGGCGATCGGCATCGGCGCGGCGTTCTTCCGCATCGTCGAACAGTGGCCGTGGATCGATGCGGTCTATTTCAGCGTCATGGCGCTGACCACCGTCGGCGACGCCACGCTGGCGCCGACCACGGCGATCGCAAAAATCTTCACCATGGCGTTCTCGATCTGCGGCATCGGCCTGATGCTCGCCTTCCTGTCGCGGCTGTCGTCATTCCGCGACCACGGCGGCGAACAGGACGGACGGAAATAATCCTCACGCCTTCTTGAGAAACTCCACGCGCAGCACCAGGCCCTTGACCTTGTCGGTGCGGCCCTCGATTTCCTCCTCGTTGTCGGTGAGGTGGATGTTCTTGATCACGGTGCCGCGCTTCAGCACGGTGGACGAGCCTTTCAGCTTGAGGTCCTTGATGAGCGTGACGGTATCGCCTTCGGCGAGCAGCGCGCCGTTGGAATCCCTGACCTTGATATCCATGATGTGTCCTTGTGGCGTAGAAGCGCGCCGCACGTGAAGTGACGGAGCGCTCCGATCTTCCCTCTCCCCCTGTGGGAGAGGGTGGACCGGACGAAGTCCGGGCCGGGTGAGGGGGCAGCGCGGATCGAGAGCCTGTCCCCTCACCCGCCTCGCTGCGCGAAGCCACCCTCTCCCACAAGGGGAGAGGGGAAGCAAGAAACCGTTGCCCGATTTTTCACGATTGCGGCTGCCGCAAAAGAGCGGGGCCGATTTGCATCGGCCCCGCGGTCGTCAGGTCTGGGCTAAAACTCAGAACTTGTAGGTGATGCCGGTGCCGATCAGCCAGGGATCGAGATTGACCTTGCCGGTGATCGGCGTGCCATCGGCCAGACGGCCTTCCCAACCCGGGCGCAGCCAGAGCTTCTTGACGTCGACGTTCCAGCCCCAATGCCTGTCGATCATGTAGTCGAAGCCGAACTGCACCACCGGCGCGGCGGCGTCCTTCAAATGACTGTCGATGACGGTGGTGCCGCCCGCTGACTGGCTGAAGAACCAGGTGTAGTTGACGCCGGCACCGACATAGGGCTTGAACGCGCCGAATTCGGTGAAGTGGTACTGCAGGGTCAGGGTCGGCGGCAGCAGCCAGGCCTTGCCGACATCGACGCCGGCCAGCGCGTCAGCGCCGGTGACATGGTGCTTGGTGACGCCGAGGATGAGTTCGGCCGCGATGTTCTTGGTGAAGAAGTAGGAGATATCCAGCTCAGGAACGACCTGATCGGAGGTCTTCAGCGACGAGCCCGGGACCTGATCGACACGACCGCCATTTTCCGGGATCACGCCGAGCACGCGCAGGCGAATCATCCAGGGATTCCATTCTTCGACGACCGGTGCCTTGTAATAGGCCTTGGCCGGGAGGTCGGCGGCCTGCGCCGGTGCTGCGAGGGCGCCGAGCGCCGCTGTCGTCATCAGCACCGACAGTGCTGTCATAACCTTCTTCATCAAACTTCCCCAAATGTTCAATCGTCAGCGTGAACGAACTCAGCTGGCTGGTTCAGAACAGAGACGACAGCGGGGAATTCGGATAATTGATCGAGATCAAACCGGGTCGGTCGCAGGTGACGTTTGCCCCCGACCGTGGCTTTGATGTCACAGAGTCCGTGCCCACGATCGCCATCCACCGGACAATGCGTCGCAATGGCGGGCGGATCGAGCGCGCCAGCCGACGCGGGGAAGCGCCAGTCCTACGGACGGTCCGGATTGTTCAGCATGTGTTCGCCAAGATTGCGCTGCGCACGATCGGCGCGGGCGACGGCGTTGCTGCGCTGGACGTCGCGATCCTTGCGGCAGGCCGCATATTCGCTGGAGCCGACCGCGACACCGTTGGCGCGGCAGGTGGCGTCGTCATCCTCGCCGAGGCTGGAGGCAGGAATGTCGGTGCGCCGCGCACAGGCGCCCAACGTGAGCGCCACGAGCGTCAGAACGATGAGATGGGTCGGAGTCGGTCGCATGCGAAATCCTGGCGGCGTGACGGTCGCGCCGTGTTTAGCGCGAAATGCGGGGATTGTAAGGAGTGGATGTCGGCGCCGACGGCTTGCTTCCCTCGCCCCGCCGCGCGAAGCGAAGCTTCACTGGGCGGGGAGAGGGTGGCGCGAAGCGGCAAAGCCGGTTCGAGTCGGGTGAGGGGCGAGCCTGCGAGTGAATGGACAGGCCCCCTCACCCGACATTCGCGCTGCGCGCCGAATGTCGACCTCTCCCCGCAAGCGGGGGGAGGTGTCGTCAGAGTTACACCCTGCCCTTCAGCGCGTCGCCGATCTCGCCCAGCGCATTGGGATCCTCGATGGTGGCGGGCATCGCCCAGTCGTCACCGTCGGCGATCTTCTTGATGGTGCCGCGCAGGATCTTGCCCGAGCGCGTCTTCGGCAACCGGCCCACGGTGATGGCCAGCTTGAACGCCGCCACCGGCCCGAGTTTCTCGCGCACCAGCGCCACCACTTCCTTTTCCACCTGCGCCACCGGCTTGGTGACGCCGGCCTTCAAGACCAGGAAGCCGCACGGCACCTCGCCCTTGATGGCGTCCTTGATGCCCAGCACCGCACATTCGGCGACGTCCGGATGGCTGGCGAGAATCTCCTCCATGCCGCCGGTGGACAGCCGGTGGCCGGCGACATTGATGATGTCGTCGGTGCGGCCCATCACATAGACGTAGCCGTCCTCGTCGAGATAGCCGGCGTCGGAGGTCTTGTAGTAGCCGGGGAATTCGTTGAAGTAGGCTTCCTTGCAGCGCTCGTCCTGCTCCCACAGGGTGGGCAGGCAGCCCGGCGGCATCGGCAGCTTGATGACGATGGAGCCCATGGTGCCGGCCGGCAGCGGCTTCGCCGCCTCGTCCACCACTTCGACCTCGTAGCCGGGCATCGGCACCGTCGGCGAACCATGCTTGACCGGCAGCAGGCCGAGGCCGACCGGATTGCCGGCGATGCACCAGCCGGTCTCGGTCTGCCACCAGTGATCGACCACCGGCAGTTTCAGCTGCTGCTCGGCCCATTCCACCGTCGGCGGATCGGCGCGCTCGCCGGCCAAAAAAAGCGTGCGCAGTTGCGACAGGTCGTATTTGCGGATGAAGGCGCCTTCGGGATCTTCCTTGCGGATGGCGCGGAACGCCGTGGGCGCGGTGAACAGCGCCACAGCCTTGTGCTCAGCGATCACCCGCCAGAACGCGCCGGCATCCGGCGTGCCCACCGGCTTGCCCTCATACATGATCGAGGTCGCGCCGTGCAGCAGCGGGCCGTAGATGATGTAGCTGTGGCCGACCACCCAGCCGATGTCGGAGGCGCACCAGAACACCTCGCCCGGCTTGATGCCGTAGAGATTCCACATCGACCATTTCAGCGCGACCATGTGGCCGCCATTGTCGCGCACCACGCCCTTCGGCTTGCCGGTGGTGCCGGAGGTGTAGAGGATGTACAGCGGATCGGTGGCCAATACCGGCACGCAATCGGCTGTCTTGCCGACGGCGATGGCATCGGCGCGTAGGCTGGCCCAGTCGTGGTCGCGGCCTTCGACCAGATCGCAGCCATGTTGCGGCCGCTGCAGGATGATGCAGGCCTCCGGCTTGAGGCTGGACAGCCCGATCGCCGCGTCGAGCAGCGGCTTGTAATGCACGATGCGGCCGGGCTCGAGGCCGCAGCTGGCGGACAGGATCAGTTTCGGCCGGGCGTCCTCAATGCGGGTGGCGAGTTCCTTGGCGGCAAAGCCGCCGAACACCACCGAATGCACCGCGCCGATGCGCGCGCAGGCCAGCATGGCGACCATCGCCTCCGGCACCATCGGCATGTACAGCACCACGCGATCGCCCTTGGCGACGCCGAAATCCTGCATCACCGCGGCCAGCGTCGATACTTCATGCAGCATCTGTGCATAGGTGAATTTGGTGATTGTACCGGCCAGCGGCGAATCGTGGATCAGCGCAAGCTGGTCGGCGCGGCCGGAAGCGACGTGACGGTCCAGCGCATTGTAGCAGGTGTTGACCACGGCGCCGGCGAACCAGCGGCCATAGAGCCCCATGGCGGGATCGAACACCTTCGTCGCCGGTTCGATCCAGTCGATCTCGCGTGCCGCCTCGCCCCAGAATCCCTCGGGGTCGCTGATCGAACGGGCATGGACCTCGCGATAGCGGCTGTTGGCGTGGATGTTCATGGCGTCGCTCCCGTGTGCGATCATTGGCGACCGCAGCTTGTCGTTGTCTTACCCCGTTTCCGGTGCCCGCGCCTCATGCTCATGCGGACCGCCCGGATGGCACGAGGCCATCCGGGCGCGGCGAGACTTACTGACAGTAATGCCGCCGGCCGTCATAGCCCAGATAGGTGCCGGTGATCGGATCGAACGAGCGGTAGCGCGAGAAACAGTAGGCCTCCCAGCCCGGCCCCGGAGCGACCGGCGCCACATAGACCGGCGCCGGCGCGTAGTAGCCACGGCGATAGTAATAGGGACCATCATAATAGTCGCGTTGCTGGCCCGCGATAATGCCGCCGATGATCAGCCCGGCCATCCCGGCCGCAATCGCCGCACCGGCGTCGCCGCCGTGATGGCGCCCGCGGACCTGGATCGCCTCCGTGCCGGCCGTGGACGTTATTGCGGTCGAGGCGGGGTTCAGTGGCGCCGCGGCCACCGGCGCCAGCGAAGCAGCTGCCATGCCCAGCAAGGTCGCCGCAGTAACCGCGACACGCAATTTACCAAATCTGTTCATCGAAAACTCCTCTGTGAGTTTTCATTGTGGCCCCGAAGCGGGAACCCGGCGTTGATCGAGGTCAACAAGCCCGGTGGCAACCTCACGCTGCATCGGGAGCGGCCTTGCGGGCAACTTGCAGCGGCGCGAATTCCTCGGCGGTCAGGGTTTCCCTGGCGATCAGCAGTTCGGTGCCGGCGTCGAGGTCGCCGCGACGACGCTCCAGGATCGCCCGCGCAGCGGCGACGCCGGCATCGATCAGGTCGCGCACCGCCAGATCGATCTCGCGCGACGTCGCTTCCGCGGCACTGACCACCGTGTCCTGCGTCGGCATGAAGGCCTGCGGCCGCGCCGCATAGGTGCGCTGGCCGATGGTGGCGTCCATGCCGTATTTGGTCACCATCTCCACCGCGATTTCGGTGGCCCGCTGCAGGTCGTCGGCGGCGCCGGTGGAGATGTCGCCGTCGAAGATCAGCTGCTCGGAGGCGCGGCCGCCCATCAGCACCGCGATGCGGTTCTTCAGCTCGCTGGAGGTAAGCAGGAAGCGGTCCTCGGTGGGACGCTGCATGGTGTAGCCGAGCGCGCCGACGCCGCGCGGAATGATCGACACCTTCTGCACCGGATCGACGCCGGGCAGGCTCGCCGCCACCAGCGCGTGGCCCATCTCGTGATAGGCGACGCGACGGCGCTCCGCCGTGCTCAACACCCGGCTCTTCTTCTCGATGCCGGCGACGATGCGTTCGATGGCGACGCTGAAGTCTTCGAAGGTCACCTTGCTGGCGTTGCGCCGCGTCGCCGCGATCGCCGCCTCGTTGATCAGGTTGGCCAGATCGGCGCCGGTGAAGCCGGTGGTGAGGCTGGCGACCTTGTCGAGATCGAGATCATCGCGCGCCTGGATCTTGCGGATATGGACCTTGAGAATGGCAATGCGGCCGCCCTTGTCGGGGCGGTCGACCAGCACCTGACGGTCGAACCGCCCGGCGCGCAGCAGCGCCGGATCGAGGATCTCCGGCCGGTTGGTGGCGGCCAGCAGGATCACGCCGGCGCTGGGATCGAAGCCGTCGAGCTCGGACAGCAGCTGGTTGAGCGTCTGTTCCTTCTCGTCGGTGCCGCCGAAGCCGCCGGGCTGGCGGCTGCGGCCAAGTGCATCGAGCTCGTCGATAAAGATGATGCAGGGTGCGGCCTTGCGCGCCTGCTCGAACAGGTCGCGTACCCGCGCCGCGCCGACGCCGACGAACATCTCCACGAATTCCGAACCGGAGATCGAGAAGAACGCCACGCCGGCTTCGCCGGCCACCGCACGCGCCAGCAGCGTTTTGCCGGTGCCGGGCGGCCCGACCAGCAGGATGCCCTTCGGCACATGGGCGCCGAGCCGGCCATAGCTCTTCGGGTCCTTGAGAAAGGACACCACCTCCTGCAGCTCGAATTTCGCCTCGTCGACCCCCGCGACGTCGGCAAAGGTCACCTTGATGTCGGTCTCCACATAGACCTTGGCCTTCGACTTGCCGATCGACATCAGCCCGCCAAAGCCCTGGCGGTCGACGAGCTTGCGGCCGAGGAACATCCAGATGAAGTAGAACATGGCCGCGGGAAGCACCCACGACAGGATGGTCTGGATCAATCCGCCCGACGGCACGCCGGTGACCACCACGCCCTTCGCCGCCAGCTTCTCGGCAAGAGCGGCGTCGACGCGGGCGGTGACGAAAGCCGACTTGCCGCTCGGCAGCTTGTCCTTCAGCTTGCCCTGGATCGTGTCCTGGCCGACCGCGACCTCGGTCACGCCGCCCTGGGCGACCAGTTGTTCGAACTGGCTGTAGGGAATGGTATCGATCTGACTGTAGGACGCCAGCGCCCATTGCAGCAGCAGCATGCCGATGCCGGCCGCGACGAAATAGCCGATGGTGATGCCCTGCTTGCGCGAGGACGGATCGTCGGATGCCATGGATTCTCCAATCAGGCTGCCGCGGCACATTCCGCCGCAGGCGCGCGCATTCGCTGCAGGACTATTTCTTCAGCGGCGCGAACGACTGGTTGCTGAATGGCGCCGCCGCCGGCTGCTGGATCACCACGAAGCCGCGATCCATGGTCTGGTGGCAGGCGTTGCAGCCGGCGGTGAGTGTGCCGAAGCTGCTCGCGAATTTCTTGCCGTCCCTGGCCTTGATCGCCGCCGCGATGGCGTCGAGCGGCTCGGACATGGTGGTGACGTTGGTGACGGGAATGCCGGAATACATCACCGCGGCGTCGGCGAGGCCGCTCCTGATATGCTCCAGCTCGTAGCTCGCAAGGTCCCAGTTCAGATTCCGGGCCGCGACCCACAGCTTGACGTGACGCGACTGGATCATCCCCATGAGGTCGCCCAGGCGCGGCAGATAGCTGTCGCCCGGGCGGGATATCTGGGCCATGGCGGGAAACGACAGAACGACCAGCGCAATGGCTGCGATCACGGCACGACGTTTCATCTGGGATCCTCTTCATTTCCGCCGGCCAGGAAGCCGCATCTACTAGAATACCAGACTTCTAGACCGCCCGCCGGTATGGAACATTGAGCCGGATCAAGGTGACGGCCTGCCGGCCGCGCACTGGTCCGCCAGGATCGGCGCGGCCGTCAACCCGCGGATGGTCAATAGCCGTTACGGCCCAGCAACTGCTGCAGCCGCGCCTGCAGGGCGGTCTTGAGGTCGTAGCCGGCCCGCCCGAACGCGGCGTTGCGCCTTGCCACGAAAGCCGCCTGCTCACGGCGCAGGCGGCGGCCGAGCGGCGTTTCGGCGCCGGCCTCGCGCAGCACCAGGCCAAACGCGCCGTCGACCTCGCGGTCAAGGTCGGCCAGCGCCGGGTTGGCGCAGATCGCCTTTTCCACCGGTTTTCGCGCGACCGCACAGTTGAAGCTCGGTCTGCCGGCCACCGCGCGCTGCGCGCCGATCTTCTCCAGTTCGAGCGCCAGCGCCTTGTGGTTGGCCCGCGCCGCCTCATGCCGCGGGTTGAGCTTGAGGGCGGCGCCGAAGTCCGCCAGCGCACGCGGCAGGTCGCCCTTTTTGCGCCAAAGCTCGCCACGGGTGTTGAAGGCGTCCGCCAGCGTCGGATCGAAGCGCAGCACCGCGTCGTAATCCTCGATGGCGCGGTCGATCTGGTCGCGACGCACGAACACGCCGGCGCGCGCCAGCAGCGCCCTGACGCGATCGGGCCTGGCGCTCTCATCACTGTCGATCACGACGCCGCAGCCGGCGATGATCCTGTCGTCGTCGCTCGCCTTGATCGCAACGAAGCACGGCGCGGGATCGATGACCGGGTCGACCTGCGGATCGCTGGGCACGGCACGTGCAGCACCGGGCGCTGCGAACGCCATGGCAAGGATGAGGGCGAGAAGGTAGCGCCGCATATTGGATCCGCGATTCGTATGATGGTCATTCCGGGGCGCGGGCGGCGGCGGCCGCACGCCGACCTCAGCCACTCCAATTGGAGTGGCGGGGCATCCCGAGATGTTCAAAACATTTCCAGATTCCGGGTTCGCTCGGGCTGCGCCCTCGCGCCCCGGAATGACGATGCGTGACTTCAGCCGACTTTCAAGGTCAGCCCGCCGTCGACCACCAGTTCGATGCCGGTGACATAACGGGATTCATCGGAGGCCAGAAACAGCGCGGCATTGGCGACGTCCCAGGCCTCGCCCATATGGCCCATCGGCACCATGGCGTCGCGCGCGCGCCACATGGCAGCGACGTCGCCCTGGGCATAGCTGGCGGCAAGCCCGCTGGAATGCTCGACCATCGGCGTCTTCATCAGGCCGGGCAATACACAGTTCACCCGGATATGCTTCGGCGCGAATTCCACGGCGGTGACGCGGGTCATCTGGTTCATCGCCGCCTTGCTGGCGGCGTAGGTGACGTAGGAGATGCCGAGCTGGCGGATCGAGGCGACCGACGAGATGTTGATGATCGAGCCGCCGCCCTGCTTCTCCATCACCGGAATGACATGCTTCATGGCCAGAAAGCAGCTCTTCAGGTTGACCGCGAAGACGCGGTCCCATTCCGCCTCGGTGACATCGACCACGTTGCCGACCTCGGCAATCCCGACATTGTTGTCGAGCACGTCAATGCGGCCATAGGTCTTGATGCAGGCTGCCACCATGGCCGCGACCTGATCGGCGCTGGAGACATCGGCGGTGTAGGCGGTGGCGTGGCCGGCTTCCGACAGAATGATGTCAGCGGTTTCCTGCGCGGCACGGCCGTTGCGGTCGACGCAGAACACCTGGGCGCCTTCGCGGGCAAAAGTGACGGCGGTCGCCTTGCCGTTGCCCCAGCCCGGCCCGATCGAGCCGGCGCCGACCACGAGCGCGATCTTTCCCTTCAAGCGTTGCATTGGACGTTCCCTCTGTCTCTATTCTATTTTGTGTCGCAGGCCTGCATGATCGTAACATTCGCGCCGACGTCATGGCCGAGAATTTCCGACAGCGTCCGGCAGCGGCCATCGCGGCACAGCCGCCATTCGCCCGCTGCCCCCGAATTGCCGAGCGCGACTTCAGACATCGGCGCGCGCTGCGGTCGCCACTGGAACCAGCCATTGACCAATCGCGCCTCGGGCGGCGGCTCCATGCCGGCGCCGGAGCCCTTGACGCGGGCCTGCACCAGTTCAAGGCCGGCCGCGGTAACGGTCCAGTCCTCCTGCCAGTCGACCTTCTCGATCGAATGGGTCCATACCAGCGTGAACGCCGCCACGGCCAGCGTCTTGATGACGCCGGCGGAGATGAGGCAGAGGCTCAAGCCGCCGCCACTTTGTGCGCCGGCCTCTGCCGCCACTGCCAAACGACGATGCCGATGCTCATGATGTAGCCGATCCAGTCGCTATAGACGAATTCGCCAAGCAGACAGAGCGCCGCGACGAACGACACCAGCCGCTCGCCGAAATTCATCCGCGTGAACAGGAAGCCGATCGCTGCCATGCCGAACAGGCCGATGGCCACCAGCGCCTTGAAGGTGGCGTAGGCGACGGCGCCATAGAAGCCGAGTTCGGCGGTCATCGGATCGCCGTTCTGCAGCATCAGGGCCGGCGAATACACCGCAATGAACGGGATCACATAGCCGGCCAGCGCGATGCGCATCGCCTCCCAGCCGATCTTGTCGGGATTCTCCCGCGCAATGGGTGCCGCGGCCAGTGCCGCCAGCGCCACCGGCGGCGAGAGGTCGGCCATGATGCCGTAATAGAACGCGAACATGTGGCTGACGATGAGCGGCACGCCGAGCTTGGCCAGCGCCGGCGCGGCGAGTGCGGCGGTGATGATGTAGGTCGGGATGGTGGGAATGCCGGTGCCGAGCAGGATCGACAGCAGCATGGTCATCACCAGCGCGAGGAACAGGCTCTTCTCGCCGAGCCCGATCACCCAGCCGCCGAAGATGGTGCCAACGCCGGTCTGGGTCATCATGCCGATGATGGTGCCGACGATGGCGCAGGCCATGCCGACGGTAAGCGCCGACTTGGCGCTGTCGGCCAGCGAGTCGCGGCAGGCAGCGAGCGTGGCGCGGCCCCCGCGGGTCAGCGCGCTGACCAACACCAGCGCGAACACGATCGCCGCCACCAGGCGGATGTCGATGCCGTTGCGGAAGGTGACGCCGACGATCAGGGCGAGACCGATCCAGAAGATGAAGCGCAGCGCCTGGTTGGAGAAGCCGAGCACGATGCTGGCGCCGAGGATCAGGCCGACCGTAAGCGACAGGCCCATGGTGCCGGCATAGAGCGGCGTGAAGCCCTCGAACAGCATGTAGACCAGCGCCGCCAGCGGCAATACCAGGTACCAGCGCGCCACCAGCGCCTTCCAGGCATTGGGAATCTCTGATTTCTTCATGCCGACGAGGCCGTGCTTGCCGGCCTCGAGATGCACCATCCAGAAGGCCGAAGCGAAGTACAGGATCGCGGGAATGACCGCCGCCTTGACGATGGCGGAATATTCGACGCCCAGCGTCTCCGCCATGATGAAGGCGACCGCGCCCATCACCGGCGGCATGATCTGGCCGCCCATCGAGGCGGTGGCCTCGACGCCGGCGGCAAACGCCCGGCGATAGCCGAACTTGATCATCAGCGGAATGGTGAACTGGCCGACGGTGACGACGTTGGCGACACCGGAACCGGAGATGGTGCCCATCATGCCGGAGGCGAAAACCGCGACCTTGGCCGGGCCGCCGCGGGTGCCGCCGAACAGGCCGAGCGACACGTCGGTGAACAGCTGGATCATGCCGGCGCGTTCCAGGAACGAGCCGAACAGGATGAACAGGAAGATATAGGTCGCCGACACGTAGATCGGCACGCCATAAAAACCTTCAGTGCCGTAGGACAGGTGGGTGACGATCTGGTCGAAATCGTAGCCGCGATGATTCAACGGCGCCGGCAGGTACTGACCGAAGAACCAGTACAAAAGGGTCGCGCCGCACATCAGCGGCAGCGCCAATCCCATCAGCCGGCGGGTGCCCTCAAAGATCAGCACCGCCAGCAGCGTGCCAACCACGAGGTCGAGCCGCGTCGGGTCGCCGTCCCTGGCGATGAGGTCGGCATAGAAGATCCACTGGTACAGGCCGCAGATGAAGCCGAGACCGCCGATGAACCAGCCGATGGCGCGGCCGGTGTTGTTCTTCGCGGTGAAGTTGCCGATCAGGCCAAAGGTCATCAGGATCAGGAAGCCGACATGGACGCCGCGCACCACCTGGCTCGGCAACACGTTCCACGCCGCGATCACCAATTGGAAGGTCGCAAAGGCAATGCCGATTGCATAGGCCAGCTTGCCCCAGCCGCCCGGACCGAAGCCTTCGGGGAACCCATGCTCGAAATTGTCGAACTCAACCTTGACGGGCTCCGCGCCCTCGGCCTGCAGCATCAACGTGGTCCTCAAATATGATCAACGCTCAAATTGGTCATGCCCGGCCCGGGCGCGAAGCGTAGCTTCGCCGGATGTGCCGGGCATGACAGTCTTCATCGATCGCCCTGACAGACGGGATGGCCGGGACAGCGGCGCGACGACGCACCAATAACGGCCATGACGACAGGATGGGCGCAACCGGCCTGTTACTTGATCAGGCCCTTTTCCTTGTAGTAGCGGATCGCGCCGGGATGCAACGGCACCGGACTGCCGGCCGCGGCGGTCTCCAGCTTGATCTCCTTGCCGGCGGCATGGGAATTGGCCAGCTCCGGCAGCGATTCATAGACCAGCTTGGTCATCTGATAGGCCAGATCGTCGGACACCGCGGAACTCGTCACCAGATAGTTGACCACCGCGGCGGTCGGAACATCCTTGTCCTGGCCGGTATAGGTCTTGGCGGGAATGACCACCGACACGAAGGGCGGGCCGATCTTGTCCACCGTCTCCTTGGGAACCGAGACCACGGTGATGTCGGTGGAGGTGCTGAGATCCTTCAGCGACGCAACGCCGAGGCCGGCCGACTGCAGCGTCGCGGCAAGCTGGCGGTTCTTCATCAGATCGACGGATTCGGCGAAGGGAAGGTATTCGATCTTGCCGAGATCCTTGTAGCTGAGCCCGGCTGCCGCCAGGATCGCGCGCGAATTCAGCTCGGTGCCGGACTTCGGCGCGCCCACCGACAGGCTCTTGCCCTTGAGGTCCGCCAGCGTCTTGATGCCGCTGTCGGCGGTGGCGACGATCTGGATGTAGTTCGGATAGATCGCGCCGATCACCCGCAGCTTGTCGAGCTTGGCCTTGAAGCCGGCTTCCTCGTCGCCGTCCCAGGCGGCCTTCAGGGAATCGCCGAGGCTGAAGGCGATCTCGCCGCGCCCCTGCTGCAGCAGGATCAGGTTCTCGACCGAGGCCTTGGTTGCCTGCACCTGGGTCTTCACGTTCGGAATCTTGTCGCTGTAGATCTTTCCGATGGCGACGCCGAGCGGATAGTACACGCCAGAGGTGCCGCCGGTCAGGACGTTGATGAATTGCTGGGCATATGCGGCCGGCGCAGACAGCAGCGTGGCGGCGGCGAGTGCGGCCGCGGTCATTCTCGTTTTCATTATTTCTCTCCCGTCAAATTTGGCGGGAAAGTGGACGGATGAAGGCGCGCGGTCAAGCCATCCAAATGGCCAATAATACAGTTGCAGCAATATGTTTTGGGCTTCCCGGGCTAACTGCGGCCGAATTTTCGCAGCACGGCCACTTGCCACGCTTCGGCAAACCGGGATCAATGCCGCAACAGACGAGATCGGCAAAGCCGGCGCGCTGGGGAAACGGTTCCGGGGGGAAGATGGCTGCAGACAATACGCGCGATGTCGAAGAGACGGTGGTCGTTTCCAACGAAGCCCTTCTCAAGGCGGAAGCCTATATCGAAGCGGATGAAGGCGCCACCAACCGGCTGATGGGCTGGGCCGGGTGGATTTCCACCGCCATCGCCGTGGTCATGAGCCTGTTTCATCTCTACGCGGCCTACGCCATCGTGCCGACCCAGGAGTTGCGCTACACCCACGTCGCCTTCACGCTGGTGTTGAGCTTCCTGCTGTTCCCGCTGGCGACGCGGTTTCGCAATCGGGTGCGTTGGTGGGACGTGGTGCCGGGCATCGTCGCGGTGGGAACCATCGTCTATGCGCTGTGGGGCGGCGATGATTTCACCGACCGCGCCACATTGCCCGACCACTGGGACGTCATCGTCGGCGTGGTGTTCATCGCGCTGCTGCTCGAGGCGACGCGGCGCACCACCGGGCTGATCATGCCGGTCGTGTCGTTGTTCTTCATCGCCTATGCGATGCTCGGCCCGCATCTGCCGGCGCCGTGGACGCATCGCGGCTACGACCTGCCGCGCCTTGTCGGCCATCTCTTCATCACGCTGGAGGGCATTTTCGGCGTCGCCGTCGACGTGTCCGCCACGCTGATCATCCTGTTCACCATCTATGGCGCGTTCCTGGCGATGTCCGGCGCCGGGAAATTCTTCATCGACTTTTCGCTGGCGCTGATGGGCGGCAAGCCCAACGCCGCCGGCCGCACCGTGGTGCTGTCGTCGTTCCTGCTCGGCGGCCCGTCCGGCTCCGGCGTCGCCACCACGGTGATGATCGGCACTGTCGCTTATCCGATGCTAGCCAAGGCCGGCTTCGAGAAGAACGCCGCCGGCGGCCTGCTCGCAGCCGGCGGGCTCGGCGCGATCCTGTCGCCGCCGGTGCTCGGCGCCGCGGCGTTCCTGATCGCCGAGTTTCTCAAGATCAGCTATCTCGACGTGATCTGGATGGCGACCATCCCGACCTGCCTCTATTATCTGTCGCTGCTGATCATGGTGGAGCTCGACGCCAAGCGCTTTGGCGCCCACGACGTCAACTTCAAGCCGGAGATGACCATCGGCCAGATGACGAAGCGCTACGGCTTCCACTTCATCTCGCTGATCGCCGTGGTCATCTTCATGCTGATCGGCTATTCGCCGTCGCTGTCGGTGTTCTATGCCACCGCGGTCACCTTCGCGCTCAGCTTCCTGCGCAAGGAAACCGCACTGGTGCCGAAGAAGCTGGTCAAGGCGCTGGCCGACGGTTCGATCGGCGCGCTCAACGCCGCCACCACCTGCGCCTGCGCCGGCATCGTCGTGGGCGTCGTGACGCTCACGGGTCTCGGGCTGAAGTTCTCGTCGATCGTGATCGCTTATGCCGGCGGCAGCCTGCTGCTGACGGCGATTTACACCGCCCTGATCGTCTGGATCATCGGTCTCGCCGTGCCGGTCACGGCGTCCTACATCATCTGCGCGGTGATCGCCGCCCCCGCTTTGATCAAGCTCGGCGTGCCCGATTACGCCGCGCATATGTTCATCTTCTACTATGCGGTGCTGTCGGAAGTCTCGCCGCCCACCGCGCTGTCGCCCTTCGCGGCCGCGGCGATCACCGGCGGCGATCCCTACCGCACCACGCTGCAGTCGTGGAAATATACCCTGCCGGCGTTCCTGGTGCCGTTCGTGTTCGTGCTCGACCCGCAGGGCGTCGGACTGCTGCTGGCGATCCCCAAGGGCGGCTCATGGATCGACATCGTCGAGATCACCATCAAGACCACCTTCGGCCTGCTGGCGCTCGCCGCCGTCGCGCAGAACTGGGCCCTGCGACAAACCACCCCGCTCGAACGCGGCCTGCTTCTGCTATCGGGATTGCTGCTGGTGTTCCCCAGCCTGATCGAGGCGATCCTGGAATCGCTGATCGGGCGCGACATCAGCTATACTTATCTCCCGGGTCTCATCATCGGCCTGGGCGTGTTACTGTGGCAATACAGAACGCCGGCGCCTTCACGACCGGCCGTCACGATATGACAGGGAGACGCACGATGCTCAGCAGATTCAGGAAGACGACCGTTGCGCTGGCCGTCACGTTGGCGGCGGGATTGGCTCTGGCCGGCGGTGTCTACGCCCAGCAGAAGACCATCGCGATCGGCACCGGCGGCACCGGCGGCGTGTACTATCCGCTCGGCGGCGCCATCGCCAATGTGCTGTCGAAGGCGCTGCCGAACACCCAGGCCACCGCGGAAGTCACCGGCGGCTCGGTCGATAACCTCAAGCTGATCGCCTCGGGTCAGAGCGAACTCGGCTTCAGCATGGCGGACGCGGCGCTCGACGCCCTCAACGGCCAGGACAAGTTCAAGAGCGGCAAGGTGCCGCTGCAGACCCTGCTGGTGGTCTATCCCAACCGCATGCATGTGGTGACGGTCGAAGGCACCGGCATCGAGAAGATGGCCGACCTCAAGGGCAAACGCGTCTCGACCGGCTCGCCGGGCAGCGCCACCGAGGTGATGGCATTCCGCGTGCTGGAAGCCGCCGGCATCGACAAGGACAAGGACGTCAAGCGCGAGCGCCTCGGCGTCGCCGAATCCGTCAACGCGATCAAGGATCGCAAGATCGACGCCTTCCTGTGGGTCGGTGGCATTCCGACCGCGGCGGTCACCGACCTCGCGGCTTCCCCGGGCATGAAGATGAAGCTGATCGACCACAGCGACACCGTCGAGAAGATGAACGCCAAATACGGCAAACTCTACAGCGCCAGCACCATCAAGGCCGGCGCCTATCCCGGCACCGACAAGGACAACGCTATCGCCGAGGTCTGGAACATCATCGTTACCGGCGACAAGATGAGCAATGACGACGCCTACAACATCGTCAAGACGCTGGTGGAGAAGAAGGCCGACATTGTCGCCGTGCACAAGGAGGCCGAGAGCTTCTCCCTCGACAACCAGATCCAGGAGCGCTCGCCGATCCCGTTCCACCCGGGCGCACTGAAGTATTTCAAGGAAAAGGGCATCGGGGGCTGACCCGCGCCGCGCTCTCTCCGTTGCGTGGTGGCTGCGCGTGACCTCGCCTCGCTCTGGCGGAAAGAGGTGAAGTAGGGACCGGGCGTAACGCTGATCCGCCAAATGGCAGATCAATGGCGCGTCGTCGATTTTCCGTCGCCGCGGGAACTCACTGTCCCCTGTGCCGTTGCTGCCGACACGGCAGCGACAGCGAGGGCGGTTTGGCGGGCGCGGATGCAGACCGGGTGAAGCGCCCTCTCGATGCGCTGAATTTCTTTCTCGCCGACGTCCGCGATGGACTTGGGCCCTATCTGGCGATCTATCTGCTTACTGTGCAGCGATGGGACGAGGCCAGCATCGGCGCGGTGATGTCGGTGGCCGCCCTCGCAGGCATCGTCGCCCAGACCCCCGCCGGCGCACTGATCGACCGGACCACTGCCAAGCGGGCCATGATCATCCTGGCCGCAGTGATCGTCACGTTCGGCTCCATCGTGCTGCCGCTGTATCCGGGCTTCGTGTTCGTAGCGACCACGCAGGCGCTGACCGGGGTCGCGGCCGCGGTGTTTGCGCCGGCGCTGGCGGCGATCACGCTGGGGATCGTCGGACCGAAGGCCTTCGCCCGGCGGCTGGGCCGCAACGAGGCATTCAACCACGCCGGCAACGCCGTGGCCGCGACCTTGGCCGGCGGCCTTGCCTATTTCTTCGGCCCGGTCGTGGTGTTCTGGCTGATGGCGGCGATGGCCGCCGCGAGCATCCTTGCAACGCTGGCGGTGCCCGGCGAGGCCATCGACGATCACGTCGCGCGCGGCCTTGACGACAGCACGGCACGCGGAGCCGGCCACGGCGACCAGCCATCGGGTTTCCAGGTTCTCTTCACCTGCAGGCCTCTGCTGGTGTTCGCGGTTGCCACCGTGCTGTTTCATTTTTCCAACGCCGCCATGCTGCCGCTGGTCGGCCAGAAGCTGTCGCTGGTGAACAAGGAGCTCGGCACCACGCTGATGTCGCTGTGCATCGTCGCGGCGCAACTGGTCATGGTGCCGGTCGCCATCGTCGTCGGGCGCACCGCGGACGCGTGGGGCCGCAAGCCGATCTTCGCCGCCGCGCTTGCCGTGCTGGTGCTGCGCGGCGCGCTGTATCCGCTGTCGGACAATCCGTATTGGCTGGTCGGCGTCCAATTGCTCGACGGCGTCGGCGCCGGCATTTTCGGCGCGCTGTTTCCACTCGTCGTCGCCGACCTCACCCGCGGCACCGGCCACTTCAATGTCAGCCAGGGCGCCATCGCCACGGCGGCCGGCCTTGGCGGCGCACTCAGCACCGCGGCAGCCGGACTGATCGTGGTGCAGGCCGGCTACAACGCCGCGTTCCTGACGCTCGCGGCGGTCGCGGCCGTTGGGCTTGCCCAGTTTCTCGTGCTGATGCCTGAGACCCGGCCGGGGCGTTGACGCGTCATAAATCCGACACGCCCGGCGGACGGTCCGCCACAGATATCGGCGGGCGCGGTTTTTTAACTTCCCGCAAACTACGCGTACCGGATAGCGCTGCCCGCGGCCCTCGCCGCGTTGCGCATTTTGCTGCAACGCGTTAGACGCGGCAGCAAATCAATACGCAGCGGCGATGACGCCCCGCGCATCCTTCCTGAGGAACATGATCTGATGTCCGCTCCAGCCATCTTCGCTCGCCCGACTCGCCGCTCCTTGATCATCGGTGCCGCCGCCACGCTCGGCACGCTGCCGCTGATCTCGCGCAAGGCGCGCGCCGACGTCTGGCCATCGCGGCCGGTCAAGATGGTCGTGCCCTTCGCCGCCGGCGGCACCACCGACACGCTGGCCCGGCTGGTCGCCGCCAAACTGTCCGATGAAATGGGCCAGCAGTTCATCGTCGAGAACAAGGCCGGCGCCGGCGGCAACATCGCCACCGACTTCGTCGCCAAGTCGGAGGCCGATGGCTACACCTTCCTGGTCGGCACGCCGGGCACTCACGCGATCAACAGGTACGTGTTCAAGAAGCTGAACTACGATCCGATCAACGACATCGCGCCGGTGATCGTCATCGCCAAGGTGCCGAACCTGTTCTCGGTGACCAACGCCCTGCCGGTGAAATCGGTCGCCGAATTCATCGCGCTGGCCAAGTCGAAGCCGGGTGAGCTGTTCTACGCCACGCCCGGCCTCGGCAGCACCGCGCATGTCGCCACCGAACTGTTCAAGTCGATGACCGGAGTGGATATCGTGCACGTTCCCTACAAGGGCAGCGCGCCGGCTCTGACCGACCTGATCGCCGGCCGCGTTCACCTGACCATCGACAACCTGCCGGCCTCGCAGCCTTTCGCCGAAGCCGGTTCGATCCGCGCGATCGCGGTCTCCACCGCAACCCGCTGGCCCCTGCTGCCGGAAATCCCGACCATCGCCGAGGCCGGCGTGCCGGGCTATGAAGCGGCCGCGTGGTTCACCGTCTGCGCGCCCGCCAAGACGCCGAAGGAGATCATTGCCAAGCTGAATGCCAGCATCGACAAGTACATCAAGACCGAGGACGGCATCGCCCGCATGCGCAAGCTCGGCGCTGAGCCGGCCGGCGGTTCACCAGAAGACATGCAGGCCTATGTGCTGTCGGAAACCGAGAAGTGGGGCAAGGTCGCAAAATTCGCCGGCATCAAGCCGGAATAACCGGCCAGTGATCACGGCAGGCGGAAGGCTGTTTGTCCTTCGCCTGCCGTGATGCCGCACACCCGACCGCTCCGTGACGACCGACAGGGCGCGCCGGACAAAGGCGAATTCTCTCGCCCGCAGTCGTTCAAATTTTAACTGCATTCGCTCGTTTAACCTTACCGCGGCATTTCTGTGGGAGCTCCAGGAGTTTCCTCAATTTGAGCCTCTGTGGAGCGATAAACCCGACCCAGTCATATGGGAGCGGGCATGCATCAACCGACATCTGAAGACGAGCTGAGGCCGGCGGTGTTCGGACATCGCAAGGTGACGCCGCGCGTCTGCGTCGCCGACAGCAAAGGCCATATCCGAACGTTTCTCGCGGAAGCGCTCGACGAACTGGGTTTCGTCACCAGCGATTGTGCGCGCGCCGACGATCTGCCAGCAATCCTCGAGACGCGCTTGCCCGACCTGATCGTCATCGGCCTCTCGGTGAACGGCATCGAGGCCGGCAGGATCCTTGAAATCCTCGGCGCCGGGAAGTTCGGCGGCAAGGTGCTGGTGATCGGTCCGCGCGAGTCGATCATGGTCCGCGCGGTGCAAAAACTTGCCGAGGACTACGGCATCGCCATGCTGCCGCCGCTGTCGACGCCGTTCAGCGCCGGCACGTTGCGCGATGCCGTCGCGCTGCTGCTGCCGACCGAGCCGACGCCGCGCCCCGCGGTGGACGTCGCCGAGGCCCTGAAGGCCGGCTGGCTCGAATTGTGGTACCAGCAGAAGATCGATGCCCGCACGCTGTCGCCCTGCGGCGCCGAGGCGATGGTGCGGATGCGCCATCCGAGCTGGGGCGTGGTGCCGCCGGATTACTTCCTGCCCGACGACAAAGATCCGCATTTCCGCGCGCTGTCGCAGTTCGTGATCTTTCGCGCGATGGAAGACTGGCGCATCCTGCTCGACCACCAGGGGCCCGTCGACCTCTCCATCAACCTGCCGGTCGCATTTTTCAGGGATCCCCGGGCCGTGCGCGACCTGTGCCGCTGGATGCCTGCAGATCCGGCGTTCAGCGGTCTGCTGCTCGAGATCAAGTGCGCCGAGGTGATCGACAACCTCGATCTGGTCATCGACGTCGCCAGACAGGTGCGGCTGCACAATATCGCGATCTCCATCGACGGTGTCGGCGCGGACTGGCCGGCCCTGATGTATCTGGAGACCTTTCCCTTCGTGGAACTGAAGGTGGACCGCGCATTCGTCACCGGCTGCGCCGACGACCGGCTGAAGCAGACGGTGTGCAGCCGAATCATCGAGCTCGCCAACGGCTATGGCGCCCGCACGGTGGCCACTGGCGTTGAAACCCGCGCCGACTACCTTGCCGCCCATGAGTTGGGCTTCGGTCTGGTGCAGGGCTATCTGTTCGGCAAGCCCATGGGGGTCAAGAAGTTCACCCGCGCCGCCATGGTCCGCCCGCTGCTGGCGTCAGGCTGACGGCTCTAGTCGAACTTCATGTCCAGGCACTTGGCAACGTCGGAGCCGAGCCCCGACGCGATGATGATGCAGCCGCGAACCTTTGGCGCAGCATTGTCGCTGGCCCACACCGCATAGCCGCCGGAGCCGAAAAACGAATTGGTGTTCGGCGGTTCGGTCTCGGTGGCGTCGAAGGAGTAGCTGGAATCGGCATCGAAGATGCGTGGCTTCTTGACGCAGCCGCCATCGCTCTGGACGTTGAGGATCTCCTTGGCGTCGCGGGTCATTGCCAGACTGACGGAGCAGCGGAAATATTCCGAGGTCCTGGTGTTGAACAGATAGGCGTAGGATCGGCAGGTGGCTGTCGACAGCTTGCCCGCGCTCAGGCCCCGGCCGCAGGAGATGCGCTGGTTGCTGACCAGCTTGAATTCATCCGCAGCCGCAGGGCCCGCCGCCAGCGCCAGCCATCCGAACATCCCGACCATCCAACCGCACTTCGCCTGCCCCCGCATCCGACTCATCCCCGGCTCATTCCCTGGCCGGCGATTATTCGCCGACCGCCCCATCCACGATAGCTTCCGGCAACGACCCCGGGAATGACAGACTTGCCGGCGTCACTGCAACTCGTGGATCATGCCAACCGTTCGTCGTTTGTTCAAGTCAGTGGCCGGCGAGGCTGGGAGGATTATGTGCTGAGCGATTGCCGTTGCTTGAAAACACGCGCAATCCATCAGAGATTTCGCAACAGGGTGCGACATTCGGCTTCCGCACCAAACGGAGCGAATGTCCGGGATTTGGGAGACGCCACATGACCAGACCATCGATCACGATGCTTGCCGCCGCGATCGCGCTTGCTGCGCTGGCCGCCCCGGTTGCGGCGCAGGCGCCGACGCCTTGGGTGCTGGCACCCGACATGGGCTATGGCTACGATGCCCAGGGCAAGACGCTGGCCTACAAGATGGGCACCAACAACGCCAAGTTCCTGCTCAAGGGCGCGAAGAAGGTGCCGAAGAACACGTTGTTCTTCATCGGCGAAAACGGCCAGCTCTACATGCGCAGCGGCCCCTTCCTGGAAGATGACGGCAGGTTCAAGTTCGGCCCGGGCTGAGGCATCGGCGGAGATTCGAGACGCCTCTCCCGTCCGGGCGGCAGAGGTGTTACAGAGCGCGGCATCTTTTCGTGAAAAGTTGAAAGCGCTCATGGCCCTCCCCGTTTCCCCGCTCGCACCCACTGTTGTTCCCGACATGCCGGAGATCGCCGGCGTGCGCCTTGCCACTGCTGCAGCCGGCATCCGCTACAAGGGGCGTACCGACGTGTTGCTGGCGGTGATGGACAAGGGCACCACGGCGGCTGGCGTCTTCACCACCTCGAAATGCCCCTCCGCCCCGGTGGAGTGGTGCCGCGCCGGGCTCAAGGGCGCTCAGGCTCGGGCCCTGGTCGTCAATTCCGGCAATGCCAATGCCTTCACCGGCAAAAACGGCAAGGCGTCCACCAAACTGACCGGCGCCATCGCGGCCAAGGCAGTCGGCTGCAAGCCGGACGATGTCTTCCTCGCCTCGACCGGCGTGATCGGCGAGCCGCTCGACGCCAGCAAATTCGACGGCGTGCTCGGCACGCTGGCTGACAGCGCCAGCCCGGACCGCTGGATGGATGCCGCAAAGGCGATCATGACCACCGACACCTTTCCCAAGGTCGCCACCGCCACGGTGAAGCTCGGCAAGGCCAGGGTCACCATCAACGGTATCGCCAAGGGTTCGGGCATGATCGCGCCGGACATGGCGACCATGCTGGCCTTCATCTTCACCGACGCGCCGATTAGCGCGCCGGCGCTGCAGGCGCTGCTCAAGGCCGGCGTCGCCGACACCTTCAACGCGATCACTGTCGACGGCGACACCTCGACGTCGGATACGCTGATGATGTTCGCCACCGGCGCCGCCGCGGCGCACGGCGCGCCGAAGATCAGCAAGGCGAGCGATATCCGGCTGAAGGCCTTCGTCAAGGCGCTGCAGGCCCTGCTCGCCGACCTCGCCGAGCAGGTCGCCCGCGATGGCGAAGGCGCGCGAAAACTGATCGAGGTCATCGTCGAGGGCGCCACGACCAAGACGTCGGCGCGCAGGATCGCCATGTCGATCGCCAACTCACCGCTGGTGAAGACCGCGGTGGGCGGCGAGGACGCCAACTGGGGCCGCGTGGTGATGGCCGTCGGCAAGGCCGGCCAGCCCGCCAACCGCGACAAGCTCTCGATCTCGTTCAACGGCATCCGCGTCGCCAAAGCCGGCGCGCGCGATCCGTCCTACAACGAGGCCGAGGTCTCGGCGGCGATGAAGCAGCCGACGATCCAGATCAAGGTCGCGCTCGGCCTCGGCCAGGGCCGCGATCGCGTGCTGAGCTGCGATCTGACCAAGGCCTACATCGCCATCAACGGCGATTACCGGTCGTAGCTTTCTTACCCTCCCCTGGAGGGGGAGGGTCGGACGGCGCAGCCGTCCGGGGTGGGGTGGCGAGGTGTTGAACCACATTGCCGGCCACCTCTGCTTTTCACCCCACCCCGACGCCCATCGCGCTTCGCGCGATACGCGTCGACCCTCCCCCTCCAGGGGAGGGTGAAGAAAGCGCCCGCTGCCATGGCTAAAATGAAACTCCTCTTCGTTGTCGCCGTGGCGCTGGTCGACGCCGACAACCGCGTGCTGATCGCACAGCGGCCCGAGGGCAAGGCGCTGGCCGGGCTGTGGGAATTTCCCGGCGGCAAGCTGGAGGCCGGCGAGCGGCCGGAGGCGGCGCTGATCCGCGAGTTGCACGAGGAGATCGGCATCACCGTGAAGGAGGCGTGCCTCGCGCCGCTGACCTTTGCCAGCCACGCCTATGACGATTTTCATCTCCTGATGCCGCTCTATATCTGCCGGCGCTGGGAGGGCCTCGCAGTGGCTCGCGAAGGCCAGAATCTGGCCTGGGTCCGCGCCAACAAGCTTCGCGAGTACCCGATGCCGGCGGCGGACATCCCGCTGATCCCGCATCTGATCGATGTGCTGTAGGGCAGTCGGCCTCATCCTGAGGAGGCGCTTCTGCAGCGCCGTCTCGAAGGATGAGGCGTGAGGCGCATGGTTCGAGACGCGCGCGACGGCGGAGCAAGCGCTCCGCCTGAGAGCGCGCTCCTCACCATGAGGGAAGAACTCTATTTCTTCATTCCCCGCACCGCATCCGCGAGGCTGGCTTTCGCCGAGCCGGGCCGTAGCGGCTTCTGCTGGCTTTCGTGGGGCGCCCAGCCAGACAGCCAGATCACCTCGAAGGTGGCGCGGATGCGGCCGTCGGGATCACTGAAGCGCTCGGCATAGACCGCCGCCATGCGCAGCAGCGTAGCGCGGCGCAACGGGGTGCGGCGTCGTTCCACCAGCACGTTGGTGGCGCCCATCCTGCGCAGATCCTGCATCAGCGCGAAGGCGCTGTCGTAGCGCACGATGATGCGGTCGACATCGGTCACCGGCAGCGCAAAGCCGGCCCGTTGCAGCAGCGCGCCGATATCGCGCAAATCGGCGAACGGTGCGACGCGCGGCGACACGCCGCCGTCCAGCTCGGCCTCGGCCGCAGCGAAGGACTGCCGCAACTCGGTCAGCGTATCGCCGCCCAGCGTCGCCGCCAGCAGCAAGCCATCGGGCTTCAGCGCGCGCCGGATCTGCGCCAGCGCGCCGGGGAGGTCGTTGACCGTCTGCAGCGCCAGCGCCGAGACTGCAAGATCAAGGGATTCCGGCGCCAGCCGCAGACCTTCGCGCTCGTCGTCGGGCACCGCGACCCGCGTGAACGTTTCGGTGCGTCCCGCAAGTACGGCGCGAAGGCCCTCGCCGGGCGTGCCGATGTCGGCGGCAGCGGTGAACTTGCGCAGCACCGCCTGCAGGCGCTCATCCAACTCCGCAACGACACGGTCGAGCAGGAAGGATTCCGCACCGAGTCCCGCGGCGCGTCGCTGGCGTGCGCGCAGCAATGCACGGTCGAACAGGATCGGAGCGGTATTGGGATTGGCGGCCATGCGGCTTGGTACGCCGGATTTCGGGCCCGTGGCAACGCACTTGAGAGCCGGCATAGCCGGGAGTAGCCTTCGATCATGGACGCCGAAGCTGCATCTTCACGTTCCCTCGCGACGCCTTTGCGCGGCGCGATCAGGCTGTGCCGGCAGGCTTGGCATCACACCGCCCGCGCGGCGCTCGACATCGCGCTGCCGACCTTGTGCGTGGCCTGCCGCGAACCGGTGGCGGGCGAGGGGCTATGCCCCGCCTGCTGGTCCAGCCTGTCGTTCATCGCGGAGCCGTTCTGCCCGCGGCTCGGCATTCCCTTTGTCTACGACCCCGGCCCCGGCCTCTTGTCCATGCAGGCCATCGCCGACCCGCCGGCCTATCAGCGGGCGCGGGCGGCGGTGCGCTATGACGAGATCGCCCGGACCCTGGTGCATGCACTGAAATACCATGACCGCACCGACCTGGCGCCGTCGATGGGGCGCTGGATGGCCCGCGCCGGGCGGGAACTGCTGGAAGACGCCGACCTGCTGGTGCCGGTGCCGCTGCACTGGCGGCGCGGCTGGAGCCGCCGCTACAACCAGGCCGGGACGCTGGCCCGCGCCATCGGGCGGCAT
>DATCUS010000223.1:0-78720 GCA_036561845.1 Tardiphaga sp. | reverse complement strand
GAGCCGAGCGTCAGCGAGGCTTCGGGTGAGGGGGAGCCAGTGTTTCACGCGCTGGCTCCCCCTCACCCGACTCGAACGCGCTTCGCGCATTCGAGCCACCCTCTCCCCGCAAGCGGGGCGAGGGAAGAAGGCGCCTTCGCCTACTGGAACATCACCACGCCGAGCGCCATGCTGACCGCGGCCTGGGTCGGATCGATCACCGGAATGCCGATGGCGTCTTCCAGCGCTGCGCGATGCCGCGCCATGCCGGCGCAGCCCATGACGATGGCGTTGGCGCCGTCGATGTCCTTCAACTCGCGGCCGACCTTGATCATGCGCTCCAGCGTGTCGCTGCCGGACGCTGTTTCCGCCACGGTCATGTTGAGCGGGCGCTCGCCGACGCAGCGGTCGGTGAGACTCATCTGGCGCAGATAGCGCATGTGGCGCGGAATCGAGCGCTGCGCCACCGCGATGATGCCGAAGCGGTCGCCGCGCGCCAGTGCGGTCAGCACGCCGGATTCGGCGATGCCGAATACCGGCCGCGACGTCGCCTCGCGGCACACCTGCAGGCCGGGATCGGAATAGCAGGCGATCACATAGGCGTCCGCCGAGTTGTCCGCGGCCACCAGCGCACGCAGCGGCATGGACACGCTGTCCACGTCGGCTTGGCTCTCGACCCCGAAAGGCCCCTCGGCCAGCGTCACGCAATCGATCTCCGGACCGTCCGCAAAGACCAGTGGCTGCAGCGCCGCCGCGAGATGCCGCGTCACATTGTCATTGGAATTCGGATTGATCACGAGGATCTTCTTGCGGCGCATGTCCATCTCCTTGTCATGGCGGCATTATTGCCGGAAAGTGCGCTGCATCAAAGCTTGAATCGAAGGAGTTCGCCTTGTCCGTTCCCGTCTACGATCTCGTCATCCGCGGTGGCACCGTCGGCAGCTCCAGCGACGTGTTTGCCGCCGATGTCGGCATTGTCGGCGAAACCATCGTGGCCCTGGGCCGCGACCTCGCTGCCGGCAAGACCGAGATCGACGCAACCGGCAAATTGGTGCTTCCGGGCGGCGTCGACGCCCACGCCCATATCGAGCAGCTGTCCGCCGCCGGCATCGTCAATGCCGACACCTTCGAGACCGCCACCACTTCGGCAGCGTTCGGTGGCACCACCAGCGTGATCTGCTTCGCGGCCCAGCATATCGGTATGGATGTCCGCAAGGTGGTCACCGACTACACCGCGCTGGCCAAACGGGGCGCAATGATCGATTACGCCTTCCACGTCATCGTCGCCGATGTCACCGACAAGGTGATCGCCGAAGATATTCCGGCGCTGGTCAAGGAAGGCTTTTCCTCGATCAAGATCTTCATGACCTATGACCTGCTCCGCGTTCACGACGAAAAGCTGCTCGACATCCTCGCCGCCGCCCGCGAGGCCAAGGCGCTGGTCTGCGTGCATGCGGAGAACCATGGGATCATCTCATGGATGGTCAAGCGGCTGCTCGACAAGGGCTACACCGCACCGAAATATCATCCGGTCAGCCATGCGCGGCTGTCGGAATCCGAAGCCTTCACCCGATTGATCGCCTTCAGCGAACTGCTCGACCAGCCCGTCATGATCTTCCACGTCTCGACCCGGGAGGGTGCGGCGGTGATCCGCGAGGCGCGCGGCCGCGGCGTCAAGATATTTGCCGAGACCTGCCCGCAATATCTGTTCCTCACCGCCGAGGATCTCGACAGACCGGGCGTCGAGGGCGCGAAGTGGATGTGCAGCCCGCCGGTGCGCACCACTGACGACCAGGAGGCGCTGTGGCGCGCGCTCGCGCTTGGCGACCTGCAGCTGGTCTCGTCGGACCACGCGCCCTATCGCATGGATGAGACCGGCAAGCTGCGCGCCGGACCGACGCCCAGCTTCAAGCAGATCGCAAACGGCATGCCGGGACTCGAAGTGCGGCTGCCGCTGCTGTTCGACGCCATGGTGTCGAAGGGCCGGCTCGGCCTCTCGAAATTCGTCGAACTGACATCGACTGCGCCGGCGCAGATCTACAATCTGGAAAAGAAGGGCTCGATCGCCATCGGCAAGGACGCTGACATCGCGATCTGGGATCCTTTGAGGAAAGTGACGCTGACCGACGCCATGATGCATGACTACGCCGGCTTCACGCCGTTTGCCGGCCGCGAGATCGTGGGCTGGCCGGACACCGTGCTGCTGCGCGGCCGCGTGCTGGTCGACGGTGCCGCATTCAACGGCCATCCCGGCGACGGCCGCCTGATGCTGCGGGACGGCGGCCCGGCGGCGACGCCGAGCGGCCGGATGGTCGCGGAGATGGACGAGCGCCGGAATTTCGGCGCGAAGCTGCTGTAGCAACAGGCGCAACCATCAAAAGGAGCTGGCGTGCGTCTGTTCGTGTTCGGCCTCGGCTATAGCGTACGCCGCTTCATCGATCGTCACGCGGGCGATTACAGCCACATCGCCGGCACGGTCCGGACCGCCGACAAGAAGCCCGCGTTGCTGGGCTCGGGCATCGAACCGATGCTGTTCGGTCCCGATGGATGCGATCCCGCCATTCCGTCCCAGCTCTCCGCAGCCGACATGCTGCTGGTCTCGGTGCCGCCCGGCGCCGCGGGCGACCCGGTGCTCGCGGCATTCGCATCGCAGATCGCGGCGAGCGGCATCCGCCGCATCGTCTATCTCTCCACCATCGGCGTCTATGCCGACCACGCCGGCGGCTGGATCGACGAGAGCGCAGCCATGGCGGGCGACGGACGCCGGCAGTTGCGGATCGACGCCGAAGCGGCGTGGCTTGCCGTACCCGGCAACCGGACCACGATCCTGCGGCTGGCCGGCATCTACGGCCCCGGCCGCAACGCGCTGGTCAACCTCAGGGGCGGAACCGCACGGCGGATCGTCAAGCCAGGCCAGGTGTTCAACCGCATCCATGTCGACGATATCGCAACCTCGATCGCTGCCGCATTGGCGCATCCGGCCACCGGCATCTGGAACGTGTGCGACGACGAGCCCGCGCCGCCGCAGGATGTGATTGCCTTTGCCGCATCGCTGATGGGCATCGCGCCGCCGCGGGAGCAGGCCTTTGCCGATGCGCAGATGAGCCCGATGGCGCGCAGTTTCTATGCCACCAGCAATCGCGTCGCGAATATCAGGATGAAGCGGGAATTGGGTGCGCAACTGGCCTTCCCGACCTACCGCGAAGGGCTCACGGCACTTTGGCAGGCGGGCGAAGCCAGATAGCGAGACGGCGGGCTTCGGCCCGCCATCTCATAGCCTGAAGCCGCGTAAGCCGCCTACTTCTCTTGCTCCATGGTCACGGCCACGTCCGCATTGGCGGACAGCCGCACCTTGTCGCCCTCGACTTCGGCGACCAGGCTGCCGTCGATGAAATGATGGTGGCCCTTGTGGTGGCCTTCGCCGCTGTCCTTCTTGGTCAGCTTGATGCGTCCGCCTTCGAAATGATCGACCGTGCCGACGTGAACGCCGTCGGCGCCGATGACTTCCATATGTTCCTTGATGCCTGCGGTACCGGCCATGTCGAGTTCCTTCGTTGGGTTGGGCGCATGTAACGCGCCAAACCGGCTGCGGTTCACGATTCAACCCAAAATACTAAATCAACGCCCTGCCCCACAGCCGGACCGACCTCGGGGACGTCCCTGGACCTTGCCCGCTTGGCAAGCCCGGCCGGCGGGCGCTATGGTTCTTCCATGATGGATTCGAACGTCCTGCGGGATTTCGTCAGCGGGCATCAGCGCCTCTTCGTCCTGACCGGAGCCGGCTGCAGCACGCAGTCGGGCATCCCGGATTATCGCGACGCCGCCGGCAACTGGAAGCGCACGCCGCCGGTGACCTTCCAAGCCTTCATGGGCGACGAAGCGACGCGCCGGCGCTACTGGGCGCGCAGCCTGATCGGCTGGCGGCGATTTGGCAGCGCGCAGCCGAACAACGCGCACCGCGCGCTGGTTCGGCTGGAAGAAATCGGCAAATGCGAGATCCTGCTGACGCAGAACGTCGACCGGCTGCATCAGGGCGCCGGCAGCACGGGAGTGATCGATCTGCATGGCAGGCTCGACCTGGTGCGCTGCATGGGCTGCGAGCGGAAAATCACGCGCAGCGAGTTGCAGGACGAGATGGGGCGGCTGAACCCTCATTGGCTCGCGCTCGACGCGCGCGATGCTCCGGACGGTGACGCAGATCTCGAAAGCGACGATTTTTCCTCGTTCGACGTCCCGGCCTGCACGGACTGTGGCGGCATTCTCAAGCCGGACGTGGTGTTCTTCGGCGAAACCGTGCCGCGCGACCGCGTCGATACCGCCCTGGAACATCTCAACAAGGCTGACGGCATGCTGATCGTCGGCTCTTCGCTGATGGTCTATTCCGGCTTCCGCTTTGCGCAGACGGCGGCCCGTGCCGGGCTGCCCATCGCCGCGATCAATATGGGCCGCACCCGCGCCGATGAGCTGCTCACCGTCAAGGTCGAAGACCGCTGCGAATCGGCGCTGTCGTTCCTGCTGTGAACATGCGCGCGCGGCGCGGCACCATCATCGCGTCGCATGGGCAACAGCCATGGATTGTCCAGGTGCCTCGTCGGGCAAATCAGCCAGATGCTGAAGCGCGATCCGGCTGTTCAGCGCCGCAAAGGTCTCGCGCGCGCTGAGATAGCCGACGGCTTCCTCGAAATCCTCGGCATCGTCGATCTTGGCGCGCGCAATGGCGAGGTGGGGATCGATCTGGCCGCGGTTGCGCGGCTGGTCGGCCAGCGTTCGCAGATGCGCCTCGCGCAGCTCGGAATCGCGGCGCAGCTCATGCAGCGGACTGGTACCGTAGACCGGCGCCGCGAGCGCCAGTTCGTTGGCGCGCTCGAGCACCTTGGGCGGCGCGTTCTGCTCCGGGGTACCGAACAGCCCGGCGCGCTGGCCGGCTTGCAGCAGGCGCGACGACAGCATTGCCACCGGCACCGACAGCAGCAGTCCGACAATCACCGGCGTCATCCATAGAAACAACGGCAGCGACACCGCATAGGCGCTGATCGCCATCAGAACCCCGAACAATGTCGGCACCGCATATTTGCTCACCACCTCGCGGAACGGCACGCCGCCGTCATCGCGGCGCTGCACCTGCCAGCCGGCATCGCGGCCGAGCATGATCTCGCCAACCGCCGACGACTGGAAGATCATCATCACCGGCGCGATCAGCCCGGACAGCAGGGTCTCGAGGACAATACCAAACAGCACCAGAAAGCCGCCGCCGAAGTGCCTGCGGTTCTCGCCTTGCGTCAGCAGCAGGACGTAAGCGAGCAGTTTTGGCACGATCAAGAGGCCCATGGTGCCGGCGAACACCCAGGCGGCGCGAACCGGATCCTGTGCCGGCCATTGCGGAAACAGCGAAAAGCCCTTCGGGAAATATTCCGGCCGCACGAACTGCGCCTGCAGCGAAATCAGGATGCCGAGCACGAGAAACAGGAACCATAGAGGCGCCGTGAGATAGGAGCCGATCCCGGTCAGCAGATGCAGCCGCGACACCCAGTGCAGCCGGCGCGCCGGCAGCACCGCGAGATGCTGCAGGTTGCCCTGGCACCAGCGGCGATCGCGCGCGGCAAAGTCGAGCAGCGATGGCGGGCATTCCTCAAAACTGCCGCCGAGCTTCGGCGCCATGTGGATCGCCCAGCCGGCGCGCCGCATCAGGGCGGCCTCGATGAAATCGTGGCTCAGGATATGGCCGCCGAACGGTTTTCGCCCGGACAATTCGGGCAGGCCGGCGTCGCCTGCAAAGGCGCGGACGCGGATGATGGCGTTGTGGCCCCAGTAATTGCCTTCGGAGCCGTGCCACCACGCAATCCCGGACGCGATCACCGGGCCGTAGAGCCGGCCGGCGAACTGCTGCATCCGCGCGAACAGCGAGCGCGCATTGACCACGATGGGCAGGGTCTGGATCAGGCCGACGCCGGGATGCGCCTCCATGCCGGCGACCAGGCGCACGATGGTGTCGCCGGTCATCAGGCTGTCGGCGTCGAGGATGATCATGTGATCATAGCCGGCGCCGAACCGTTTGACCCAGTCCTCGATATTGCCCGACTTGCGCGCAATGTTGCGCGGCCGGTGGCGGTAGAAGATGCGATGCGCGCCGGCCTCGCGGCGCAGCTGCTGCAGCGCCTTTTCTTCGGCCACCCAGATGGCGGGATCGGTGGTGTCGCTGAGCACGAACCAGTCGAATTGCGCCGCATAGCCAGTGTCTTCGACGGATTCCCAGATCGCGCGCAGCCGCGCCATGATCCGGTAGGGATCTTCGTTGTAGGTCGGCAGCAGCATGGCATTACGGCTGGCGATCGAAGGCAGCGGCGCGTTCGGCTCGACGGCCAGCGGATCGCGCTTGCGCACCAGCAGCACGGCAAAACCGGCCAGCGCCGAGGTGAACGAGAACGCCACCCAGGCGAACAGCAGCACGAACAGTCCCAGCACCATGCCTTCGAGGACAGTCACGCCGCCGACCTTGAGGACCTCGAACATTTCGTAGCCGCCGGCTGCCGTCATCGCGGCGGTACCGGTCAGGATGTAGGCGCGCCGCAGAACGGTCGGCATCGGCTGGAACTGGGTACGCCGCTGCTTCGCCATTGGCTCCGCCAGCACCTGCGGCGTCATCGCCAGCGGCATGTCCGGCGGCAGGAACGGATCGCCAGCGCCAGCCGGCACCGCGGCGGCGCTCAGGGCAGCGGCGGGAGGCACCGCTCTCTCCTCGTTCACGGTGTCCATCGATAGACCCAGACTTCGGAGACCGCCTGATCGTCCTGCATCAGCGACGCCCGCAGCTCGACCGGCTCCTTGCCCTTGACCGGCATTTCGAAGCTGAGGCGCCAGCCGCCGCTCTGCGGATTGGGCTGGGTGACGATGTTGCGGATCTCGGCCTTTTCGGCGGTGACCACGCCCTTGATCTTCGCGGGATCGATGGCTTTCAGCCTCTCGCCGATCAGGTCGAGCACGAACAGCTTGACGTCGTCGCCGCGCGCACCGATGCCGCTGCGGGAGAAGATGGCCAGCGCCGAGGGCTTCGGATGATCCGGCCCCCAGTGCAGGCGATAGGTGTAGGTGTGCTCGCCCTTCGCAGCGAGCGGGTTCTTCGGACGCCAGAAGCTGGCGATGTTGTCGTGGATCTCTTCCTTGGTGGGAATTTCCAGCAGCTGCACCGATCCCTCGCCCCAGTCGCCGATCGGCTCGACCCACAGGCTGGGCCGCCGTTCGAAGCTGGATTCGAGATCCTGGTAGTCGAGGAAATTCTTCTGCCGCTGCATCAGTCCGAAGCCGCGCGGATTGAGGTCCCCGAACGAGCTGATCTGCAGGTCACGCGGGTTGCTCAGCGGCCGCCACAATTGCTCGCCGCGCCCGTTATAGATCGCCAGCCCATCGGAATCGTGCACGGCGGGGCGGAAGTCATCGACCTCCTTGCGGTCGTTCGGACCGAAGAAGAACATGCTGGTGATCGGCGCCAGCCCGGCATTCTTCAGGTCGACGCGCGGATAGATCGCCATCTCCACGTCGAAAATGGTGGTTTCGCCCGGACGGATCGTGAAGCGATAGGCGGCCGCGGCGCTTTCGCTGTCGAGCAGCGCGTGCACCACGATGGAGCTGGCGTTGGACGCCGGCTTCTCGATCCAGAACGCCTTGAACTGCGGAAATTCTTCGCCGGCAGCCTCGCCGGTGTTGATCGACAGGCCGCGCGCTGACAGGCCGTAGACTTGGCCCTTGGCAACCGCGCGAAAATAGCTGGCGCCGAGGAAGACGCAAACCTCGTCATAATAATCGGGCTTGTTGATCGGCGCGTGCAGCCGGAAGCCGCCGAAACCGAGATCGGTGCCGGGCGGCGGTGGCGGCGTGGTGCCGAAGGAGAAATTCTCGGGCTGATAGGGGACCTGGGTCGCCTGCCCGTTGGCCACTTCATAGATGTCGACGCGGTTGGTGTAGAACGAGCCGCGGTGAAAGAACTGCACCTCGAACGGCAGCTTCTGGCCGTGCCACAGCGCCTTTTCGGGGTTGAAGCGCAGCGCGCGGTACTGGTCGTAATCGAGATCCTTGAGGGAATCCGGCAGCTTGTTGTCCGGCGCCTTGTACGGCTTGGCGGCTGCGTCGCGCGCAATCTGCCGTACGACCGAGGCGTCGAATGGTGACGGGCCAGGCGCCGCGGCAAGGCTGCGGGGCAATATGGTCAGCAGCGGAAGCGCGGCCGAGGCCCCAAGGAGTTGTCGTCGGTTCAAGGTGTCTCCAGATGTTCGAATGGCGAACGTCCGATAACACCTGCCGGGCGCGCAGGTTCCCGAGAGGAACAAGCGCCTTCGATCCGTCGTCAGCCAGCGCGCGATCCGATTGTGACCGCTGCCGTCGAATTCCCGGGATCTTCGCGACGTTCACCGCCGCGCCGGCCGCTATACCTTGAAATGCTTCGACAGCTTCAGGCTCTGGCCCTGGTAGTTCGAGCCGATGCGCTGGCCGTACAACGCATCAGGGCGCGACAGCATTTTCTCGTAGACCAGGCGGCCGACGATCTGGCCGTGCTCGAGGATGAACGGCACTTCGCGCGAGCGCACTTCGAGCACCGCGCGCGAGCCGCGGCCGCCGGCACCGTCGTGGCCAAAGCCGGGATCGAAGAAGCCGGCATAATGGACACGAAACTCGCCGACCAGCGGGTCGAACGGCACCATCTCGGCGGCGTAGTCCGGCGGCACCTGCACCGCCTCCTTGGAGGCCAGGATGTAGAACTCGCCGGGATCGAGGATCAGCGTGCCGTCGCGACGCGCGGCGATCGGCTCCCAGAATTCGCCGACCGCATAGCCGGCGCGGCGGTCGATATCGACCACGCCGGTGTGGCGCTTGGCACGGTAGCCCACGAAGCCGGACTCGTTGTCACCGGACAGGTCGACTGAAAGCGCGACTCCGTTGTGGAGATCGGCATCCTCGCTGTCGACCAGCGGCTCCAGCGCGTGCAGGTCCTCCAGCGCTTCATTGTCCAGAATGGCGTTGCCGACGCGAAACCGCACCTGCGACAGCCGCGAGCCCTCGCGCAGCAGCACCGGAAAGGTCTTCGGGCTGATCTCGGCATAGAGCGGGCCGTGATAGCCGGCGCCGATCACGTCGAAGCGGCGGGTGCCGTCGGCAATCACGCGCGTGAACACGTCGAGGCGGCCGGTGGAGCTTTTCGGATTGGCCGAGGCGAAGATCGACGGCGGCAGCGCCAGGCTTTCGAGCAATGGCACGATGTAGACGCAGTTGGTCTCCAGCACGGCCCCGTCGGAGAGATCTATTTCGTGCAGCTTCAGCTCGTCGATGCGCTCGGCCACGGTCGAATTCGGACCGGGCAGAAAGCTGGCGCGGACCCGGTAGGCGATGTCGCCGAGCCGCAGATCGAGGGAGGCCGGCTGGATCTGGCTCTCCACGAAGGGATAGGCCGGCAGGATCAGGCCGGCATCGGCCATCGCCGCGATCATGCGGTCGGGCAGAATACCATCGGCATCAACAGGCAGCGTGAACGGCACTGAACTCATCCTTGTCGCATCGCGGCGCTGGAACGCTTTCGAAAACGCAATTTTATCGGTTATCCCACCATCAGCTTGACGGGAAGGGGCGACCGGAATATGAGCAAGATTATCCCGTGGTGATTTGAGCCGGCCGGCTTGCAGCCACGTTAAACAAGTCGCTAAACAGGCCGGGGACGCATGTGTGATCCCGGCCGTTGGACGTTCGTCCAGGCCGGTTTTTTTGTGGCTGCTGCAAGGCGCCCACGATGGGAGATCACATGTCCGAGACCAAATCCAACAACGCCCCCTATCGCCCCGAAACCCGCCTCGTCCACGCCGGCATGCTGCGCTCGCAATTCGGCGAGACCTCCGAGGCGCTGTTCCTGACCCAGGGCTTTGTCTACGACAGCGCCGAACAGTGCGAAGCGCGCTTCAAGGGCGAGGAGCCCGGCTTCATCTATTCGCGCTTCTCCAATCCGAACATTTCGATGTTCGAGAGCCGGATGATCGACCTCGAAGGCGCGGAGGCCGGCCGCGCCACCGCCACCGGCATGGCCGCTGTCACCGCCGCCATCCTGGCGCCGCTGCGCATCGGCGATCACGTCGTCGCCTCCAAGCAGCTGTTCGGCTCCTGCCGCTACGTGGTGGAAGAGCTGCTGCCGCGGTACGGCATCGAGTTCACACTGGTCGACGGCCTCGATCTCGACGCCTGGCAAAAGGCGATGCGCCCGAACACCAAGAGCTGCTTCCTGGAAAGCCCGACCAATCCGACCCTGGACGTGCTCGACATTCCCGCCATCGCCGCGATCGCCCACGCCGGCGGCGCGCGGCTGATCGTCGACAACGTGTTCGCGACGCCGATCTGGCAGAGCCCGCTGACGCTCGGCGCCGATGTCGTGGTGTACTCCGCGACCAAGCACATCGACGGTCAGGGCCGCTGCCTCGGCGGCATCATCCTCGGCTCCAAAGACTTCATCCAGGAGCACATCCACAACTACCTGCGCCAGACCGGCCCGGCGATCTCGCCGTTCAATGCCTGGGTATTGGTGAAGGGACTGGAGACGCTGGCGATCCGCGTCAAGCAGCAGACCGAGAGCGCCGGAGCCATCGCCGATGCCCTCGCCGCGCATCCGAAGATCTCGCGGCTGATCTATCCCGGCCGCGCCGACCATCCGCAGGCCGCACTGGTGAAGAAGCAGATGCGCGCCGGTTCGACGCTGATCGGCTTCGAGGTCAAGGGCGGCAAGCCCGCGGCGTTCCGCGTGCTCAACGCATTGAAGCTGACGCGGATCTCCAACAATCTCGGCGATTCCAAGAGCCTGGTGACGCATCCAGCCACCACGACGCATCAGCGCCTACCCATCGAAGCCCGCGCCGAACTCGGCATCAGCGAAGGTTTTATCCGGTTCTCCACCGGGCTGGAGCACAGGGACGACCTGATCGAGGATCTCGAGGCGGCGCTGAAGACAGCATAACGCCGCCGCTTGCGGCTGCCCCCTCCCCGGCCCTCCCCCGCAAGCGGGAGAGGGAGCAGGCGGCGCCGTGTTGCAGGTGCGAGTTGAGTTATTATTCGATTGTAAGCATGCCCGCGGCGCCGGCCACGAACGCTGCGAGTCCCCTCTCCCGCTTGCGGGGGAGGGTTAGGGAGGGGGCGCTCCGGGCGAAGCTCTACGCCGCCATCGCTGCCGGCGGTGACAATGCCTGCCAGCTATTGGCGAGCTGCAGCTGCGGCTCGGTAAGGCTCTGCAATTTCTCCAGCGTCATGCCGTCGACCATCTCCACCACGAACAGGCCCTGCGGGGTGACGTCGATCACCGCGAGGTTGGTGTAGATGCGCTTGACGCAGCCCGCCGCGGTGAGCGGCAGAGTGCAGTGCCTGAGGATGCGCGGATTCCCCTTCTTGTCGGTGTGATCCATGATGACGCGGATCGCCTTGGCGCCGACCGCGAGATCCATGGCGCCGCCGACGCCAGGCGGGAACGACGGGTCCTCGGTGGTCCAGTTGGCGAGATCGCCCGCCTCCGACACTTCGAAGGCACCGAGCAGGCTGATGTCGAGATGGCCGCCGCGGATCATGAGAAAGGCATCGGCATGATGCATGAACACGCCGCCGGTGATCAGCGTGGTGTAGTTCTTGCCGGCGTCGATCAGATTCTCGTCTTCCAAGCCAGGTTCGGGCTTGGGGCCGAGCCCCAGAATGCCGTTCTCGCTGTGGAAGATCACCTCGCGGCCCGCCGGCACATAGCTCGCCGCCAGCGTCGGGATGCCGATGCCGAGATTGACGAAGGCGCCTTCCGGCAGGTCCTGTGCCGCGCGCCAGGCCATCTGTTCGCGGGTGAGCGGCTTGTAGTTCAAAGTCTTATCAGATGTAGTCATACGTTTGCTCCGACGACGACGACACGGTCGATGAAGATGCTCGGTGTCACCACCGCTTCGGGATCGAGCGATCCGAGCTCGACCATTTCATTGACCTGCACGACGCTGAGGTCGGCGGCCATGGCCATCACCGGATTAAAATTCCGTGCTGACTTGATGTAGGTCAGGTTGCCCCAACGGTCGGCCTTGTCGGCGCGCAGCAGCGCGATGTCGCCCTTCAGCGGCTTCTCGAACACGTGCAGTCTGCCATCGATCTCGCGGGTCTCCTTGCCGTCGGCGAGTTTCGTCCCGGCCGACACCGGCGAGAAGAAGCCGCCGAGGCCGGCGGCATGGCAGCGCATCCGCTCGGAGATGGTGCCCTGCGGCACCAGTTCGAGCTCCAGGGTCTTGTCGCGATAGGCGTTAAGGAAGGCGCTGTAGTCGCCGGAGCGCGGATAGGAGCAGATCACCTTGCGCACCCGGCCGGAATTGATCAGCCGGGCCAGGCCGACATCGCCGTTGCCGGCATTGTTGGCGACGATGGTCAGTTCGCGGGCGCCCTGCGCGTGCAGCGCTTCCAGCAGGTCGTCGGCGACCCCTACCGCGCCAAATCCCGCCACCAGCACGGTGGCGCCATCGGCCACTCCCGCCACCGCATCGCCCAGAGTCTGCACTTGCTTGTCGATCACCCAAAACTCCCCGTCGCGGAATATTGTTCTCAGCCGGCCGCGCGCCGCCGCATTTATTGCAGCGCGAATAGAGCATCAAGCCACCGGCGCATAAAGCCACAAATTTGCAGGCGGGGTGCGCAGGGACGACCCACCACGCGACATCCCGATGACACCCCCAACCAATTTCCCGGTTGCAAAGTTTTCGGCGCGCGCTTCTAATTGGAACAATTAAAAAGTATCGGGAGGTTGCACGTGTCCACAGTCAAACTGACGGTCAACGGCAAGGCTGTGTCCGCCGACGTCGAAGACAGAACCCTGCTGGTCCAGTTGCTGCGCGAAACGCTGGGCCTGACCGGCACCCATGTGGGCTGCGATACCAGCCAGTGTGGCGCCTGTGTGGTCCATATCGACGGTCGCGCCGTGAAATCCTGCACCACCCTGGTGGGCCAGGCCAACGGCGCCAACGTCACCACCATCGAGGGTATTTCACGCGGCGACGAGCTGCACCCGATGCAGGCGGCATTCCGCGACAATCACGGGCTGCAATGCGGCTTCTGCACGCCGGGCATGATCATGGCGTCCATCGACATCGTCAACCGCTACGGCGGCAACCTCGACGAGGACACCGTGCGCCACGAGCTCGAAGGCAACATCTGCCGCTGCACCGGCTATCACAACATCGTCAAGTCGGTGCTCGACGCCGCCGCCCGCATGAAGGTGTCGATGGCGGCGGAGTGATCCGGCGCGCGCGAATTCGATTGTGAACTAACAAAGTGACGGCGGCCCGACGCTGTGAAGCGCGGGCGACGCGGTCCGACAGGGAGAGCATCATGGGCGTTGAAGGCATTGGCGCAAGCGTCGTGCGCAAGGAAGACCGTCGCTTCATCACCGGCCGCGGCCGTTACGTGGACGACATCAAGGTCATGGGTCTGACCCATGCGCATTTCGTCCGCAGCCCCTACGCCCACGCCAGAGTGAAGGGCATCGACGCCACCGCCGCCAAGGCGATGCCGGGGGTGGTCGACGTGCTGACCGGCCAGCAGATCGTCGACGACAAGGTCGGCAACCTGATCTGCGGCTGGGCGGTGCATTCCAAGGACGGCACGCCGATGAAGATGGGGGCTTGGCCGGCGATGGCGCCGGAGGTGGTGCGCTTCGCCGGACAGGCGGTGGCGGTGGTGATCGCCGAGACCAAGAACCAGGCCCGCGACGCCGCCGAGGCCGTGGTGGTGACCTATGAGGAATTGCCCGCCGCCGCCAATATAAAGGCGGCGATCGCGCCGGGCGCGCCGCAGCTGCATCCGGAAGCGCCGGGCAATGTGGTCTATGACTGGGCGATCGGCGACGAGAAGGCCGTCAACGACGCCTTCGCCAAGGCCGCCAACGTGGTGTCGCTGGAGCTGACCAACAACCGGCTGGTGCCCAACGCCATGGAGCCGCGGGCGGCCATCGCCGAATACAACGACGCCGAGGAGCATTTTACGCTTCATACCACGTCGCAGAATCCGCATGTGGCGCGGCTGGTGCTGTCGGCGTTCTACAACATCGCGCCGGAGCACAAGCTGCGCGTGGTCGCCCCCGACGTCGGCGGCGGATTCGGCTCGAAGATCTTCATCTATCCGGAGGAGATGGTGGCGCTGTGGGCTTCCAAGAAGGTGCGCCGCCCCGTGAAGTGGACCGGCGACCGCTCGGAAGCCTTCCTCACCGACGCCCATGGCCGCGACCATGTCTCCCATGCCGAGATGGCGTTCGACGCCAACAACAAAATTCTCGGCCTGCGGGTCAAGACCCACGCGAATTTCGGCGCCTATATGTCGCTGTTCTCGTCGTCGGTGCCGACCTATCTCTACGCCACGCTTTTGTCCGGCCAGTACAACATCCCGGCGATCTATGCCGAGGTGATGGGTGTCTACACCAACACCACGCCGGTAGATGCCTATCGCGGCGCCGGGCGCCCGGAAGCCAGCTACCTGCTGGAGCGGATGATGGAAACCGCGGCGCGGCAGTTCAAGGTCGATCCGGCCGAGCTGCGGCGCAAGAATTTCATCACCCAGTTCCCGCACCAGACCCCGGTGATCATGGCCTATGATGTCGGCGATTTCGGCGCCTCGCTGGATGCCGCCATGAAGGCGATCGACTATGCCGGCTTCCCGGCGCGCAAGGCCAAGGCGAAAGCCGAAGGCAAGCTGCGCGGCATCGGCCTGTCCTGCTATATCGAGGCCTGCGGCATCGCGCCGTCGAAAGCGGTCGGCAGCCTCGGCGCCGGCGTCGGCCTGTGGGAATCCGCCGAGGTCCGCGTCAATCCCGTCGGCACCATCGAGGTGCTGACCGGCTCGCACAGCCACGGCCAGGGCCACGAGACCACCTTCGCGCAACTGGTTGCCGGGCGCCTCGGCATCTCCGTCGATCAGGTGCAGATCGTCCATGGCGACACCGACAAGGTGCAGTTCGGCATGGGCACCTATGGCTCGCGCTCGGCCGCGGTGGGCATGTCCGCGATCTTCAAGGCGATGGAGAAGGTCGAGGCCAAGGCCAAGAAGATCGCGGCGCACCAGCTCGAAGCCTCCGAGGACGACATCGTCATCGAGAACGGCGAGTTCAAGGTGACCGGCACCGACAAGTCGATCGCGCTGGCGATGGTTGCGCTCGCCGCCTACACCGCCCACAACCTGCCGGACGGCATGGAGCCCGGGCTCAAGGAGGGCGCGTTCTACGATCCCACCAACTTTACCTTCCCGGCGGGCTGCTACATCTGCGAGATCGAGGTCGACGCCGGCACCGGCAAGACCCACTTCGTCAACTTCGTCGCCGCCGACGATTTCGGACGCCTGATCAATCCGATGATCGTCGAAGGTCAGGTCCATGGCGGCCTCGCCCAGGGCATCGGGCAGGCGATCCTCGAAGGCGCGGTCTATGACGACAGCGGCCAGCTCGTGACCGCGTCGTTCATGGACTACACCATGCCGCGCGCCGACGACCTGCCGTCGTTCAAGCTGTCGCACACCACCACGCTCTGCCCGGGCAATCCGCTCGGCGTGAAGGGCTGCGGCGAGGCCGGCGCCATCGGCTCCTCGGCGGCGGTGATCAACGCCATCACCGACGCCATCGGCCACAACCGGCTCGAGATGCCGGCGACCCCCGACCGGGTCTGGCATGCCATCCAGTTGCAGCAGGCGGCAGAGTAAGGAGCAGCACCATGTACGAGACCACCTACCACCGCCCCGCCAGCATCGACGAAGCCGCCGCGCTGTTCGCCAAGGGCACCGACGCCAAATATCTCGCCGGCGGCCATACGCTGATCCCGGTGATGAAGCAGCGCCTCGCCGCGCCCAGCGACGTCATCGACCTCGGCAGGATCAAGGATCTGATCGGCATCGAGGTCACCGCCGACGCGCTGATTATCAAGGCGGCCACCACCTACTTCGACATCCTGCAAAGCGCCGCCGCGCAGAAGGCGATCCCGGCGATCGTGCACCTGACCTCGGTGCTCGGCGACCCCCAGGTGCGCCATCGCGGCACCATCGGCGGATCCATCGCCAACAACGATCCCGCTGCCGACTATCCCGCCGCGGTGCTGGCGCTCGGCGCCACGGTGATGACCAGCAAGCGGCTGATCCCGGCGGATGAATTCTTCCAGGGCCTGTTCTCCACCGCGCTGGAGGACAACGAGATCATCACCGCGGTGTCGTTCCCGATCCCCGCCAAGGCGGCCTATTCCAAGATGCGCCACCCGGCGTCGCGCTTTGCGCTCACCGGCGTGTTCGTGGTCAAGACCAGGGCCGGCGATGTCCGCGTCGCCGCCACCGGCGCATCGCAGCACGGCGTGATGCGGGTGCCGGCCATCGAGGCGGCACTGAAGGCCAACTGGTCGGCGTCGGCACTCGACGGCATCACCATCTCCCCGGACGGGCTGATGGCCGACATCCACGGCTCGTCCGACTACCGCGCCAACCTGATCAAGGTGATGGCGCAGCGCGCGGTGGCCGAAGCGGGGTAAAGTCCGAGCTGGAGCACAGCGTCGACGGACGGCACAACTGTCGTCGCCCGGCTTGACCGGGCGACCCAGTAGACTCGACCTTTGCAATGAGAACGCTGCTTTCCAGAACAGCTCCCGCTCCGATCACTGGATCGCCCGGTCCCGACGCGCATTTGCGCGCCTGGCCGGGCGATGACAGTGGAGAATGTTACGAAACAGCGTATCCACGTTACGCCTCACGCATACCGCCATGCGCTGCCGCGGCCAAAAGTCCCTTGCCCTCACCCGTGCCAGCATAGACAGTTTCCCGCACAGATGACGCCGCGCCAAGCGACGCAACATGGGAAACCTCGGGGTGCAGGACATCGTGACCGCTTCAGTTCAGCCGCAAACCGCCACCAAACCGACCGGGCCGCTGGCCGGCATCCGCATTGTCGAATTCGCCGGCATCGGGCCGGGTCCGTTCGCTTGCATGCTGCTGGCCGACATGGGCGCCGAGGTGATCACGCTGGTGCGCGCCGGCCAGACACCCAAAGGCGCTTCCGCGCGCGGGCGCAAGATTGTCGCGGTCGATCTCAAGGACAAATCCTCGGTCGCCGGCGTGCTGGCGCTGCTCGACGGCGCCGACGCGCTGATCGAGGGCTATCGGCCGGGCGTGATGGAGCGGCTCGGCCTCGGGCCGGATTTGGTGCTCGGCCGCAACCCAAAACTGGTCTATGGCCGCATGACCGGCTGGGGCCAGAGCGGCCCGCTGGCCCAGGCCGCCGGCCACGACATCAACTACATCTCGATCACCGGCGCGCTTGCCGCCATCGGCGGCGCCGACAGACCGGTGCCGCCGCTGAATCTGGTCGGCGATTTCGGCGGCGGCTCGTTGTATCTGGTGATGGGCCTGCTGGCCGCACTGCTCGAGGCCGGCAGATCCGGCCGGGGCCAGGTGGTGGACGCCGCCATGTGCGACGGCGCGGCATCGCTCATCACCATGTTCTTCGACATGACCGCGGCCGGCCGCTGGAAAGAAGGTCGCGAGAGCAACATGCTCGACGGCGGCGCGCATTTCTATGGCGTCTACGAATGCAGCTGCGGCCACTTCATCTCCATCGGCTCAATCGAGCCGCAGTTCTACGCGCAACTGCGCGAACTCGCCGGGCTTGGCGATATCTGCTTCGATGCACAGATGGACCAGACCCAATGGGCGACGCTGAAGCAGCGCCTGACGGACGTGTTCAAGACCAAAAGCCGCGACGAATGGTGCGCCATCATGGAAGGCACCGACGTCTGCTTCGCGCCGGTGCTGACCATGTCGGAGGCGACACAGCATCCGCACATGGTGGCGCGCGAAGTGTTCATCCAGCATGACGGCCACACCCAGCCTGCCCCGGCGCCGCGGTTTTCACGGACGCCCTCGTCGGTACGAATGCCGGTGATGGTGGAATTGGGCGACGTGGTGAAGGAGTGGAAGGCGTAGGGTGGGCAAAGGCGCACTTGCGCCGTACCCACCATCACGCGCTGCGTTTGACATGGTGGGTACGCCACCATCGCGCTTCGCGCGATCGGTGTCTTTGCCCACCCTACAAGCTGCCGACTTACGCCGCGCCCTTCAGCGTCAGCACGCCGCGGCGGATCTGGTCTTCCTCGATGGATTCGAACAGCGCCTTGAAGTTGCCCTCGCCGAAGCCGTCGTCGCCCTTGCGCTGGATGAATTCGAAGAAGATCGGCCCGATGGCATTGGCCGAGAAGATCTGCAGCAGCACCTTCGTTTCGCCGCCGGCGACCACGCCCTCGCCGTCGATCAGGATGCCATCGCGCTTCAGCCGGCGCACATCCTCGCCATGCTTCGGCAGCCGCGCATCGATCTTCTCGAAATAGGTCTCCGGCGGCGACGGCATGAACGGCAGGCCGTCGTCGCGCAACTGCTCGACGGTGCGATAGATGTCGCTGGAGCCGCAGGCGATATGCTGGATGCCCTCGCCGCGATAGGTATTGAGATATTCCTCGATCTGCCCGGCGTCGCCGGCATCCTCATTGATCGGAATCCGGATCTTGCCATCGGGACTTGTCAACGCGCGCGAGAACAGGCCCGATGCGCGGCCCTCGATGTCGAAGAAGCGGATCTGGTGGAAGTTGAACAGCTTCTCATAGAAGCCGGTCCACACATCCATGCGGCCGCGATGGACGTTGTGGGTGAGGTGGTCGAGGTAGAACAGGCCGGCGCCCTCGATCCACGGATTGCTGGCGCCCAGCCAGTCGAATTCCAGATCGTAGGCGGTGCCCTTGGCGCCGTAGCGATCGACGAAATACAACAGGCTGCCGCCGATGCCCTTGATGGCCGGCACGTCCAACGTCTTCTGCGCCGACGGCACGTCGGCCGGTTCGGCGCCAAGCGCAATGGCGCGCTCATAGGCCTTCTGCGCATCGACCACGCGAAAAGCCATCGACGGCGCGCACGGGCCATGGGCAGCGACGAAGTCGAAGCCGTGGCTGCCGGGCTCCTCGTTGACGAGGTAGTTGATGTCGCCCTGGCGATACAGCGTGATCTTCTTGGTCTTGTGCTTCGCCACCGCCGCATAGCCCATCAGTTCGAACAGCGCGTGCAGTTCGGCCGGATTGGGATGGGCATATTCGACGAATTCGAAGCCGTCGGTGCCCATCGGGTTGTCGGCGGTGATTTTCGCCGGCGGCGCATCATGCGGAAACGGACCCATGGTGATCTCCCTGAACTGATTTGCTGACAGGGAGTGTCGGTCGCTTTGGCTGCAAGGTGCATGCAAACGGGCAGCAAGTGTGGCATGGTCATGCACGCTTCGTGCATGAAAGAGGGTTTTGACGCATGATCCCGGTGGATGCCTTCGACCTGAAAATCCTGGCCGCGCTGCAGGACGACGGTCGGCTGACCAACCAGCAGCTCGCCGATGTCGCCGGACTGTCGGCGTCGCAATGCTCGCGGCGGCGGATGCGGCTGGAGGAGGCCGAGATGATCTCCGGCTACCACGCCGACCTCTCAAGCGAGGCGCTCGGCTTCAACGTCATCGCCTTCATTCACATCACGCTGGCGACCCATTCGCCCGACAACGCGAAGAAGTTTCGCGCGCTGGTCACCCGCACCGACGATATCCAGGAGGCCTATTCGCTGACCGGCGATGCCGACTACCTGTTGAAGGCGGTGCTGCGCGATCTCAAGAGCCTGTCGGATATCGTCAACAACGTGCTGATGCCGCATCAGAGCGTGGCCCATGTGCGCTCGTCGATCGTGCTGGACCGGATCAAGGAGACGTCGCGGCTGCCGCTGAAGGCGGCGGGGTAAGATTCGCACCGGCGGTGCGCCCCCTCGCCCCGCGCTTGCGGGGAGAGGGGTTCTTCCGATCCGCGAAGTTGGAGATGTGGAGATGGCGTGCCTCGCCCCTCACCCGACCGGCTTCGCCGGTCGACCTCTCCCCGCAAAGGGCGGGGAGAGGTGAGAAAGATCAGCGCTTGTTCGGATCGAACCGCTTCTCCAACCCCTTCCAGCAATCCGCATAGTCGCTCTGCAGCGTCGCCGAATTGGCGGCATGCGTCGTGATGCGCTGCGGATAGCGGGTCTCGAACATGAAGGCCATGGTGCCGGTCAGCTTGACCGGCTTCAGCTCACCATTGCTGGCGTGGTCGAAGGCCTCCCGGTCCGGGCCGTGCGGCAGCATCATGTTATGCAGGCTGATGCCGCCGGGGACAAAACCCTGCGGCTTGGCGTCGTAGACGCCGTAGATCAGCCCCATGAATTCCGACATGATGTTCATGTGATACCATGGCGGCCTAAACGTGTTTTCCGCTACCATCCAGCGCTCCGGAAAGATCACGAAGTCGATATTGGCGGTGCCGGCGGTGTCCGACGGCGAGGTCAGCACGGTGAAGATCGACGGATCCGGATGGTCGAAGCCGATGGCGCCCACCGGCGAAAAGGTGCGCAGGTCATATTTGTACGGCGCGTAGTTGCCATGCCACGCCACCACGTCGATGGGCGAATGCGGCAGCTTTGTCATGAACAGCGAACCGCCCCACTTCACAAAGAGTTCGGTCGGCGTGTCCTTGTCCTCGTAGGCCGCCACTGGCGTGAGGAAGTCGCGCGCATTGGCCAGGCAATTGGCGCCGATCGGGCCGCGCTCCGGCAGCGTGAAGGCGCCGCCATAGTTTTCGCACAGATAGCCGCGCGCCGGACCGTTGGTCAGCTCGACGCGAAACTTGATGCCGCGCGGGATCACCACGATCTCCGCCGGCTCCGCATCGATGACGCCGAACTCGGTGACGAAGCGCAAGCTGCCCTGCTGCGGCACGAACATCAGCTCGCCGTCGGCATTGTAGAAATGCTGGTCGACCATCGATTGGGTGATCAGATAGACATGCGCGGCCATGCCGCCTTGCGCCCCGGCGTCGCCGGCGGTGGTCATGGTCTGCACGCCCTGCAGGAAGGTCATATCCTCCTTCGGGATCGGCGCCGGGTCCCAGCGCAGCTGCTCGATGCTGATGTCCTGCTCAAAGCACGGCGCGGTGCGCCACAGTTTCGCATCGACCTTCGTGAAGCGACCGGAGTGCTTCACCGAGGGCCGGATGCGGTACAGCCAGGACCGCTCGTTGCTGCCGCGCGGCGCGGTGAACGGCGAGCCGGACAGTTGCTCGGCATAGAGCCCGTAGGCGGCCCGCTGCGGCGAGTTGCGGCCCACCGGCAGCGCGCCCGGCAAGGCTTCGGTCTCGAAGCTGTTGCCGAAGCCGGACATGTAGCCCGGCGTCACGCCGGTGACGCTGCGGCCGATCAGATCCGGTGATGTCGTGATGTTCATGTCATCCTCCTTTGCAGCCGTATCATCCCTGCAGCGCAGCCCACATCTCGCGGTCGCGCTTGTCGGTCCAGATCACCGGATCGTCGATGCCCGAGGCTTCATCGAAAGCCCGCGACACGTTGAACGGCAGGCAGTGCTCGTAGATGGCGAATGAAGAGAACTTCGGGTCCATCACCTCGCGACACGCCGCCATGGTCTCCTTCAGCGAACGGCCCTTGGCCACCGAGATTTCCGCGGCGCCATACAGCGTGCTGACGAAATCGCGGGTCATGGCGATGGCCTCGCGGGTGGTGGCCGTCCCCTTTAGCGCGTCGCCGCGGCCGGGCGCGATGGCCTTGGGGTTGAAGTCGCGTATCTCGTTCAGCGTCGACGGCCATTCGCGCAGCATGGCGTCGCCGCAATAGCAGGCCGAGTGATATTCGATCAGGTCGCCGGAGAACATCACCTCGGCGTCCGGCACCCAGGCGACGATATCGCCAGAGGTATGACCGGCGCCGAGTTGCATCAGTCGCACCTCGCGCTTGCCGAGAAAGATCGACATCTCGCCTTCGAAAGTGAGCGTCGGCCAGGTCAGGCCGGGAATGCTTTCGGAGCCCTGGAACAGGCGCGGAAAGCGGCCGAATTCGGAATCCCAGTCCTGCTGGCCGCGCTCCGCCACCAGCCGGCGGGTTTCGCTGGACGACACCACCGCTTCGGCATGAAAGGCGGAGGCGCCGAGCACGCGCACCGCATGATAATGCGACAGCACGACATATTTGATCGGCTTGTCGGTGACGGTGCGCACCCGCTCGATCACCTTGTTGGCCAGCGCCGGCGTCGCCTGGGCGTCGAATACGATGCAGCCATCGTCGCCGACGATGACGGCCGAGTTCGGATCGCCTTCCGCGGTGAAGGCGAACAGGTCGGTGCCGATCTCGGAAAAGGTGATCTTCTTTTCCGCCATGTCGGTGGTGGATGCGAAACCCTTGGTCATCAGTTCAAGTCCTTTGCGTATTTCACTCTGTCGTTCCGGGGCGCGGTCGGCGTCAGCCTGACGCGAACCCGGAACCTCGATATGTTCATCGTCTCATCTTGGAATTCCCCGTCACTCCAATTGGAGTGACTGAGGTTCGCCCGCGGCTTCCGCTGCGTGCGCCCCGGAATGACGATTTTGCGGCTCGCGAATCTCCGGCAACCTTCGCTTCGCCAGCGCGATGGCCTCGCGCAGCACGTCGAGATCACCGATATGGTTGGCGAGCACCAGCACCAGCGCGGCATCCAGCGCCGCGCTCTGTTCGTCGGCGAGCCCGCGATGCGCCTCGACGATCAGCCGGTAGGCAGCGTCGGGATCGGCGAAATTCGATTGCGTGGACAGTTGCACCATCGCCTCACATTCTCCCGCTGGCGCGCGCCACGGCGGCAGCGATTGCGCCCGGCGTTGGACGATGGAAACGCGCGGCGACATAGCCGTCGGGGCGCAGCAGATACGCTGCGCCAGGGTCAATCCCGTATCGCGTCCCGAACAGTCCGGCCTGATCGCGCAGTTGCGCATCGTTTCCGACCACGAGGCGCGCCACGCCCTCGGGCAGTTCGATCGCAACACTATCCGACTGCAGTACAGTGAAGCCACGACCGGCCCGGGCGAAACATTCCGAGAGAAACACATGCGCACCGTCATCGGTCGCTAACGGTGCATCCGGCATATGCGCACCCGGCTGCGGCCCCGCGCGCCATTCCTCGGCATCATCGGTCGACAGCACCGTGTCATAGACCGACGGCACCGACAGCCTTCCACCGTTGACCATGCGCCTGGCGAAATCGGCCTCCCCGGCCAGCGCCAGCACCGCCTGGCGCAACCGCTGCTCCTGCTTTGAATGCGGGGCGATGAAATCGGTGGAGCGGGTAGAGGCGCGGATGTTGTCGTCGGCGGCAAGACCGCGCTCGGTCTCGTAACTGGCGAGCAACCCCGCCGGCGCCTCGCCACGAAGGATCATCGCCAGTTTCCACGCCAGATTCTCGCCATCCTCCAACCCCGAATTGGCGCCGCGGGCGCCGAATGGCGACACCTGATGCGCGGCATCGCCGGCGAAGATCACCCGCTCATGCACGAAACGCTGCATGCGGCGACACTGGAACTTGTAGATCGAGATCCATTCGAAGCTGAAATCGTCATGGCCGAGCATGCGCGCGATGCGCGGCCGGACGTTCTCCGGCAGCCGCTCGACGGCGGGATCGGCGTCCGGGCCAAGCTGCAGGTCGATGCGCCAGACGTCGTCGGGCTGGCGATGCAGCAGCGCAGACTGGCCCGAATGGAACGGCGGGTCGAACCAGAACCAGCGTTCGGTGGGGAATGCCGCGGTCATCTTCACATCGGCGATCAGGAACTGGTCTTCGAAGGTCTCGCCGGTGAATTCCGCGCCGACCAGCCCGCGCATCCCGGAGCGCGCGCCGTCGCAAGCCACCACGTAGTCAGCGCGCAGCGTATAGGGCCCATCCGGCGTCTCCACCGCGAGTTCGGCGTGATCGTTGTGCTGCCTGAGCCCGCTGACCTTGTTGCGCCAGCGCAGGTCGATCTCAGGCAATTGCTGGACCCGGTCGACCAGAAAGCTCTCGGCATAATATTGCTGCAGGTTGATGAAGGCCGGCATCTTGTGGCCCGGCTCCGGCAACAGGTCGAAGCGGTACAGGATCTCCTCGCCGCGGAAGATCTTGCCGACATTCCACTGCACGCCCTTGGCGACCATGGGCGCGGCGACGCCGAGCCGGTCCCAGACTTCCAGCGAGCGCTTGGAAAAGCAGATGGCGCGCGAGCCGTCGCCGATGCGGTCGGCATCGTCGAGCAGCACCACGCGCTGGCCGCGTTGCGCCAGATCGATGGCCAGCGACAGGCCGACGGGACCGGCGCCGACGATGACCACCGGATGATGCGCGGCATCGCGGCGGTCCTGATCGGGATGGCGGCGATAGGCAAATTCGCGGACATGCTGCGCCATGGCTCAGCCTCCGGCCGCTTCAATGATCGACGCTGGTCTGGCCAACGGATCGCACTCCCCTTAAGATAGTCTCATTTGCAACCATCTAAACGCCGGGCCGATGCCGGCGTCAATGGAAATTGGCGGGGCCACGTGGCGAAACTCGACCTGTTCAAGTTCGTGCCTTTCAGGCTTAACCGGCTGGCCGCCGAGGTCAGCGCGGCATTGTCCGGGGAATACCGCGCGCGCTACGGGCTCGACATTCCGGAATGGCGGGTGCTGGCGACGCTCGGCTTTCGCGACGAGGCGTGCAGCGCGCAATATATCGCGCAATGCACGCGTACTCACAAATCCACCATCAGCCGCGCGGTGACCACCTTGATGGACCGTGCATTGATCGAGCGGGTCGCCAATGCCGACGACCGCCGCGAATTCAGGCTGCGCCTCACAATCCGCGGACGCGCGCTGTACGAAGAACTGATCCCGCGGCTGTTGCGCAAGGAGCGCGACATCCTGTCGTGCCTTACGGCGCAGGAGCGCAAGGATTTTGCGGCGCTGCTCGGCAAGATCGAGTGCAGCCTCGACCTTGTGCAGGGCCGCGAGGCGGTGCAGCAGACCGAGGCGTACTAAATGACGGCGTCTGCGCATGCTCGCCGTGCACAACTCGCCGCCTCGACAGTGTGGTCGTCAGGTATTGATGTTCGGCATCGCGTTGTGAGGATGCGTTCGTTGGTCGCACTCGTCGCAGGTCTGCGGGCAATTGACGCCCCGGCGGCACCGGTTTGATAATGCGAATAGCCTGGAGTAAGGTCGCCGTGGCGCAAGCTGGGATCGGCGCCTTTTCGCTTGGACCGGCTTCTGATGAAAATTCGCTTCGCGTTACTTGCCTTTCTCACCTTGTCTGTCGCGCCGGCCACCGAGTCTGTGGCCGCCGACAACCGCGCCGGACGTGTCGCACTGGTGATCGGCAACGCCAAATATCCCGACGCCGAAGCGCCGCTCAAGGAACCGATCAACGACGCCCGCGAACTTGCCGACGAACTCAAGCGCGACGGCTTCGATGTGGAGATCGGCGAGAACCTGACCGGCGAGGCCATGCGTCGTGCGCTCGACAAGATGTATGGTAAGATCAAGCCGGGATCGGTCGCGCTGATCTTCTTCAGCGGCTACGGCGTGCAGTCGGCCCGCCAGAGCTACATGATCCCGGTGGACGCCCAGATCTGGACGGAACCCGACGTGCGGCGCGACGGCTTCAGCCTCGAGACCGTGCTGGGTGAAATCAACAGCCGCGGTGCCGGCGTCAAGGTTGCGCTGCTCGATGCATCTCGCCGCAATCCGTTCGAGCGCCGGTTCCGTAGCTTTTCCGCCGGCCTCGCTCCGGTGATCGCCCCGAGCGGAACTCTGGTGATGTATTCGGCTGCGCTCAGTTCGGTGGTCAGCGACAACGGCACCGACCACAGCCTGTTCGTCAGCGAGTTGCTCAAGGAAATCCGCGTTCCCGACCTGATGGCCGAGGAAACCCTGAACCGCACCCGCGTCGGCGTCACCCGCGCCTCGCGCAGCGAGCAGGTGCCCTGGATCTCGTCGTCGCTGGCGGAGGATTTCTCCTTCATCCCCGGCCAGGCCGCGCAGAACACCACCCCGGTGGCGGTCGCCAAATCGCGCGACGACATTGTGCCGCCGCCGGTCAAGGAGTCCGTTGCACCCGCCGCAGCGGTCACATCGCCGCCACCGACTCCCGTCGCACCGGCGCCGGTCGCACCCGTCGCGCCTGTCGATGTTGCGACGCCGGCCCCGTCCGCAGCTGCGCCCGTAGCCGCAGCGCCGGCCGAGCCGGTCCGTGACGAGGCCAAGATCGCGCTGGCGCTGGCCGACGATCCGACGATGAAGACGCTCAACGGCAAGCTCGCCGAGAATCCCGAGGATGCCGGTGCGCTGTACCGGCGCGGCCAGGTCTATGCCAGCAAGGGCGCCTACACGCTGGCGATCAAGGATTTCGACGCGGCGATCCGGCTCAACCCCAAGGATGTGGAAGCCTTCAACAACCGCTGCTGGGCGCGCACCGTGATCGGCGAACTGGCGGCCGCGCTGAAGGACTGCAACGAGGCGCTGCGACTACGGCCGAATTTCGTCGATGCGCTGGACAGCCGCGGCCTGGTCAACCTGAAGAACGGCGCCTCCAAGAACGCCATCGCTGATTTCGACGCCGCGCTGAAGATCAATCCGCGGCTGACCTCGTCGCTGTTCGGCCGCGGCCTCGCCAAGCAGCGCACCGGCGCCACCGCCGAGGGTGAACTCGATATTACCAACGCCAAGGCGATGGATCCGAATATTGTCAAGGAATTCGCCAGTTATGGCGTGCACTAGCACAGCGTGCGGGAGCACGGCGTGCGCGAGCGCTGCGTACGGCAGGATCTTTCGATAGTGATTTGACGCGATTGATTTGAACCCGTTGCGGCGTGCCGCTGACTACCGAAGGCAAGCCGAGGTCCAGCACCACATTCCGCAGCGCCGCGTTGGCAGCTTGCGCGGGCCCGGCGGGAAATTCACCGAGCGCGCGGAGGCGCAGCAGGGGTTCAGCCATGAACAGATCCGCAAACCGCAGACTGAAAGCATTGTCCGCCATCGCCCTGGTCGGCGCCGCATTGTCGCTGACCGCCGGGCTTGCCGTCGCCGCCGACGACGTGACGTCGGACCAGATCCTGCGCGCGCTGGCGCCGAAGAAGCCGCTTACCCGCGGCCTGTCGATGACGCCGCCGGTTGAGCCGGCGGTCAATGCCACCGAAGGCAAGTTCGTCGACACCCTGCGCAACCGCAACACCCGCTCGCTGTCGTCCGGCGAGCGTGAGCAGATCGCCGCGCTGGCCCAGACCAGGCCGAACATCGATCTGGAAATTACCTTCGATTACAATTCGGCCAATATCAGCGCCAGGGCGCAGCCCGCGGTGCAGGCGCTTGGCAAGGCGCTGTCCAGTGACGAATTGAAGGGCTCGACCTTCATCGTGGCCGGCCATACCGACGCGGTCGGCAGCGAGGCCTACAACCAGGATCTCTCCGAACGCCGCGCCGATGCGATCAAGCGCGCTTTGGTGGAGAAATACGGCATTGCCGGCACCGACCTGGTGACGGTCGGCTATGGCAAAAGCAAGCCAAAGGATCCTGCCCATCCGCTGGATCCGGCCAACCGCCGCGTCCAGGTGGTCAACATGGCCGACAAGACCACCGCGGCCAAGTAGCCTCCGCTGATCCGCGCGCGATCCGGAGCGATCGTCGCCCGATGAGAGCGTCCCGCTCTCGACGGTGCGCTGTTGGTTGTGATTGACGCCGTCCTGTGTAGATTGCCCCAACCTGCCGCCGCGTCTTTCATTGTTGCGGCCGAACAGACGGTGGAATGTTCCCGCAATGAAGGTCCTTGCCCGTCACAGACATCTCGCGACATGGGCGGTTGCGGCTGCCGTGATGACCGCGCCCTTGACCGCGCTCAGCGCTGATGGCCCCGCCGCGCCGGGCGGCGCCATGGTTATCGTCGCCAAGGCCACCAATGCCTGCTTTTCCGACATGGTGCGAGTCACCGGCTTCATCGTACCGCGGCGCGAAGCGCTGATCGGGGTCGAGACCGAAGGCGCGAAAGTCACCGACGTGATGGTCCGCGAGGGCGACCTCGTCACCGAGAACCAGGAACTGGCGCGGCTGACGCCGCCGCCGCTGCCGGGCGGTTCCCGCGCGCCCATCATTCTGCGCACGCCGGCTGCCGGCCTGGTCACCCAGGTCGCCACCGCCGTCGGTGCGCCGGCATCGCCGCAGGCCGGGCCGATGTTCCGCATCGCCATCAACAACGAGATCGAGCTGGACGCCGAAGTGCCCAGCATCCACATCCTCAAGCTCAATCCGGGCGCCACCGCGCGGATCAGCCGCGACGACCAGCCCGATCTGTTCGGCAAGGTGCGGCTGGTGTCGCCGCAGATCGACCGCGTCACCCAGCTCGGCCACGTCCGGCTGTCGCTGGCGCCCAATCCCGCGCTCAGAATCGGCATGTTCGCCCGCGCCAATATCGACGCCAAGCGCAGCTGCGGCGTCGCGGTGCCGCGTTCAGCGGTCGATCATCTGACGGTGCAGGTGGTCAAGGGCAGCACCGTGGAAACCCGCAGGGTCAAGGTCGGGCTGGCCTCGGACACCTCCACCGAGATCCTCGAAGGCGTCGAGGCCGGCGAAGTCGTGGTCGCCGACGCCGGCTCCTCGCTGCATGACGGCGACCAGATCAAGACCATGTTCGCCGAAGACCTGGATCGATCGAGAGTACGGTAATGTCCCTGAATATCTCCGCCTGGTCGATCCGCCATCCGCTGCCGTCGATCGTGTTCTCGATCATCCTGCTGGCGCTCGGCTGGATCAGCTTCACCAAGCTGGCGGTGACGCGGCTGCCCAACGCCGACATCCCGGTGATCTCGGTCGCGGTGTCGCAGTTCGGCGCGGCACCGGCGGAGCTCGAGGCCCAGGTCACCAAGACCATCGAGGACGGCGTCTCCGGCGTCGAGGGCGTCAGGCACATCTCGTCCTCGATCACCGACGGCCTGTCGCTGACCACGATCCAGTTCGCGCTGGAGACCAACACCGATCGTGCGCTGAACGACGTCAAGGACGCCATCACCCGCGTCCGCGCCAACCTGCCGCAGAACGTCAACGAGCCGCTGATCCAGCGCGTCGACGTGATCGGCCTGCCGATCGTCACCTATGCGGCGATCTCGCCCGGCAAGACGCCGGAACAGCTGTCGTGGTTCGTCGACGACGTCGTCAAGCGCGCGCTGCAGGGCGTGCGTAACGTCGCACAGGTCGAACGCATCGGCGGCGTCGAGCGCGAAATCCTGGTGTCGCTGGACACCGATCGCCTGCAGGCGGCCGGCCTCACTGCAGTGGATGTCTCGCGGCGGCTGCGCGGCACCAATGTCGACCTCGCCGGCGGCCGCGCCGAAATCGGCAAGAACGACCAGGCGATCCGCACGCTGGCCGGCGCCAAGACGCTGAACGAACTCGCCGGCACCATGATCAGCCTGCCCGCCGGTGGCGAAGTGCGGCTCGACGACCTCGGCACCGTCACCGATACCGTCGCCGACCGTCGCACCTTCGCGCGCTTCAACGGCGAGCCGGTGGTGGCGCTGGGCATCAAGCGCTCCAAGGGCGCCTCCGACGTGGTGGTCGCCGCCGCCGTGCAGAAGCGCATCGAGGCGCTGAAGGCCGCCTATCCCGACGTCGATCTCAAGCTGATCGACACCTCGGTGGATTTCACCAAGGGCAACTACGAGGCCGCGATCTCCACTCTGTTCGAGGGCGCGATCCTGGCGGTCATCGTGGTGTTCGTGTTCCTGCGCGACTTCCGCGCCACGGTGATCGCCGCGATCTCGCTGCCGCTGTCGATCTTCCCGGCGTTCTGGGCGATGGACCTGCTCGGCTTCTCGCTGAACCTCGTGAGCTTCCTCGCCATCACGCTGTCGACCGGCATCCTGGTCGACGACGCCATCGTCGAGATCGAGAACATCGTGCGCCATATGCGCATGGGCAAGTCGCCCTATCGCGCGGCCCTCGAGGCCGCCGACGAGATCGGCCTTGCGGTGATCGCCATCTCGCTCACCATCATCGCGATCTTCGCGCCCGCCAGCTTCATGTCGGGCATCGCCGGACAGTTCTTCAAGCAGTTCGGCATCACCGTGTCGGTGCAGGTGTTCTTCTCGCTGCTGGCGGCGCGGTTCGTCACGCCGGTGCTGGCCGCCTATTTCCTCAAGGATCATCCGCACGACGATCCGCCGCCCGGCCGCGTGCTGCAGACCTACACCAGGCTCGTCACATGGTCGGTCAAGCACTATTACATGACCGTGCTGGCAGGACTCGGCATCTTCGCGCTGTCGATCTGGAGCATCCAGCTGCTGCCGCAGGGCTTCCTGCCGGCGCAGGACACCGCGCGCTCGCTGCTGGCGATGGAGCTGCCGCCGGGCTCGCAGCTCGCCTTCACCGAAAAGGTCACCGAGGAGATCACCGCCCGCTTGCGCAAGCGGCCCGAGGTCGTGAGCGTGTTCGTCGACGGCGGCCGCGTGCCGCCGGGCCTCCAGGAGGTGCGGCGCGCGGCGCTGATCATCAACTACACGCCGAAGAGCGCGCGCGACAGCGCCCACACCCAGCGCCAGCTCGAGCTCGACATCGGCAAGGAGCTCGAGAACGTCCCGGACATCCGCTACTGGTTCCTCGACGAGAACGGCTTGCGCGCCATCTCGCTGGTGGTGACTGGCACCGACAGCAACATCGTCGGCAACGTCGCCAACGAGCTGGCGACGCAGATGAAGCGGATTCCGCTGATCGCCAATGTGATCTCGGAGACCTCGCTGGACCGGCCGGAACTGCGGATCCAGCCGCGCGCCGATCTCGCCGCACGGCTCGGCGTCTCCACCGAGGGCCTGTCGGAAACCATCCGCGTCGCCACCATCGGCGACGTCGGCCCGGCGCTGGCCAAGTTCGACGCCGGCGACCGGCTGGTGCCGATCCGTGTCCAGCTCGAGGACTCGGCTCGCGCCGACCTCGCGGTGCTCGAGCAGTTGCGCGTGCCGCTCGGCGGCGGCCGCGGCGGCGTGCCGCTGTCTGTGGTGGCCGACATCAAGCTCGACCAGGGGCCGACCAGCATCAACCGCTACGACCGCGAGCGTCAGGCCACAGTGGCCGCGGACCTGGTCGGCACCGCCGCGCTCGGCGACGCGATGAAGAAGATCTACGACCTGCCTGTCATGAAGAGCCTGCCGAAGAATGTCAGCGTCAAGCAGTCCGGCGACGCCGAGAGCCTCAATGAACTGTCCGACGGATTCGCCACCGCGATCTCCGCCGGGCTGATGATGGTCTATGCCGTGCTGGTGCTGTTGTTCGGCACCTTCCTGCAGCCGATCACCATCCTGTTCTCGCTGCCGCTGTCCATCGGCGGCGCCATCATGGCGCTGCTGTTGACCGGCAAGCAGCTGACCACCCCGGTGTGGATCGGCATCCTGATGCTGATGGGCATCGTCACCAAGAACGCCATCATGCTGGTGGAGTTCGCCATCGAGGCGATCCGTAACGGCAAGAGCCGCGAGGTGGCGATGATCGACGCCGGCATGAAGCGGGCGCGGCCGATCGTCATGACCACCATCGCCATGGCCGCCGGCATGATGCCTTCGGCACTGGCATTCGGCGCCGGCGGCGAATTCCGCTCGCCGATGGCGCTGGCCATCATCGGCGGTCTGATCTTCTCGACGGCGCTCTCGCTGCTGTTCGTGCCGGCGATGTTCATGATGATGGACGACGTCGGCCAGCTGTCGTGGCGCTGGGGCAAGAAGCTCCTGATCTCCACCGGCGACGGCGAGAACGGCGACATCACGCCGCCGGCGGTGGGGCATAAGTAAGAGACGATCAGCTTCTTCACCTCTCCCCGCTTGCGGGGAGAGGTCGACCGGCGAAGCGTAGCGAAGCCGGTCGGGTGAGGGGGACTCTCAAATAAAACTCTGACTCCCCCTCACCCGACTCGAACGACCTGCGGTCCTTCGAACCACCCTCTCCCCGCCTAGCGAAGCTGCGCTTCGCCGGGCGGGGAGAGGGAAGAAAACAATGCCCCTACTCGTTCCTCGCGACCTTCGTCAGTCCGTTCAGATTGAGCAACAGAATCCGGCCGCGCTGCAGGTCGAGAATCCCGTCCTTGCGCCAGGCCTGCAATTGCCGGTTCACGCTCTCGCGCGCGGCGCCGACGAACACGCCGAGCTGCTCCTGCGAGATGTGCACTTCCGAGCCGAAGTCGGAGGCCAGCGCACACAGCCGCCGCGCCAGCCGCACCGGCAGCGGCTGCAGCACCGATTCCTCCATCCGCTCGCTCATCCAGCGGATGCGCTGACACAACAACTCGATCAGCTTCAGCGCCACCCGCGGCTCGCGCTCCAGATGGTCGAGAAAATCCTCCCGTCGCAGCACGAACAGTTCGGTGGGCTCGGCGGCGGTGGCGTCGGCGGTGCGGGTGCGGCCATCGAGCACGGCGACCTCGCCGAACATGTCGCCGGGCCCCTGGAAGTTCAGCGTCAGCCGCGATCCGTCCGAGGCGCCGGTCTCGATGCGGATCCGGCCGCGACGTACGCCGTACAGCGCATCGCCGCTGTCGCCTTTCTGGAACAGCATCTCGCCGGCCTTGAGCTGCTGGGTGTGGCAGAGCCCGGAAATGCGCTGCAGTTCCTCGGCGCCGAGATCGGCGAACATCGGGTTCATCTTCAGGATGACGGCGAATTCGGCCTGACTGCTCACTGCAAGATATCCCGCATGCTCGATCCCCGGATGCAGTCGCAACCGGTGTCCACTCTTTGCCTGAACGTCAATGACGGCTGACGGCTGACGGCTGACGGCACACAAGATAAGGGGCCGGACCTGATATGGCCAGTCTGTCACAAGCCGCATCACTTTCCAGCCATTTCAGCGATGTCTGCGGACGCCGCCCGGCGTCGCCTGCGGCGCGACGTCGCTACAGCCGATTGCCAATGCGATGATGGGTCTGGATTTCATTGTCTTCAAAAGCCCAACAACCCGGCAAAAATCGGAACTAGAAAAAAGGCCGCGAGCCCGCACGCGCCTCCGACCACCATCTTCATTCGGCACCCAGGGATCTTCGTATCGAGCCAGGTGAGAGCGCTGAGCGCAAGCGCACTGAGCCAGCGCCATATCACGACGCGAACTATTGCGAGCAGAACGTCTCCGAGCAAACCGGCCATGGTCGGTGGTCGCATCACTCGCCTCTTGGGTTCATCCGCCCCTCGTGCGTCGAGGCACTCTGCAAAATGGTGATGCTTTGCGGGATTGGCCGCTTGGCTCGCCTGTCTGGCTTCACTAAAGTCAGACTGCGGCCATGCCGCGCCATTGATTGATTGTATTGACCAACGGAATTGCCATGCCGATCAGCCCGTTCCCCGCGCCTCGCTCGTCTCCGAAGCTGGCGACGCTGATCGTTACGGCTGTCCTGTGCGCCGCTGCGCAGCCAGGTCTTGCCGCCGACGAGGAGGCGCCGAAGGGCGCGGCAGTCACCGTGCTGAAGGCGGAGAAATCCTGCTTCGCAGCCATCGTGGAAGTGGCGGGCTTCCTGATTCCCAAGGAGGAGATCGCGATCCGGCCGGACCGGCCGGGGCTGAAGGTGGCCGAGGTGCTGGTCGATGCCGGCGAGACCGTGACCGCCGGCCAGACCCTGGCGCGGCTGACCGCGCCGGACGGCGGCGCCGTGGCTGTGCAAGCCTCCGTCGCCGGTCTGGTCAGCGCGTCATCTGCGGTCGCCGGCACCGTCGCATCGGGCAAGGGCGAGGCGCTGTTCAGCATCATCCCGCGCAGCGAATTCGAACTGGCCGGCCAGGTGCCGACCCGCGATCTCGCCAGGCTGAAGGCGGACCAGAGCGCGAAGATCAAGGTCATCGGCGTTGGCGAACTCGACGGCAAGGTGCGCCGGGTGGCGTCCACGGTGGAGCCCAACAGCCAGCTTGGCCAGGTGTTCGTCACCATCACCTCGACGCGGCGGCTGATGGCCAATTCCTACGCCCGCGCGCTGATCAAGACCGGCGAAAGCTGTGGCGTCTCGGTGCCGCTGACGGCGATCCTGTACGGCAGCGCCGGCACCGTGGTCCAGGTGATCCGGCGGCAGCGCGTCGAGACAAGGCGGGTCGAGGTTGGGCTGATGTCAGGCGGTCGGGTCGAGGTCCGCGAGGGTCTCGCCGAAGGCGATATCGTGGTGGCCCGCGCCGGCGCCCTGCTGCGCGAGGGCGACCCGGTGCGGCCGATCACCGCCAGCGCGGAGCCGAAATAGGCTAACCTCGCCCCGCACTTGCGGGGGAGAGGTTGAGGTAAAGCCTAGCTGCCGGCCTTGTCGGCGGTGCTGACGAGGCCGGTGCCGAACGGAATGTCTTCCACCAGCGACGACGACATCGCCGGAATCTGCTCGCCGTCGGAGGCGCGGGTGACGGCGACGCGGGTCTTGGTGAACACTGCCTCGGCTCCGGATGCCTTGGAGTTGAGGTTCTTCAGCAGTTCGCTGACCAGCAGGCTGTTGCCACCCTTGGCGTCGTCGGCCACCTTGCCGGGCGTTGCCGAGGACAGGATCAGCGCATTGTCGGGGACGTTGATCGGCGCCAGGCCGCGCGAATAGCCGCGGAAGCGGCGCTCATAGGGATTGCGGCGCGATGCATCGATGACCACCAGCTTGGCGTGGGCGCCCTTTTCCTTCATGACGTCGAGCACGGCCTCGACGCTGACGCCGTCGCGGCGGATGTCGGCCTCTTTCCAGATCGCGGCATCGACCGGGATCATGTAGCTCTCGCGGCCGACCTGGACTCCGTAGCCGCCGAAATACAGCATCACAGTGGAGTCCGGCTTGATCCTGGCCTTGAGGCGCTGCACCGCGCGCGCCATATCGTCTCGGGTCGCGTCTTCCACCACATCGACGTCGAAGCCGTCGTGGCGCAAGGCGGTGGTTAGCGCGCGGGCATCGTTGATCGGCTGGGTCAGCGGCGCGCTGGCGTCGGGATAATGGCCGTTGCCGATCACCAGCGCGAGGCGCGAGGCTTTGCTGGCGACGTCGCTGATGGTGCTCGATGCCGTGGCGGTCGCAGCACCGACGGTCCGTTTGTTGAGTGCGGCGTTGGCACCAAGCACCAGCGACACCAGACCGACCATGGCGGCGGCGATGGTGATGGAGCGGCGGGTGACGCCGAACAGCCGTACATTCATAACAAGCCATCCCTGTCAGCGTTGGGGTCGCGCCTCTTGGTCGCGCCAACGTCGATTTAGGTTTTTGGGGGTGCCGGACTTATGGGCATCGATTGCGCTCAATTTGCGGCATCGCAGCAAACAGACTGTTAACCCGCCGCGCCTTTCTCGGCAACCCGGCCGCTCTGCTCGAGCTGTCCCGGCATGCCACGGGTATCCAGACACTTCGCCCGTCTCCGAATTGCGGCGCCAGACGAATCCACGGCAGCATGAAAATACCACGCCCTCCCAGAGCGCCAGCCGCCATGACTCCGTGACGTTTGTGTTCTTGTTCAATTTATGTAATTTTTGCAATGGCTTGCATGCTTCAGCCGCACGGAACCGACCGATGAGTATCCAGCATTTCGTCCGTGCGGCTTGCCAGGCGCTCACCGGGTCGAAGGATGGCCCTTCGCTCTACGACCTCTGCGATCCCGTCTTTCTCGACCACAACGGCGGCGATCCCCACATCGTGAAATTCTACAAGACCGCCCTCGGCAATCCAGTGCTGCGGCCGCTGCTGCGGCGGGCCGGACTGCCGGAATTGCGCGATCCCGCCCGATTTCGCGCCGTGCAGAACGCGCTGATCAGCGCCCGCGATGACAGGACGCCGGACTGGGCGGCGATCGGTGGGCCAGTGGCCGAGTTGCTGGACAGCGTGAGGCTGCGTCATCCCGTGCCTCCGCAACTCTGCGCATCGGCGGCAGCGCCCGATCTTGCCGCGATCGACAATGTGATCCGCACCTGCGGCGCGCATCTGTTGCGCTCGTTCGGCAGCAACGGCTTCATTCCGACCTATGCCGCCTTCAACCTGATCGGCGATCCCGACGTACATGGCCGCGAATTCCTGATGGCGCTGACCGGGCTCAATGCCCGCGGCTACAAGAATTCGACGCTGCTGTTCAACCTGGCGCGCATCTTCATCGCCCGCTCGCCGGCGAGCCGGCTGATCAATCCGCCGTGGCAGGGAATCGCCGAGCCGATGTGGGCGCCGGTGCAGATCCGCCATCGCTCCGCCTACTACGATGCGTTCTTCACCGAGGCGCTGCTGAGTTTTGGCGAGACCGGCCTCGCCACGACCGATCAGGCGAAGGCTGCCACCCATGCGATCTCCGAAATGGTGGCGTTCTGTCTGACCACCAGCCGCGAGCAGGTGCCGTCCCATGACGGCAGCACGGTCAGCGTCATCACCGCGCTGGCGCCGCCGCCGCATCCGCGCTTCAGCAAGTTCTTCACCGGGATCAAGCACAGCCTCGGCTTCGACGTCTATGTGCCCGACTGCGACACCACCGCCTGCTCTTTTTCCGCAGCGACCCAGGCCGGTTCGACCGACCCGCTGCTCGACCAGCCGCTGCTGGATTTCTACGCCGGCTATCAGATCGGCAACGGCGCCAATGAACCGCTGGTCACCGTACCGCTCAACGATCATATCGACTACGACGGCGGCGTGGTCACCTGGATCGACAACCTCAAGGGCGAGCAGCCGTTCGGCAACGATCTGGATCCAACGCTGAACCTCGACATTCTCGAGGTCAGCTTCCGCAACTGCGCGCGCTGGAAGATCCTGGAAACGCCGCAGCGACTGCAGACCGTGCAGAGGATCATCGGCTTCCAGCATCGGCTGGTGGCGTCCGGCGCCTTCGCCGATCCACGCTCGCACATCTACTACCTGCCGGAACTGTACTGCGCCTATTTCGGCCGCTGCTATGCGGCGTTCCTGCTGCTGCCGCTGGCCGCCCGGCAGGCGATCGATCCCGACGGCAGCTTCGCCTTCATCCGCACCCGCGTGCTGGCCTACGTTCAGGACCAGATGATCGTAGCCGAGATGAACGTGTTCGACGCCGCGCTGGCGCTGATCGCGCTCGGCCACCTCGGCGCCGAGGCGAACAGCTTCACACCGGCGCTGCATTGCATTGTCGCGCATCTGGGCGAAGGCGGCCGAAAGGGTCCATTCAGGGCCTATGAATGGAATAAGATGAAGACGCCGACCCGGATTCTGGTGGGCGGGCCGGAGGTGACCTCGGCCTTCGTGCTGATGGGGCTGGCGCTGGCGCGGCGGTCGATGCTGCAGGACCGCGCCAACAGGCAGTCATCGCGCTAAGTTGATGCCATCAGCGGTTCGCCGCGCTGGCTTGCGTGCCGCAATCCCCGCACAATTGAACGTCACAGCCTTGTGCAGCCCTTCCGCAGAGTCGGTTCCCGATGTTTAAACGATTTCTGATATCGCTTTGCCTGCTTGGCCTGCCTGCCCTGGCGCAGGCGGCGGACGTCACCGGCGTTCCGAAGATCCGCGACGGCGACCAGATCGCCATCGGCAGCACCCGCATCCGCCTCGCCGGCATCGACGCGCCGTCGCACGACCAGCTCTGCCTCAATGCCACCGGCGAACGCTGGACCTGCGGCGTCGCGGCCCATGACGCGCTGGTGAAGCATGTCGGTGACAAGAGCTGGACCTGCCATGTGACGCGCACCGACCGTTTCGGCCGCTCGGTGGCCAAATGCGAGGTCGACGGTGAGGATATCCAGAAATGGATGGTGGCCAACGGCTGGGCGCTGTCCTTCGTGCAGTTCTCCCACGACTACGATGCGGACCAGAAAATCGCGCGGGACGCCAAGACCGGACTGTGGGAAGGCGCTTTCATCGCGCCGTGGGACTGGCGCGTCCGCAACAAGAAGACCACGATCCTCGGATCGATCAAGCCGCCCGAGAATGCGCTGGCCATCCTGCTGGCTTCGGCGTCCGGCTCGGTGGCGCCGTCGCCGACCTGCACCATCAAGGGCAACGTCAACCGCTCCGGCGTCTGCATCTATCACACGCCGTCGAGCCGCTGGTACGCCAAGATCAGCATGAAGATCAGCAAGGGCACCCGCTGGTTCTGCTCGGTGGAAGAGGCCCAGGCCGCCGGCTGCCGCGAGACGCGACGCTGAACCGACGCAGCGGCGACCGTGCTTTCCCGCGTCGCGGGAAGCATGTCGCCGCCGGGCGGGGCGAGGTGAGCGGCGCGCAGCGTGACGTGTTACTCTCCCATCATCGATCGATGATTTCGAGGGCATCACGCATTGGCTGACAATCGACCCGACGCGCCGACGCCGAGGCCCCGTCGCGGACGACTGCACCAGACCGCGCGCCTCACCGTGTTCCTGCTCGCGATCTATGGCCTCGTCGCCTACTTTCTGCTGCCGACATTCTGGACCCATTACGAGCACCAGCAGCGGCTGGCCGGTTTGCCGATGGTCACCATGACCGCACAGGGCATTGCCGGCGACCCGATCAATGTCGGGTTGATCGGCGACCGCACGGACGTGCTGTGCGCGATGCATGAAGCGGGCTGGTATCCTGCCGATCCCGTGACGCTGAAATCGTCCATCGAGATCGTCGGCAGCGTGCTGCTCGACCGGCCCTATCGCGACGCGCCGGTGAGCCCGCTTTTCTATCTCGGCCGCCGCGAGGATCTCGCCTTCGAGAAGCCGGTCGGCGGCAGCGCCGATCATCGCCACCACGTGCGGTTCTGGAAAGTGCTCGACCACGGCCAGGAAGACCGGCCGGTGTGGCTCGGCGACGCCACCTTCGATCGCAGCGTCGGCATCAGCTCCTACACCGGCGCCATTACGCACCATATCGCCGCCGACATCGATGCCGAGCGGACGTTGCTCACGGCCGACCTAGCGAAAGCCGGAATGGTCACCGCAAAATATCAGGTGACCGGCATCGGACCGACGCTGATCGGACGCAACGGCGGCGGCGATCCGTATTTCACTGACGGCGAGGTCTGGATCGCACGCCTGGTGGTCGCCTGCCAGAAGCGCGAGGGGCCCGCGGTGACGATCCCGAGTCCGCCGGCGACCGAAATCAAGGACGCCATCTGGCGCGCCATCGGCACTGCGCTTGGAAATGACGCCTCGCCGCCTTGAAATTCGCCTGCCGCCGTTGCATCCATCGCATGCAGCGCGCGCGCTTTGATTCCCCGCTGCGCCATGCCACCATCGCCCTCCAATCATCCGTTGCCAGCAAGGAATATGAAATGGTCGTTCGAGCGGGGCGTGAGTTTCTGGCCATCCCCGGCCCCACCACCATGCCCGACGAAGTGCTGCGCGCCATGCATCGCCCGGCCCTCGACATCTATTCCGACACCATGGTGCAGATGACTGCGAGCATCCTGCGCGATCTCGGCACGCTGTTCGCGACCAAGGGCCACACCTACATCTACATCGCCAACGGCCATGGCGCGTGGGAAGCGACCCTGACCAACGTGCTGTCGCGCGGCGACAAGATCCTGGTGCTGGAGAGCGGCCGCTTCGCGGTCGGCTGGGGCCAGGCCGCGCGGGCGATGGGCGTCGATGTCGAAGGTCTTAAGGGAGACTGGCGCCGCGCCATCCGCCCCGCCGAAGTGGAAGCGCGGCTGCGCGCAGATACCAGGCACGAGATCAAGGCGGTGCTGGCGGTGCAGGTCGATACCGCGTCGGGCGCCTACAACGACATCGAAGCCATCGGCCGCGCGATCAAGGCCGCCGGCCATCCGGCGCTGTTCATGGTGGATGCCGTCGCTTCGCTCGGCTGCATGCCGTTCGAGATGGACGCATGGGGCATCGACGTCGCCATGTCCGGCTCGCAGAAGGGCCTGATGGCGCCTCCCGGCCTCGGCTTCGTCGCCGCCAACGACCGCGCCCGCGCCGTTCACAAGACCGCCGGCCTGCGCACGCCCTATTGGGACTGGACCGAGCGCGAGGGGCCGGAGCACTACAACAAATATTCCGGCACCGCGCCGGTGCACCTGCTGTTCGCGCAACGCCAGGCCATCGACATGCTGTTCGACGAGAAGCTGGAGAACGTATTCCGGCGCCACAGCCTGCTCGCCGAAGCGGTGCGCCGCGCGGTCGCCGTGTGGTCGGAGGGACAGGTGGTGAACTTCAACATCGAGGAGCCCAACGAGCGCTCCAATACGGTGACGACGGTGACGATGCAGGATCCCGCGCCGCTGCTGGCCTATTGCAAGAACATGTGCGGCGTCATTCTCGGCGTCGGCATCGGCGACCTCTCCGGCAAGGCGTTCCGCATCGCCCATATGGGCCACGTCAATGCGCCGATGATCCTGGGCACGCTGGGGGTCATCGAGATGGGGTTGCAGGCGCTCGGCATCCCGCATGGCAAGGGCGGAACCGAGGCCGCGATCAACTATCTCGGCGAGAACGTCGCGGCGTAGTGTCAGCGCCGCGCTTCTTCCCTCGCCCCGCGCTTGCGGGGAGAGGGTGGCTCGAAGGACCGAAGGTCATTCGAGTCGGGTGAGGGGCCTCCTGCGATCCTCGAATGCAGCGTTAGCGTTGAGCCGCGTGCAATGCCCCTCACCCGACCGGCTGCGCCGGTCGACTTCTCCCCGCAAAGGGCGGGGAGAGGTTACGAAACTTCCCGCCTTGTTTCCGGCATGATGGTCCAGATCATCAGCAGTCCGAGCGCAGCGATGCCGGCGAGGCCGACAAAAGCCACAGGCGCGCCAAATCGGTCGGCGACGAATCCACCCAGCACCGTGCTGAGCGAGGCACCGATTCCGGTTGCGGTGCCGACGATGCCTTGTGCCAGGCTGAAGCGGCCGCTGCCGAAGGCGACGTCGGCGACGATCAGCGGGATCATCACGCTGAACACCGCGGCGGTGATGCCGTCGAACACCTGCACGGCGACCAGCAAATAGGGGTCCTTCACGATGGCGAACAGCAGGCCGCGAATGGCCAGCGCCGCGAAACCGAGCAACAGCAGCGGCCGGCGCCCCCATTGCTGCGCGCGGCGTCCCACCGAGGGTGAGGTCAGCGCGACGATGGCCTGCGGCACCACGATGCAGAAGGCGATCAGCACCGGCGCCCAGTCGGCGGAGCGGGTCGTCACCACGCCAGCCATCAGCGGCAGCATCGCCGCATTGGCAAGCTGCAGCAGCAGCACCGCGGCGGCAAAGATCAGCAGCGGGCGCTGGCGCAGCAGATCGACGACGCGTATCGATCTGCGCTCCGTATTTTCCAGCGGCGTCGCGCCGTGGGCTTGCGCGGCATCGATCTCGCGGGCGCGGATCCGCGACAGCGCCAGCAATGTGGGTATCGCCAGCAGGAACGTCACCACGAACACCGAACGGCTCGACAGAAAATACCCGCAGGTGCCCATCACGGCGGCGGCAACGCCATTGCCCAGCGAGGCGTAGCGCGCGTTGCGACCGAGCCGTTCGCCGATCCTGAGCGGCCCGACCAGGCCAAGGCTGATCGCGGCGATGGAAGGCCCGAGCACACAGCTGGCCATGGCATGCAGCGTTGCCGCGGTCATCACCACTGGCAGGATCGGCATCGCGGCATAACCGAGCGCGCAGCAGCCGATCGTCGCCACCGCGAGCCCGGCCACAAGCTTTTCCGATCTGGCGGCGTCGACGATGGCGCCGCCGGGCATTTGTCCGATCAGCGCGACAATTCCGCCGATCGACAACACGAGGCCGATCTCAACCTGGGTCCATTTCTGCGTGGTGAGATAGACCGCGACGAACGGGCCGAATCCAGTCTGAACGTCGGCGAGGAAGAAGATGAACCAGTCGAGGCCGCGCAGGCTCTGCCGCGAGGGTACGGCCTCCGGCGGCGGTTCGCCACCGAGATCCGGCGCGATGCCAGGCGCATGCGAGCCAATGTCCGGCAGCGCGTGGTCATCGCGCCGAGCGTCGTCATTGGCAAGGATGGGTGCATGCGCGGACAGTTTACTTCTCCTGTCCGTTCAATGGCGGAAAGCGCAGCGGCTCCAGCTTGCCGGACGCCCCGAGCGCCACGATCGGCTGGTCATCCTTGTATTCCGGCGCGGCGCGGACCTGCTCGCGGGTCAGCTCGAGGCTGATGCTCTCGCTCTTGTTGGCGACGTTCCAGAAGTGCAGCGCGCTCCAGTCGACCACGATCTTGCGGCTGCCGACACCGAGAAAGCCGCCGAAGTCGATGACTGCGGCGCGGGTCTGGCCGGCGCGATCGACAATGACATCGGCAATGCGCCCCATGTTCTCGCCGGTCGGGCTGCGTACATCGCGACCGAGAATGCCTCGCGCATCGACGGCGTCGATCACGGTTACCAAGGGTGGGGTTGCAGCCTCGGCGGGCTTCTTGTCCTGAGTCGGGCCTGAAATCACCTGCGGCGAAGTCGGGGCAGCCTGCGGCGTAGTTGTGTCATTGGCCGGCCATGCCAGACCCGTCGAAAGCCCAACGCCGGCAACCACCAATACAATTTTCCAACCTGTTTGACGCATACAGCCTCCGGCAATGTTTGGCTGCGCGACTGGCGCGCAGATATTTCAGCGCGACAGCACGATCGAGACCTGAATGCGGCCACGGGTGCGCAGCACTTCGAGCGAGACATCGTCGTTGTGACGACGCAGCCGCAGGTCGACGCTGGACTGATTCAGCGTCAGGTCGCGCAGGATCACTTCCGTCAGGAATGACGGCAGCCGCGGGTTGCGCAGCCGGATTTCGCCGCGCGCAGCGTCGAACTCGATGCCGAGCGCGGCTTCGAGCAGCGTGAACGGCGTCGCGCTGGCCCAGGCCTGCGGCGCGCAGGCCACCGGATACAGCGTCGGCCCGCGGCGCTTTTCGCGCTGGAAGCCGCAGAACAGTTCCGGCAGCCGCCGCAGGTCCATATAGGCCGCGGTGTCGAACAGACCCTTGAACACGGCCTCCACCGAATGCTTCAGCCCGTAGCGGGCGAGGCCGAGGGCGATCAGCGCATTGTCGTGCGGCCAGATCGAGCCGTCATGATAGGACATCGGATTGTAGCGCGCCTCGCCGCGCGCGACGGTGCGGATACCCCAGCCGGTGAAGAAGTGCGGACGCATCAGGTCGGCGGCAACCATGCGCGCACGGTCCTCGCTGGCGATTCCGGTGAAAAGCACCTGGCCGGCATTGGAGGTCCGCACCTCGCAGGGCATCTTCTCGCCGTCCAGCGCCAGCGCATAGGTGCCGAGTTCCTCGCACCAGAACGCGTCCTCGAATTTCTGTCGCAGCGTTTCAGCCTGGGCCATCAGTTCGCGGGCACGGTCGGCCAGGCCCATCCGCAACGCCAGCTTCGCGGCCAGCTGCTTGGCGGAAAACACATAGCCTTGCACTTCAGCGAGCGCGATATTGCCCTCGGCGAGCTTGCCGTCGGCATGGAAGATCGCGTCGTAGGAATCCTTCCAGCCCTGGTTCTGCAAGCCCTGCTCGGTGGCGCGCTGGTATTCGACAAAGCCGTCGCCGTCGGGATCGCCGGGGCCGTCGATCCAGCGTAACGCCGCCTCGATCGCCGGCCACAATTCGCGCAACGTGTCGTCGTCGCCGGTGCGTTCGACATAGAGGCCGGCCAGCATCACGAACAACGGCGTGGAGTCCACGCTGCCGTAATACTGCGCGAACGGCACCTCGCGCAGCGCGGCCATCTCGCCGCCGCGCATTTCATGCAGGATCTTGCCCGGCTCGGCATCGTTGAGCGGGTCGACGCTCTTCGCCTGGAACGCGGCGAGGCGCTTCAGCACGCCGCGGGCGACGCGCGGATCGACCCACAGCATCTGCAGCGCGGTGATCAGGCCATCGCGGCCGAACGTGGTCGAATACCAGGGAATGCCGGCGTAGGGATAGCGACCCTCAGGGGTCTCGGTCATCAGCATGTTGAGGTCGGCGGTCGCCCGGCACAGCACCTCGTTGAAGATGTTGTTGGACGTCTCAATCGACGTGGCGCCCCTGGTCAGCTGGCGCATCTCGCGGCGATGCGCCAGCAGGCCGCGGAAAAACGGTGCCGGCTGGTGGCCGGGCCTGGCGTTGCACGACGCCGCGACGAACAGCGAGGTCACCTGCTGCGGCGCAAGTTCGAAATGATAGGTCGCCAGATTGGGCGACAGCCGGGTCGGCCGGGGGTCGAAATGCACCATGGTGCTGCGTGGCGTGTCGTCGAGCCCGGTATATTCCAGCGCGACGTCGCTGGGACCGAGCAGCCGGCTGGTGGCGACGCCGCGGCGCGGACGCTGCGAGCCGCGCACCTCGAACAGATCAGCGAAATCATTGTCGAAGGCGAGCGTCAGATCGAAGCTGGCCGCATGCTCGCCGTGATTCTGCAGGCCGATGCGCTGATAGGCGGTGCCGCGCCACAGAAAGAAGGTGCGCACGATGTGCAGCATGTCTTTCTGCAGCACGAGGCGGCCGCTGCTGTAGATGTCCGGATTGGTCAGATCGACGGTCAGCGCCGAATTGTCGTCGCGCAGGTTGGAACCGAGCAGCAGCGGCTGCAGCCCGTCGAGCGTCAGTTCCAGCCGCGCCAGATAGCGCGTGTCAGCGTTGAACAGCCCGTCAGGTCCACCGGCGGAGGCGCCGATGTCGCCATGGCTGTCGAGCACGACGAAGGTATCATCGTGTTTCAAAGCACGTCGCGGCCGCGCGGCGGGGCCGGTCATCGGAATGTAGAAGGGCGATTCCGAGACCGGTTCGACTGGGATGGCGCTGATTTTGGCTGCGGCTTCGATAGGCATGGAAGACCTCGGCGGGTTCCGGGAAGGAACCGAATCGCGAGGCGATCCGGTCCGCAATTGTAAGCTGCTCAGGCGGCGTGCTGCGCCAGGCGGCTCATTTCCTGAGTCACGAGTTCGCGATACGGACCGGTGCCTTGCATCAGGCTGTCCGGCTTGCCGTCCTCGATGATCTTGCCGCCCTGCAACATCACCACGCGGTCGAAATTGCGCAACGTCGCAAGGCGATGCGCAATGGCGATCACGGTGCGGCCGCGCATCAGGCGGGACAATGCCTCGCGGATCGCCTCCTCAGACTCGCTGTCGAGCGCCGCGGTGGCCTCGTCGAGCAGCAGGATCGGTGAATCCTTCAGGAAGGCGCGGGCGATGGCGATGCGCTGGCGCTGGCCGCCGGACAGCTTGATGCCGCGGTCGCCGACCATGGTGTGCAGGCCTTCCGGCATGGTCTCGACGAAATCGCAGCGCGCCGCGATCGCCGCGCGCAGCACCTCGTCGTCAGTAGCGCTGGGTCGCCCGTAGCGGATGTTTTCCATGATCGAGCGATGGAACAGCGAGATGTCCTGCGGCACCACGGAGATGGCCTCACGCAGGCTCTGCTGGGTCACCCGCGAGATGTCCTGACCATCGATGGTGATGCTGCCCTTCTCCACGTCGTAGAATCGCTGCAACAGCACGAACAGGCTGGACTTGCCGCCGCCGGACTGGCCGACCAGGCCGACGCGCTGTCCGGCGTGCAGACGCAGGGTGAAACGATCGAACACCTGCAGGCCGCCCGGATACTTGAAGGAAATGTTGTTGAAGGCGATTGCCGCGCCGCTGCGCACCAGCGGTTCTGCCTCGGGGTGATCGCTGAGATCGTGCGGCACCAGCAACGTGGCGATCGCCTCGGTGAGCCTTGCCACGTGCTGGGTGACGTCGACAAGCGCCACGGCGAGATCCCGCGTCGCACTCAATATAGAGAGGCCAAGGGTACACACCAGAACCACGTCGCCGGTGCTGGCGCCGCCGCTCTGCCACAGCCGGATCGCCCAGCCGAGCAGTCCGATGGTCAGCACCACTGTGACCGTTGCATGGGTCAGGCGCAGCTTCTCGAGGTAGCGCAGGCTGCGGCCACGCGCGTCGAGTTCGCGGTCAACCGTGGCGTCGAAGCGGTCATGCTCATAACCCAGCCCGCAGAACGCACGGACCAGCGGCATGTTGTTGATGACATCCACCATTTCGCCATCGACCGCGGCGGCCTTGTCGGCGAAATCGTCATGCAGCGGCTTGCCGGCGGCGGCCATCCTGAACATGACCGCCACCACGATGCCGGCAACCACGGTGAGGCCCGCGGCCATCGGCAGGCTGACGGTTCCGATCAGCGTGATCGCTGCGAAGGTCGCAATGCATGGCGGCAGCACGTTCCAGACGAACATGTTCTCGACGGTGAACACCGCATTGGAGGTGGCCGTAATGCGGCTGGTCAGCATGCCCGGCAGCCGGTCGGAGAAGTAATTCGGCGAGTGACCGGTCAGATGGCGAAAGATATCGCGGCGCAGGTCGCCGGTGACGCCGACAAAGGTAAAGCTCGCGGTCCAGCTGGCGATCCGCCACAGAAAATTGTCCGCGGCGATCAGAGATACGAGAAAGGCGAATGCCAGCCATACGTCGCCGCCCTGGGATGGCCCCGCGGAAAGCCCGTCGACCAGATACTTGACGCCGTATTGCGTGCCTACCGAACAGGCGACCGCTGCGACCACTGAAAGCAGGATGATGAGATGCGATGCAGGCCGCTGCTTCAGATAGCGCAACACGAATGCGAAGGGGCGATGCGAATATCCGGAAAGACCGTCCATGTGACCTGCAAACCCGTTGGAGGATAAAGAGAATCTTCAGGAAAGGTCGCGCCGCTCGGTGCATCGATACTGAGCATTACTGATCACTATTCCCCACGATGTCGCCATCTCCGCGCAACATTCTTGCAGCACAAGAGATGCGGAAACTCTGGTTCGATGAGGTGGCATCAGCAAGACCACAGTGTGGAGGAAGTACGCTTGCAGTGAGGAACTTCGCACCTGCGAAAACGTTCCCGATCCGGCATGCCGGTGCCGCTAACCGTGAGGGAATTCTAATCCGCGACAACAACAGGAGAAGTTGAGATGCGCATTGCGCAGGTTGCTCCGCTGACGGAAGCCGTACCGCCCAAGCTTTACGGCGGCACCGAACGTGTCGTTCACTGGTTGACCGAGGAACTGGTGGCACTCGGAAACGATGTCACGCTGTTCGCCAGCGGCGATTCCCGGACCTCGGCAAAGCTCGACGCCGGATGGCCGAAGGCGCTGCGGCTCGACGGCTCGGTCCGCGACCCCAACGCGCTCCACATGGAGATGCTGGAAAGGGTCCGACAGAAATCCGATGACGACGAGTTCGACTTCCTGCACTTTCATCTCGACTACTATCCCTTCTCCCTGTTCGCCCGCCAGCCCACCCCGTTCCTGACCACGCTGCATGGCCGGCTCGACCTGCCCGAACACCAGCCGGTGTTCACCACCTTCTCCAAGGCCCCGGTCGTTTCCATCTCCAACGCGCAGCGGCGCCCAGTGCCGCAGGCGAATTTCGTGCGCACCATCCATCACGGCCTGCCGGAAAAGCTGTTGACGCCGCAGCCGGTGACGCCGAGCTATCTCGCGGTGCTCGGGCGCATCGCACCGGAAAAGGGTGTCGACCGCGCCATCAAGATCGCGATTCGCGCCAACATGCCGCTGAAGATCGCCGCCAAGATCGACCGCGCCGATCAGGACTATTACGACGAGGTGATTCGTCCGCTGATGGATCACCCGCTGGTGGAATATATCGGCGAGATCGGCGACCACGAGAAGCCGCAGTTCCTCTCGGGTGCGCTCGGCCTGCTGCTGCCGATAGACTGGCCCGAGCCGTTCGGACTGGTGATGATCGAATCCATGGCCTGCGGCACACCGGTCATTGCCTATAACCGCGGCTCGGTACCGGAGATCGTCGACGAGGCACTGACCGGCTTCATCGTTGAAGATGAGACCAGCGCGGTGGCGGCGGTGAGGCGACTGCCGGGAATGGACCGCGGTGCGATCCGCAGGCAGTTCGAGGCGCGCTTTACGGCACGGCGAATGGCGCTGGATTACCTGGCGGTGTATCGCAGCCTGACGGAACACACCGCGCCGCTGCGGCTGGTCAGCAGCGCGGAGTAGCAGGCTGGTGTCCCGGACGCGGCGCAGCGCAGGCGATGCAGAGCATCGCCGACAACGCTGCGCCGCAGATCCGGGATCCAGCTTACTAGCAAGACACCGAGACCCCGGATCAGCAGCGCACCACGCCCGGAAGGGGGCCGCGTTGCGCAGCATCCGGGGAACGCCAAGACGCCTGTACAGCCCGCCCGGCATTTGCGAGAAACATCCATTCGTTTTCTCTCGCAACACCACAGGCCATCATGACCGCCGTCTCGCGCTTCGAACTGATCCTGCTGCTGATGGCCGTCATCGTGTTGCTCGACCTGGTGGCCCGGCGCCTCAACCTGCCGCGCGCGGCGGCGCTGATTCTGGGAGGCATCGGCTTCGCGCTGATCCCGGGCACGCCGGATATCGAACTCGATCCCGACCTGGTGCTGGTGCTGTTCCTGCCGCCGCTGCTGATGTCCAGCGCCTGGTTCACCTCGTGGCGGGATTTTCGCGCCGACATCCGCATCATCCTGCAGCTCGCGGTCGGCGCGGTATTCTTCACCACGCTGGTGGTCGGCGTGGTGACCCATCTGGTGATGCCGTCGCTGCCATGGGCGGCGTGTTTCGCGCTTGGCGCGATCGTGTCGCCGCCGGATTCCGTGGCCGCCAAGGCGGTGCTGTCGAAACTGCCGCTGCCGCCGCGCGTGATCGTGCTGCTGGAGGGTGAGAGTCTGGTCAACGATGCGTCCGGCCTGGTGCTGTTTCGCTTCGCGGTCGCGGCGGCGCTGACCGGCAGCTTCAGCATCGGAGAAGCCAGCCTGAATTTCGTCTGGCTGGCCGCGGGCGGCATCGCCGCCGGCATCGCTTGCGCGGTCATCAGCATCTTCGCCGTGAAGCGGCTGCGCGACACCGACCTGATCATCATCTGGACCTTTCTCAACGCCTGGATCTCCTACATCGCGGCGGAAAAGCTCGGCGTTTCAGGCGTGCTCTCGACCGTCACCTGCGGCATTATCCTCGGCTGGAAGCAGCACGAGATCATCGACGCCGCCACGCGCACGCGGGCGCTCTCGGTGTGGGGCGTGATGGTATTCGTGCTGGAATCGCTGGTGTTCATCCTGATCGGCCTGTCGCTCAGGGGCGTGCTGACTCGGCTGAGCGACAACGGCGACACCCTGATGAGCCTGCTGCCGGCCACCGCGGCGATCGTCGCCGCAGTGATCGTGGCGCGCTTCGTCTGGATCTTTCCTACCACCTATCTGCCGCGGCTGATGTCGCCCTCGCTGCGTCACCGCGATCCCTATCCGGCGCTGGCGGTGCCGTTCATCATGAGCTGGGCCGGACTGCGCGGGGTGGTCAGCCTCGCGGTCGCGCTATCGCTGCCGGAAGGCTTTCCGGGCCGCGATTTCATCCTTGCGGTGACCTTCGCGGTGATCCTGGTGACCGTGCTGGTGCAGGGCACCACGCTGGCGCCGCTGGTGCGGCTGGTGTTGCGCGGCGACTTCACGGCGCAGCGCCCTTCGTCGCTGACCGAGGAGCAGGCCCGCGCCCGTGTCGCCACCGCACAGCTTGCCGCGGTGGAGGCGCAATCGCTCAATCCTGACGGTAGCCATCGCCATCCGCGGCTGTTCGAACAATATTCCTACCGCGTCCGCGCCGCGACGCGGTTCAGCGAAGAGAAGGATGCCCTCGCGGCGCATCGCATCGAGCACTACAACGCCGTGCTCGCCGCCAATGCCGCCGGCCGCGCCGAGTTGCTGCGACTGCACCGCAGCGGCGAGATCCACGACGATGTCCTGCATGCCATCGAGCGTGAACTCGATCTCGAAGAGGTCAATGTGCGCCGCTTCGTGTGAGGCGCCTTCGCGGGCGGATAAATTTCATAAACCATCGATTCCGGTCAGGATTGATTCACCACATCGATTAAGCAATTCAGCGCCCGTTCATGCGATGGTCTGGCCATGATCGGGGACAAACCCCGGCAGGGACGGCGTCAGGGTCAGGTTGCACGGCAGCCTGACCCTCCATTCGGGAACCAGCATGGCGAACAAGAAACGATCGGCACCGCGCAAGAAGGCCAATGCAACGGCCGCGGTCTATCCGACCTCGACGGTCATCGTGGCCGCACGCAACCTGCTGAACATGGCAGCGGTGATGGCGTCGTGCGCGACGATCCTGCTGTGCCTGATGATCGTCAAGAAATTCTAGTTGCCGGTCTGACCCGCGCCCACAGCCTCTCGAACAACGGCAGCAGCCCGCGCGGCGTGATCAGGATGACCGCGATCACCACGATGCCGTAGATGAAATAATGCAGGCCGGGCAGGGTGCTGCCGAGCTTGCCGCGCAGCACCTCGCCGAGCGGCACCAGCAGCAGCGCGCCCAGCGCAGGACCATAGGCCCGGCCGAGGCCGCCGACCGTGGCGAACAGCACGATCTCGATGGTGATCACCGGCGACACCAGCAGATAGGGATCGGCGAAGGTGAGGTAGCGCGCATAGGCGGTGCCGACCACCGAGGCCAGCACGGCGGAAATCACCATGGCCGTGATCTTGTAGCGGAGTATGTCGACGCCGATCGCCTGCGCCGCCTTCTCGTTGTCGCGGATGGTGCGGAGATAATAGCCCAGCGGCGCATTGAGGATGGCGACGCTGACCAGCACGCAGATCGCCGCCAGCGCCAGCATCATCCAGAACGCGCCGGAGCCGCCGCCGAACTGGAAGGCGAGGAAATTGCCGGTGTCCTTGGGCAACAACAAGCCGGACGCGCCGCCGAGGAACTCCGAGCCTTCGACCACGATGCTGCCCATCTCCGCGAAGGCCAAAGTGATCAGCACGAAGGACAGGTGCCCGAGCTGGAAGCGGAAATCGATCCAGGCGATCAGCGCGCCGAGCGCGCCGGAAATCGCCGCCGAAATCAGCAGGCCGAGCCACATGTTGACGCCGAGCTTGAGCAGCAGCGCGGTCGACAGCATGGCGCCGGTGCCGATGAACAGGCTGTGCGCCAGCGAGATCTGCCCGGCCATGCCGCCGACGATGTTCCAGGACGAGGCCAGCGCCACATAGACCAGCGACAGCGTCAGGATGTGGACGTAGTAGCTCGGCAGCACGAATGGCACCATTGCGGCGAGCGCCAGCACGCCCCACCAGACCGGCGACCTCAGCGTGTTGTAGAATTCCTCTCTCATCGCTGCGACCTCCAGGTCAGGCCCTGCGGCCGGAACAGCATGATCGCGACGAAGATGATGTAGGGCATCAGCAGTCCCAGCGGGCCGTCCAGGTAGATGGTGCCGAAGGCCTCGGCGATGCCGATGATCAGCCCGCCCAGCATGATGCCGACGAAATTGGTCATGCCGCCGAGCACCACGACCAGCAGCGTGATGACGGTGTAGCGCAGCCCCTGCGTCGGCTGGATCGGCGTCCCCGGCAGCAGCAATGCCGCGGCCAATGCGAGAATGCCGATGCCGAGCGCGAAGGTCAGCACCTGGACGCGGCCGACATCGATGCCCATCAGCGCCGCCGCATGGGCGTTCTGGTGCACGGCGCGAATGGAGCGGCCGAAATCGGTGGAGCGCAGCATGATGTAGAGGCCGATGGCCAGCACGAAGGAAATCGCGAAGGCGATGATGTGCGGCACCCGCAGCACCACGTCGCCAAGGATGAACAGCTTGGATTCGACCATCGACGGCGTGCGCGCCGGCTGGCCGCCGAATACCATCAGGATGCCGTTCTGCAGCACCAGGCTGAGTCCCAATGTCAGCTGCACCACCATCAGGAACTGGTGCCCGACCATCGGCCGGATCAGATACAGATAGACCAGGGCACCGATCGCGGTCATCACGGGTACGGTGATGATCACCGAGACGTAGGGATCGAGCGAGAAGGCGGAATACAGCGCCAGGCACATGAACATGCCGAGCGAGATGAAGTCGCCGTGGGAAAAGTTGACCACGCCCGACACGCCATAGACGAGGCCCATGCCGAGCGCCAGCAGACCGTAGGTGCTGCCGATCAGAAGGCCCTGCGCCAGCGCCTGGTAGAGTTCAGTCACATCACTCTCCGATCACAGTCCCAGATAGGCGCTGCGGGTGCGCGGGTCGTTGCGGACGAGGTCGGCCTCGCCCTCGACCGCCACCTGTCCGCGCTCCAGCACATAGCAGCGCCTGGCATGGCGCAATGTCAGGTTCAGGTTCTGCTCGACCAGCAGGATGGTCAGGCCTTCGGCGTGCAATCTGTCGATGATCTCGAAGATGTACTGCACGAACAGCGGCGACAGGCCGAGCGAGGGCTCGTCGAGCATCAGCACCCTGGCTTCGGCCATCAGCCCGCGCCCGATCGCCAGCATCTGCTGCTCGCCGCCGGACAGCGAGCCGGCGTTCTGCGCCAGCCGCTCCTTGAGCCGCGGAAACAGGCCGAGCACCTTGTCCATCTGCTGCGGCCGGCTTTTTCGCGCGCGGGCATTGATGCCGCCGAGCAGCAGATTTTCGCGGATGCTCATGTCGGGGAACACCAGCCGGCCTTCCGGCACCTGGACGATGCCGGCCTCGACGCGGGCCTGCGGCGTCATCTGCGAAATATCCTCGCCCTGGAAGCGGATGCGGCCGGACATCGGCTTGACCATGCCGGACAGCGCGTTGATCAGCGTGGTCTTGCCGGCATTGTTGGCGCCGAGCAGGCCGACGATCTCGCCGGCCCCGATCGTGGCGGAGATATCGTGCAGCACCGCGACGCCGCCATAGCCTGCAACCAGGTGATCGATCTCAAGCATCGATGTGATCCCCGAAATAGGCATCGATCACGCGCTGATCCTTGATGATCTCGTCCGGTGTGCCTTCGGCGATCTTCTCGCCGAAATTGATCACCACCATGCGCCGCGCCAGCCGCATGATCACCGGCATCACATGCTCGACCATCACGATGGTGACGCCCTGCCTGTTCAATTCCTCAATGATGGCGATCGGCGCTGCCGTCTCGGCCATGGTCAGCCCGGCCATCACCTCGTCGAGCAGGATGCAGCGCGGATCGGTGGCGATGCACTTCGCCAGCTCGAGCAGCTTCTTGTCCTGCAGCGACAGGGTCAGCGGCGTCATCAGTTCCTTGCCGCCGAGGCCGACGCGGAGCAGCGCCTGCGCCGCATAGTCGATGGCTTCGCGCATCGGCCGCCGCGTCAGCGCAGCGGTCGTCACCACGTCCAGCGTGGTCATGTCGGCAAAGCTCTGCACGATCTGGAAACTGCGCATCAGCCCGCGGCGCACCAGCCGGTCGGGCGACACGCCGGTGATGCTGGCGCCGTCGAACTGCACGTCGCCGCCGCTAGGCGCGGTGAAGCCGGAGATGACGCCGAACAGCGTGGTCTTGCCGGCGCCGTTGGGGCCGATGATGCCGACAATCTCGCCCTTCTCAACCGAGAAGCTGATCGCGTTGACCGCGACCAGTCCGCCGAACCTCTTGGTGACGTTGGCGACTTCAAGAAATGCCACTGCGGGATCTCAAGCCGTTTCTAGGATTTGGGCCGCGGCGGCACCTGGGCGAATTCCTTGGGAAATACGACCTCCTGCTGCTGCTCGGGCGTCCACTGGATGAACATCGCCGAACCGTCCTTGAGCAAGCGATCCTCGGCGAATTGCAATCCCCGGGGCTTGGAAACGTAGAGGTTGGGATCGCCGTAGGGGATATTGACGTTCTTCAGGGCCGACAGCAGATCGTCGGGCTGCAGCGATTTGGCATTCTCCAGCGCCTGCTGCAGAACCCGTGCGGCCTGGGCATATTGGATGGCGCCCTGGCCGATCTTCTCAAGCTTGGCGACATCGCGCAATTCCTTGACGATGGCCTGCATCGACGGGATCTTGGCACCCTCGCTGAAGCCGGTCATGCCGAACAGGTTGCGGGTCAGTACCGCCTTGCCGATTTCGGGGCCGAGATCCTTCCACAGCGACAGGTCCGAATAGCCACCGGTGCCGCCGCAGAAGATGCTGCCGTGATAGTTGAGGTTGTAGCGCGCCTGGTGCAGCAGGATGCCGTCGCGCGGCGTGACCAGGCCGACGACCACGTCGGGCTTCAGCGAGCGGATGCGGATCATCGCCGCAGTCTGGTCCTGGGCGCGGATGTCGAGCGCGGCCTCGCCGATGATCTCGATGCCGCTCTTCTTCAGCTTCTCCACCAGGAACTTGTTGGACTGCTGGCCGGCCTCGTAGTTCGAATAGCCCATCACCGCGGTTTTGATGGGAAACTTGCTGTCGTCGCGCAGCGAGATGACGAAGTCATGCATCGATTGCGCGTAGCCGCGGTCATAGGGATAGCCCAGGGTAAACATGTAGTTCGACTGGGCCCCGCCGGCCCAGACCGACAGCGTCGGCATTTTGGCCTCGTCGATGACGGGCGTGAGCGCCAGCATCTGCGCGCTGAGGATGGTACCGGTGAGCAGCTGGATCTTTTCTTCGGTGATCAGCCGGCGCGCCTCGGCCGCGGTACGCGCCGGCTGGCTGGTGTCGTCGGCCATCACCAGCTCGATCTTCGCGCCGCCCTTGCTCTTGATGCCGCCTTCGGCGTTGATCTTCTTGATGATGTATTCGAAGGCCGGCTGGCCTTCCTGGGCATAGGCGGCCAGGCCGCCGCTCATGGAATTGACCACACCGATCCTGATCGCTGACTCGGCCGCACCGGCCGTGCGGATGAACGGCGCCGCAACCGGCCCGAGCAGCGCGGCGGACGCGCCAATGCCAAATGTGCGGCGGGTGATGGTCATGCGGCTTCCTCCGTTCGGCGGGTACACGACAACGCGTGTGCCATTTTATTATCGTTGAACGACCATCTGATCGACCCTCACGGACCGATCAGAGCTGCCATTTGCGAGATTTCGCTTGGTCGGATTTAGCCGGCTTTGCGCGACGTCGTCAAATGCGCCGACGATGCGCACCGCGAATCCGCCGCGGGCATGGCCACGACATCATCGTCTTTGTGCGATGATATTCCGGCTCATGAAACAACCGGGGCAATCACGCGTTCGTAGGCAACGAACGCAAGTAGCGCCCGTCACCGGGGAGGCAAGATGCCGTCGCGCATCAGATCCGCAAGATCAGCCGGAGTGCGCTTCGGCGTCGGCGCGAAGCTCCCCAAAGGCGTCCGACTCGTAAACGCGGCCGTCGGGCGTCCCGATCTGGACGTCCCAGGATCCGTCATTGGTGAGCTCGGTCGCCTTCTTCAGCGCTGCCGCGGCGGTGTCGCGCCGCAAAGTGACCGTGCCCGACGTATCAGTTGCTTTCACGAAATAAGGCAAGAGACCTCCTCCCGGCGCTCTGGCGGCGCCTCGACCGACTGTTGTCGATATGCGTCATCAGTGCGACGCAGATCGGAGCATAGCGCGAAAAAACGATCCGACCACCCCCCGGGGATTACCATCGCCGCATAAGTTATGGCCGCCATGCTCCGGCGCCGCCCGCCGGCGGCCTCAAATGGTGCGGCCGCCGTCGACCGGCAGGATCACGCCGGTGAGAAATTCCGCCTCCTCGCTACCGAGATAGACGCAGGCACTGGCGATATCCGACGGACGCGACATCCGGCCGAGCGGAATCGTCGAGACGAATTTGGCGCGGTTCTCGGGCGTATCGGGCACGCCCATGAAGGATTCCAGCAGCGCGGTCTCGCCGATCACCGGCGCGATGCAGTTGACGCGGATGCCGTCGGGCGCCAGTTCCACCGCCATCGACTTGGACATCAGGTTCACCGCGCCCTTGCTGGCATTGTACCAGGTCAGTCCCGGACGCGGCCGCACGCCGGCGGTCGAGCCGATATTGATAATGCGGCCGCTCTTCTGCTGGCGCATGATCGGCACCACCGCATTGGTCATCAGGAAGATCGACTTGACGTTGATGGCGAAGGTGCGGTCGAATTCCTCTTCGGTCACCTCGAGCAGCGGCTTGTTGCGAAAGGTCCACCCGGCATTGTTGACGACGATGTCGAGCTTGCCGAACCGGCTGAGCGCCAGCTTCACGCAGGCCGCGATGTCGGCCTTGCGGGTGACATCGCCGCCGATCGCCACCGCCCCGGCACCGATTTCGGACGCGACCTTTCGGGCGCCCTCGTCATTGAGGTCGAGAATGACGACGCTGGCGCCCTCGCGGACATAGGCGCGGGCGATCTCGGCGCCGAAGCCCGACGCGCCGCCGGTGACAATGGCGGATTTTCCCTGCAGTCTCATGGTTCAACTCCCTGATCCGCGCCGTGTCCCCGGCGCTGGCCGTAGCAACGCAGGAGACTAGACGCCGCTGGCGCATCTGAGAAGGGCAGGAACGCCGGTCGACCTTGCCCCTGCCTTCGGCATCTCATTGCGCCCGAGGAAGATCGTATTGCGACGATGTTCAACGATGGGTTGCGCGCATCGGGGCTGTCGCCGAATTTTCACCGTCCGACAGCCGGATGGTGCGCTCCGCGCAGGGGGGCCGGCGCTTCCCTGCGGAATGTCTTATGCTATCGTGACAGCATGAATTCAGTACCCCGGATCGACATCCGTCACTCCACCTGCCCGCATGATTGTCCCTCGGCCTGTGCGCTCGACATCGAGGTCATCGACGGCTCGGGCATCGGCCGGGTTCGCGGCTCCAAACAGCAGAGCTACACCGCCGGCGTGGTCTGCGCCAAAGTCGCGCGCTACGCCGAGCGGATCCATCATCCGGACCGGCTGATGCATCCGATGCGCCGCACCGGCCCGAAGGGATCCGGGCAGTTTGCACGCATCTCCTGGGACGAAGCACTGGACGAGATCGCCCATCGCTTCGACGCGGCCGAACGGGATTTCGGCGCGCAGTCGGTGTGGCCCTATTACTATGCCGGCACCATGGGCCTGGTCATGCGTTTCGGTCTCAACCGCCTCACCAACGTCAAGCGCTACTCGCGCTTCTACAGCACCATCTGCGCGACCATCGCATGGGCAGGCTTCGCGGCCGGCGCCGGCAGGATCGCCGGCGTCGATCCGCGCGAGATGGCGAAGTCCGACCTGATCGTGATCTGGGGCACCAACCCCGTCAACACCCAGGTCAATGTGATGACCCACGTGTCCCGCGCCCGCAAGGAGCGCGGCGCCAGGCTGGCGGTGGTCGACATCTACGACAACGACACCATGAAGCAGGCCGATATCAAGATCCTGCTGCGGCCGGGCACCGACGGCGCCTTCGCTGCCGGCGTGATGCATGTGCTGTTTCGCGACGGCCACGCCGACCGCGCCTATCTGGCCGAATACACCGATGCCTCGCCTGAACTGGAGGCGCATCTCGCCGCCCGCACGCCGGAATGGGCGTCCGCGATCACAGGCGTCCCCGTCGCCGAGATCGAAGCCTTCGCAAAACTGGTCGGCGAGACCAGGCGCTCGTTCTTCCGCCTCGGCTACGGCTTCACCCGCAGCCGCAACGGCGCGACGCAGATGCATGCGGCGTTGTGCATCCCCGCGGTCACCGGCGCCTGGCAATATGAAGGCGGCGGAGCGTTCTACAACAATGCAGCGCTATGGAAATTCGACCAGAGCCTGATCGAGGCGCTGGAAACCATCGATCCCGCCACGCGCCAGCTCGACCAGTCGAAGATCGGCCGTATCCTCACCCATGATGCCGAGGCGCTGCATCACGGCCCGCCGGTCAAGGCGATGCTGATCCAGAACACCAATCCGATGACCGTGGCGCCGGAGCAGGCGCTGGTGCGCGCAGGTTTTGCGCGCGACGACCTGTTCGTGGCGGTGCATGAGCAGTTCATGACCGAGACGGCCCTGATGGCCGACATCGTATTGCCGGCCACCATGTTCATGGAGCATGACGATCTCTATTACGGTGGCGGACACCAGCATATTTCGGTGGGCGCCAGGCTGATCGATCCGCCCGGCGAGTGTCGCTCCAATCACGACCTGCTGCAGGGCCTGGCCGCGCGGCTGGGCGCCCGGCATCGCGCCTTCGACATGACGCCGCGCGAGGTGATCGACGAGACGCTGCAGTTGAGCGGGCGCGGCGGCGTCGATGCGCTCGAAGCCGACCTGTGGCGCGACATCCAGCCGGATTTCCGCACCTCGCATTATCTCGACGGTTTCGGTCACGCCGACGGCAAATTCCACTTCAAGGCCGACTGGGGCAACGTGCCGATGCCCAACGCCGGACTGATGGGCGACTGGGCCTCGATGCCGTCATTTCCCGACCACTGGGCGGCGATCGAGGCCGCCGACGACGTGCATCCGTTCCGTCTCGCCACCAGCCCGTCGCGCAGCTTCCTTAACACCAGCTTCAACGAGACCCCGTCGTCGAAAGCCCGCGAAGGCGCGCCGAGCGTGATGATCCATCCCGAAGACGCCGCGCGGCTGGCGATCGCCGATGGCGATTCCGTGACCCTCGGCAACACCCGCGGCGAGACCACGCTGACGGCGAAACTGTTCGGCGGCTTGCGCCGCGGCGTTCTGATCGCCGAATCCGTGCATCCGAACCGCGCCCATCAGGGCGGCCACGGCATCAACATGCTGACCGGCGCCGCAGCCGTGGCGCCGTATGGCGGCGCGGCCTTCCACGACAACAAGGTGTGGGTGAAGAAGGCGGCGTCCTGACCGCGCAGAGCGCCGTCGCCTCAGCCGAGATTCACATTGGCGGACTGCTCGGGGATAATGGTGATGGTCCAGCGCGACGGCGCCTTCGGCTGGTCAGGCTTCACCGCCCAGACGACGCCACTCACCTTCGCGCCGCTGAGGATCAGGGTCGTACTGCGGCCGGAGAATTGGGCAAAACGGCACCGCCTGGCTTCCTTGGCGCAGTTTGTTTCGATGGTCTGCATGTTGTCCGCCTTTTCTGCCGCGCTTTGCTCGCGTGTCGATCAGCAAGACGTCGGCCCGACCAAAGGCTAGCACCGGCGGCAATTCACGCTCGTTAACGCCGCCAACCGTAAGAATGCGGGATTGTGTCCGGTCGCCGCCGGGGCGCGCTGGATTTCCCCAGGCGTCGGCTGCGTTCGCCGCCCGGGCCGGCCGCGGCCGCTGCGCGCGCCGCTGCCGGATGTGGCACCGGGGCTCAACCTGAGGCGGCGCTGTTCGACAGGATCTTCTGCATTGCCCAGCGGGCGTTCTTGCGGACTTCCGGATCCGGGTCATCCATGATCGGCGTAAGGAACTGTTGGCCGGCGGGGTCCGCAATCTCGCCCAGCGCCGCCGCGCCCTCCTTGCGCAGATTGGCCTGCTGATGCGCGATACAGGCGCCGATCGCCGGCACGGCGCGCGCGATCCGCATCCTGCCAAGGCTGCGTACCGCCTTCAGCCGCACCTGCCAGAATTCATCGGTCGTGGCCTTGATCAGCGCATCGGCGGCCTGCACGCCGTTGACGTTGCTGCCGAGGGTCTCGGCGGCAATCTCCCGCACCATCCAGTCGGCGTCCGTCAGCGCACGGGTGATGGATTCCGCGGCGGACTTCATGTGGGAAAACGCCAGCGCGCTGACCGCGGCGCGACGCACATGGGCATCGGCATCGGCCGTCGCCGCGGTCAGCGCCGGGATCGCCTCTTCCAGCTTGAGAAAACCGATGACCCCGATGGCCTGCACGCGCACGGATGCATCCACGTCCTGCAGCGCGTCGAGAGCCGGCTTCAGCGAGTCCTTGCGCCGCAACTCCTTCAAGGCGCGCAGCGCCGCCATGCGCACGAAAGCGTGGGCGTGGCCGACCAGCGGCAGGATCGCATCGGCGCTCGCCGGATCCTTCAGCTCGGCCATGGCATCGGCCGCGGCGTTTGCCACCGCCTGCTCCGGATCGACCACGACCTTCACCAAGGCGGCAGCGGCCTCGGGCCCGTCGAACTCGCCGAGCGCCAGCGCCACCTGCTGGCGAACGCCGGCGTCCGGATCTGCGGTCATGCGGTCGAGATGCTCCACGGCCGCCGGATCGCCGGAATGGCCGAGCGCGATGATGGCGACACGGCGCTCGCCGGGATCGGCGGCATTCAGGCGGTCGTCGACGTCGTCCAGGTCGTCATAGGATTCGAACGGATCTGCCATGCGTCACCTCAGCAAATAGGGAATGTTGACCTTGACGGCGCCGGTCGGGCAATCCGCCTCGCACGGCATGCAGTACCAGCATTCGTCATAGGCCATGAACGCCTTGCCGGTCATGTCGCTGATCCGCAGCACGTCGAGCGGACAGACGTCGACGCAGACCGTGCAGCCCTTGTCGGCGATGCACTTGGCATCGTCGACGACCACCGGAACGGATGTTTGATAACTTGCGAGAGGCATCGGTCGACTCCATCGTCAGTGCGGGATTGCGAAGGTCAGGCGCTGGCGCGGATGCGCTGCTTGTCATAGAGATCCTTCTCGTCGTCGGCGATCGGCACGATATAGGGTTCGACCGCGCGCTTCTCGCTGCTCATCCGGCCATCCTTCTTGCTCAGCAGGGTATGGCAGAACCAGTCCTCGTCGTTCTTCTCGGGATAATCGGTGCGCAGGTGGTAGAGGCCCCAACGGCTCTCGGTGCGATAGAGCGAGGCATGCGCTGCCATGTCGGCGCAGTCGACGATCGACTGGGTTTCCAGCGCGCGCAGCAACTCATGGGAGTTGCGCGCGATCATCCGCGTTTCCATGTCCTCGCGCACCTCACCGAGCCGCTTCTGGCCGATCTCGAACTTGCGGCTGACCTTTGGTGGCTGCAGATAGTCGTTGACCAGGCGGCGCGCCTTGTACTCGATCTGGTTCGGCGGAATGCCATCCTCGCGCTTCGTCGGCGCCATCACGCGATCGCGCTCCCTGGCGACATCGGCGGCGTCGAAATCGGCGAAGTCGACATTGTCGGCATAGTCCATCGCATGTTCGCCGGCCACCGAGCCGTTGGTAAAGGCGCCGAGCATGTAGTTGTGCGGTACGCTGGCCATGTCGCCGGCGGCGTAGAGGCCGGGCACGGTGGTGCGGGCGAATTCATCGACGAACACGCCCGACGCGCTGTGGCCGGAGCAGAAGCCGATTTCCGAGATGTGCATCTCGATCGGTTCCTGGCGATAGTCCGTGGTACGCCCTTCATGGAACAGACCACGCGTCGGCCGCTCCACCTTGTGCAGGGTGGTTTCGATCTCGCTGATGGTGTCTTCGTGCAGATGGTTGAGCTGCAGGAACACCGGCCCCTTGCCGGACTGCAGCTCGTTATAGAATTCCAGCATCATCTGGCCGGACCAGTAGTCGCATTCGATGAACCGCGCGCCCTCGTTGTTGGCCGTGAAGGCGCCGTAGGGACCGGCCACATAGGCGCAGGCCGGGCCGTTGTAGTCCTTGATCAGCGGATTGATCTGGAAGCATTCGAGGTTCGCGAGCGCCGCGCCCGCATGATAGGCCATGGCGTAGCCGTCGCCGGAATTCGCGGCGTTCTCGTAAGTGCCGAACATATAGCCCGAGGTCGGCAGGCCGAGCCGGCCGGCGGCGCCCATGCACAGGATCACCGCCTTGGCCTTGATCACCAGGATTTCCGCGGTGCGGGTGTTGACGCTGATGGCGCCGGCGATGCGACCGTCTTTCCCGGTCAGCAGCCGCGTCGCCATGTAACGGTTGGAGATCAGGATGCGCGCACGCCGCAACTGCCGGTACAGCGCCTTCTTGACGGTCTCGCCATTGGGCATCGGCAGCACATAGGTGCCGATGTGATGCACCTTCTTGACGGCATAGTCGCCGTTCTCGTTCTTCAGGAAGCGGATGCCGAAGCTGTCGAGCTCCTCGATGATCGAGTAGCATTTCTCGGCGTATTTGTAGACCGCCTTCTGGTCGACGATGCCGTCATTGGCGATGGTGATTTCCTTGGTGTATTGCTCGGGCGTGGCGTAGCCGGGGATCACCGCGTTGTTGAGACCGTCCATGCCCATGGAGATCGCGCCGGAGCGCTTGACGTTGGCCTTCTCCAGCAGCACCACGTTCGCCTTGGGATTTTTCAGCTTGGCCTTGAGCGCCGCCATCGGCCCGGCGGTGCCGCCGCCAATCACCAGAACATCGCAGGACACTTCGGAAAGACCGTCGATAATGTCGTCCATGGCCATCGCTGATTCCTCGTCTGGTTCCGCGCAGGTTCCATTCCAGCAGGGGAATGGCTCTGAGCATCGAGGATAGGCAGGCCAGCGGGACGCGATAGCAATTAGTTGTCAGCCGCCGCGAAACAACAACTTTGCGTCGCCGCGGTCGCCCGCGCGCAATTAATTGCTGGGCGAACACGGCTGCAGATGATGACATGTGTGCGGAGATCGATGCATGACCCAGACCGCGGCACCGTCCACCTTGGCAAGGATCATCGCGGCCCCGCGGGGCATTGCGGTCAGCGACGACCTGCGGTGTCTCGATCTCGCCTTCCCGGATGATGTCCGCGTCCGGATAAGCGCCGAGCGCCTGCGCAGCGCATGCAAATGCGCGCATTGCCTGCGCGCCCGCATCGATGGCGTGTTTCCCGAACAGTTCGCGGGCCTTGCGATCACCGAGGTGTCGCCGATCGGCGGTTACGCGCTCAACATCGCCTTCTCGGATGGTCACGCGCGCGGCATCTATCCATGGGCGCTGCTGCTGAGCCTCGGCCGGCGCGAACCGGGCGCCGCGCATGATTGAACTTGCAAGTCCCTGTTCGACAGCAAGAATCTTGTTCTTTCCCTGCTGAATAGAGACTGGCACGGGGCTTGCTGCGCACTTAGACTAATTCTGAAGTCTGGAGTGCGCCATGCAGCTTTTAGCAGCCACCACTGCGCCGTCCGGCGCGGCCGTCAAGCCGACGCGACCAGCATCGATCAGCGGACAATCCCTGTTGCTGACGGAAAGCGCACGTTCGCTGGGCGGCGCGCCGTCGCTGTTCGATGCGCTCTCGCTGCGTGAGCGCGAAACCGTGCTCAAGCACGGCCGTCGCAAGGTGCTGTACCGCGGGCAGACCCTGTTCAACCAGGGCGCGAAGCACGATGGTATCTATCTGATCGAGACGGGTCGCATCCGGGTGTTCTACACCGCGCCCTCGGCACGCGAGATCACCCTTGCCTACTGGCATCCCGGCAATTTCGTCGGCGGCCCGGAAGTGTTCGGCGCCGGCGTGCATCAGTGGTCCGGCGTCGCCACCAGCAACAGCAGCGTGGTGCAGCTCCCCGGCCATGAGTTGCGGGCGCTGGTGGTCGAGGTACCCAATCTCGCCATCGGCCTGATCGAGGGACTGACGTTCAAGGGCAAATGCTACTCGGCGCTGGCGCAGATGCTCGGCACCCGCTCGATCACCGAACGGCTGGCGCACCTGCTGCTGCATCTGGTCGAACTCTACGGTGTGGAAGATCCCGAAGGCATCCTGATCGGCTCGGCATTCACCCACGCCGATCTCGCCCACATGGTCGGCGCCACCCGCCAGTGGGTGACCATCAGCCTGAAGCGCATGCAGGACAAGGATATCGTCAGCTCGCGAAAGTCCCACATCATCGTGCGCCGTCCCGACCTGCTGCAGGAGATGAAGGGCCAGGGCGATTGACCCGATGCCTACGGATATGGCTTGGCACGGTGAGAATGCTCAAGGACTAAGCAACGGATCCAATCACGGCAACTAATCGACCGCCAACACGCGAGGACGTTTGCTCGATCGGCGAGATCGACAAAGGATACGGAAAACAAGGGGCAATACCCGAAGGCGTCTCAACCACCGAAAGGGTCTGCCATGATTCGCAATTTGGGATACCGTACATTTTACAGCGCCTGCGCCGGAGCGGCTCTGCTGATCGCCAGTCAGGCGCATGCGCAAACCACAGTGACGATCGGAATCGGCACCCAGGATACCACGACCAACACGGCAACCACCGGGGTGATCATCCGCCAGCTGAAGCTGATGGACAAGTATCTGCCGAAGGACGGCAAATACGCCAACATCAAGTTCGACTACGAATGGCAGAACTTCACCTCCGGCCCGCCGGTGACCAACGGCATGATGGCCAACAAGCTGCAGTTCGGCGCCATGGGCGACTATCCGCTGGTGGTGAACGGCTTCACCTTCGAGAGTAATCCGGAAAGCAAGAGCCGGCTGATCGCGGTGGCCGCCTATAGTCTCGACGGTTCGGGCAATGGCATGGTGGTCCACAAGGACTCGCCCTACTACGAATTGTCGGATCTCAAGGGCAAGCTGGTCAGCGTACCGTTCGGCTCGGCCGCGCATGGCATGGTGCTGAAGGCCATGCAGGACAAGGGCTGGCCGGCAGACTACTTCCAGCTGGTCAGCCAGAGCCCGGAGGTCGGCTCGACCAACCTGCAGGAAAAGAAGATCGACGCGCACGCCGACTTCGTGCCGTTCGCCGAACTGCTTCCGTTCCGCGGCTTCGCGCGAAAAATCTTCGATGGCGTCGAGACCAACCTGCCGACCTGGCATGGCGTCGTGGTGCGCACCGACTTCGCCGAAAAATATCCTGAAGTGGTGGTCGCCTATCTGAAGGCGGTGATCGCCGCCAATGCCTGGCTGCGCGCCGATCCCAAGCTCGCCGCCGAGAAGATCCAGGAATGGACCGGCATCAACAAGGAGGTGGTCTATATCTTCCTGGGCCCGGGCGGCAACATGACCACCGACCCGACCATCAAGCCGGCGCTGATCGACGCCGCGGCCACCGACGTCAAGGTGCTGCAGGCGTTGGGCCGGATGAAGGAATTCGACCCGAAGAAGTGGGTCGACGACAGCTACATCCGCAAGGCCTATGCCGAACTCAACATGGACTACGACGCCCAGCTGAAGAGCACGCAAAATTACGAAGTGAAGGGCGAGGACAGGTTCTGCAAGAAGCCGATCACCGATCCGCGCAAGGCCGGCGAGGTCTGGGTCGAGGGCGGCGCCATCGAGCCGTTCAGCAGCGCGGCCTGCACGCTCGGCGCCTACGCCGACATGAAGGCCAGGGGGCAGAAGATCAACGTCGCTTACGTGTTCGACACCGCCCGCGGCATCAAGCTGTTCGCCGACCAGGCCTTCTTCGCGGTCGGCGCGGACAAAAGCGATATCGCCCCCTTCCTGCTGAAGAAGGATGCCGAGGCCTATGCCGTCAAGATCAAGGGCAAGGTTCTCGGCTTCGACGACGCGCTCAAATCGGCAGTCAGTGGAGGTTGACGTGGAAAGCTCCGCGATTCGAAAAGAGCGGCAGGCCATGACGCTGCCCGATCCGGCCGCGTGGTCGCCACCACCGGCAGCGGCGCAGGGACGACCGCCAGCAGGAGCCGCGCTATATCTGAAGCGCTGGTTTCTCGTGAACCGCGGCGGCCTGCGAACCGCCCTGATCGGCACTATCTCACTGCTGTTGTTTCTGACGGCGTGGCATCTGCTCACCACCCACCGGGTCGTTTTTTTCGTTCGCTTTACCAACGTGCCGTCGCCCGCCGCGGTCTATGAAAGCCTGCAGCGCGCGATGCATGATTCGAAGTTCTTCATGCATGTGATCCTGAGCTGCCGGCGCATCCTGCTCGGCTTTTCGCTGGCGGCGATCGTCGCCGTTCCCCTCGGCCTGGTGATGGGGCGCTTCAAGCTGATCCACGAATTCGTGTTCCCTATCACGGAAGTGCTGCGCCCGATCCCGGCCATCGCCTGGGTGCCGATGGCGATCATGCTGTGGCCGACCAACGAGCAGAGCATCGTCTACATCACCTTCCTCGGCGCGTTCTTTCCAATCCTCGTCAACACGCTGCACGGCATGTCGCTGGTCGATCCGGTGCTGGTGCGGGCCTCGCAATGCCTCGGCGCACGCGAACTGTCGATTTTCCGTGAAGTGTACTTCCCGGCCTCGCTGCCGCACATCTTCACCGGCCTCACCGTCGGCATGGGTGTCGCATGGGTCTCGCTGATCGCCGCCGAGATGATCTCCGGCCAGTTCGGCATCGGCTACTTCACCTGGGAAGCCTATTCCCTGGTGCAATATGCTGACATCGCGCTGGGCATGATCTGCATCGGCGTCCTCGGCCTCGGATCGAGCGCACTGATCCGCGGGCTGGGCCGCGTTCTCATGCCATGGAACCGCAAATGATCGCATCATCCCCGCCGACCACCGGCCACGTCGAGGTCCGCAATTTCGGATTGAGCTATCCCACCCTCGACGGCCCCGTCGAAGCGGTCTGCGACGCATCGATCCACGTCAATCCCGGCGAGTTCGTCTCCATCGTCGGTCCGTCCGGCTGCGGCAAGTCGACCCTGCTCAATGCCGTCGCCGGCTTTCTCAAGCCAACCGCGGGCGAGGTCACGCTCGACGGCGAAGACATCGACGGCCCCAGCGCCGACCGCGGCATGGTGTTCCAGCAGTACTCGCTGTTTCCCTGGAAAACGGTGAAGGGCAATGTCGAGTTCGGCCTGAAGATGAAACACCTCGACAGATCGAGCCGCGACCGCGCCGCACGCACCTTGCTCGGCCTCGCCGGACTCACCGCGTTCGAGAACAAGTATCCGGACAGCCTGTCCGGCGGCATGAAGCAGCGCGTCGGCATCGTCCGCGCGCTGGCCACCGGGCCGAAGGTCCTGCTGCTCGACGAGCCGTTCGGCGCGCTCGACGCGCAGACCCGGGTGATCATGCAGCAGATCCTCACCAACATGTGGCAGCGGCTGAAGATCTCGGTGCTGTTCGTCACCCACGACATCGACGAGGCGATCTTCCTGTCGGACCGGGTTTATTGCATGACGGCGCGGCCCGGCACCATCAAGGCCGAGATCGCCATCCCGCTGGAGCGCCCGCGGCAGCAGTCGATGATGATGTCGTCGGAATTCCTCGCATTGCGCCGCGGGCTGATGTCGCTGATTCGCGAGGAAAGCATCAAGGCCATGGGCGGCGAACTCGACGACCTGGCGCTCGACGGCCTCAGCATCGACATGCACGGGCAGTCTCTTGCGTCGATCCTGTAAGCATTCGGGCGGCCGTCAGGCCGCCGGGCCGATCCGCACCTGGACATCCCGCGGCGGCGCCAGATAGGGCGACGAGGTGACGAGGATATCGGCACCGGCCTGCGCATAGGCCGCGGCGTTTCCGACGTTGATCCCGCCGGCGGCGGCGATCACCGGCCGCCGTTGCGCGGACGCCAGCCGTGCGACGAGCGCGGCGATCTGGGCGGGCAGGAACTTCTCGGCCTGAATGACGTCGAAGCCCGCATCGGCGCCGGCGACCGCTTCGTCAACAGTGGTGACTTCGATCACCAGCTTCTTTTCCGGTGCAGCACGCCGCAATCGATCGGCGAAGGATGCCAGCGCTTCGTCGCCGAGAAAGGCGCGATGTTCGGGAAACAGCAGAACCGTCTCGGACAGGCCGAGCCGGTGCATCACCGCGCCGCCCGCTTTCACCGCGGCGACGGCGTAGCGCTTCGTCCCCGGGATGGTCTTGCGCGTGCAGGCCACCGCGATCTGCGGCGCCACCGCGCTGGCGGCATCGACGATGCCGCGGGCTGCCGTCGCCACGCCGGACCAGATCTCGATCAGCGTCTGCGCCACCTTCCAGCCGCGCAGCAAAGCCGCGGCGGGGCCGTGCGCGATCAGGATCGGCGCGCCCGGCGACAGCACCGTGCCCGACGCTGCCAGCAGATCAACCTTGCCGCCGGCGATCTCGATGATTGCCGCGGCGTCCTCGGCCAGCGCCAGCACCATCGCATCGCGCGCCGTGAACTGCATGACGGCGCGAGCAGAACCGACCCCCAACGCATCGGTCGTCAGATCGCCATAGGGAACGTCGTCGAGCAGCAGGGACTCGAGATCGGCGCGGGACGCGATGGTCGGCATGGATGGTCCTGTCTCGTTGCTCTTCATTTCGTGGCCGGCCGCGCCTTCACCTCGGACATCAGCCATCGGACATCGCGCGGTCATGTTGGATTGATGACATCAATGTCGCCTTTTCCACCAACGTGGCGCTGGCCCGCCGCGGCAGCCCGGAGATTACAGGACTGTAGCCGCGAATAAGCAAGCACCGCACCATTCCCGACACGGCATGAGGCTTGCTGGCAATGCATGCGGGTCGCCTTCGCGCGGTTCGCGTCATCATCGTCGACGAGCGGGAGTTCATAATGCATTTCAGACAGACGTTCCGAGTCCTGACCGGCGTCGCGCTCGCTTTGCTGGCCTCCGGCCACGCCTATACCGCGCAGACCAACGTGGCCGTCGCCGCCAATTTCACCGACGCCGCCCGGGAGATCGCCGCGGCGTTCAAGCAGAAGACCGGTCACGATGCGGTTCTGAGCTTTGGCTCGGCGGGCCAGTTCTACAGCCAGATCACCCAGGGTGCGCCGTTTCAGGTCTTCCTGTCGGCAGACGAAGCGCGCCCGAAGAAGCTGATCGAGGACGGTCTCGCCATGTCGGACAGCCGCTTCACCTACGCCATCGGCAGGCTGGTGCTGTGGAGCAAGACGCCGAACCTTGTGAAAGGCGCGGAAACGCTGAAGGCCGCGAGCTTCGCCAAACTATCGATCTGCAACCCGGTGGCGGCGCCCTATGGGGCCGCAGCCGTACAGACCATGGAGTCGCTCAAGCTCCGCGAGGCGCTGCTGCCGAAAATCGTCGAGGGCGCAACCATCACCCAAGCCTATCAGTTCGTCGAGACCGGCAATGCCGAGCTGGGATTCGTGGCGCTGTCGCAGCTGACCGGCATCGAGACCGGTTCGCGCTGGGTGGTGCCGCAGGAGCTCTATGCGCCGATCCGCCAGGACGCGGTGCTGTTGAAGAGCGGCGCCGGCAACGAGGCCGCGACGGGTTTCATCGCCTTCCTCAGAGGACCCGAAGCGCGCGTCATTATCGAAAAATACGGCTACGTGCTCGATGGGCAGAGCTGAGTGGCGTGGCGGCACCCGCGGACCACGCTTGATTGCCTCGGAGTCACCGACAGATCAGGATCATGACCATGATGCCGGATTTCAACGAGATCGATCCAAATCGCCTGGCGGCGGTGCTCTATCGACCGGATGACGACGTGGATTCGCTGCTGGCCGATCTGGCCCGCGACCTGCTGCGCGACGGCGAGCGAATCGGCGGCGTCGTGCAACGCAACCTCAAGGACGAAGACGGTCACCTGACCGGCATGGGCATGGTCGACCTGATGACCGGACGCCAGATCTCGATCTGTCAACCGCTCGGCCGCGGCGCCACGTCATGCAAGCTCGATCCTGCGGGGCTGGCCGAAGCCGCGCAGGCCGTGACGCGCGCGATCGCGCAGGACGTCGCGCTGATCGTGATCAACAAGTTCTCGAAGCAGGAGGCGGCCGGCCAAGGGCTGCGAAGCGAGATCGCCGAGGCGATCATCGCAGGGATCCCGGTCCTGACCGCCGTTCCGGACCGCTGCTTCGATGCCTGGACCCGATTCACCGGCGACCGCGGCACGACATTACTGTGCCAGCGGCACGTCATCGCCGAATGGTGGCAGGAAACATCGTTCCGCATGGCTCGCATGCGTAACGACATGCATCGGCAAAGAGTCGACGAAGACCGTCTATTTTCCGATCATCACGTCTGACGACTTGATGACAGCCGATACGGCGTCGCCCACCTTGAGGGCGAGCTCGTCGACCGCCTCATTGGTAATCGACGAGAACACCATCAGGCCCGACGCAAGCTCGACCTTCACATGGGCGGTTGTCGTTCCCTTGGTCACTGCCACGACCTTGCCGGGAAGTACGTTGCGTGCGCTGAGCTTCATTTGATTGTCCTCGCTGCGTGTGAATTGCTCTTGATACGAAATATGTACCGACGAGGATCGTCTGTATATGACGCAAATCAACTCGCGCGGCACGCCATCGTCATCCGTGCCGCGATCGTCCAGGCGCCGGTCGATGGCACGTCGCTTGCAACGATTCCAGCATGGCTTTCGCCACAAAAATCCTCACGGAGTTCAGAGATGCTTGGAATTGGAGACACGCTGCCGCCGTTCGAGATCGTCGGCGTCAAGCCCGGCTTTCACAGCCAGGAAGAGAAAGGCCAGAGCGCCTTCGAGGCGCTGACCGAGGCGAGCTTCCCCGGCAAGTGGAAGGTGATCTTCTTCTATCCGAAGGATTTCACCTTCGTCTGCCCGACCGAAATCGCCGAGTTCGCGCGGCTCGGCAAGGACTTCGCCGATCGCGACGCCATCGTGCTCGGCGGATCGACCGACAACGAGTTCTGCAAGCTGGCCTGGCGCCGCGAGCACAAGGATCTGCATCACCTGTCGATCTGGCAGTTCGCCGACACCCGGGGATCGCTGGTCGACGGCCTCGGCGTGCGGTCGCCGGACGGCGTCGCCTATCGCTACACTTTCATCGTCGATCCCGACAATGTCATTCAGCACGTCTACGCCACCAACCTGAACGTCGGCCGCAACCCCAAGGACACGCTGCGCGTGCTCGATGCGCTGCAGACCGATGAATTGTGCGCCTGCAACCGCGAAGCCGGCGGCGAAACCCTGAAGGTGGCATGAGTTCGATGTCGATCGACGCGCTGAAGGACCGCATTCCGGATTTCGCCAAGGACGTCAGGCTCAACCTGACGTCGATGGCCTCGGACGAAACGCTGAGCCCCCAGGCCAAATACGGCCTGTTCCTGGCCTGCGCGATCACCACCCGCAATCCGGTGGTGCTGGCGGCGATGGAATCGGTGGCAGCCGGCCATCTGTCGCCGGCGGCGATGGCCGCGGCAAAATCGGCCGCGGCGGTGATGGCGATGAACAACATCTACTACCGCTTCGTGCATCTGGCGTCGAACAAGGACTACGCCACCATGCCGGCGCGGCTGCGCATGAACGTCATCGCCAGTCCCGGCGTCGACAAGGCCGACTTCGAGCTGTGGTCGCTGGCTGTATCGGCGATCAACGGCTGCGGCGCCTGCATCGACGCCCACGAAAAGGCGCTGCATGAGGCCGGCGTCGCCTCGGCGACGATCCAGACCGCCGTACGCTTCGCGGCCATTATCCAGTCGGTGGCGGTGGCCATCGAAGCCGCCGGCGCCGGCGAACTCGCGGTCGCCGCAGAGTAAATTCAGGCGGAAGTTCTGAAGTCGAAAATCCCGTGATGTCTTGCATCGCGGGATTTTCTGTTTGGGCCGGCATTTGTGCCGCCCCGCGGGGCCGCAAATGCTTCAGCCGAACTTGAACAGCACGCCGTAGCCGCCGCGCGGATAGCTCCATTCGATGTCGCCGCTCGGCTCGCCGATCACCCGGCAGGTGCCGCATTCGACGCAGCCGTCGACGGTGACCTCCACCTGGCCCTTGTCGTTGAGTTCGTAACAGCGCGCCGGACAGGCCTTGAGCAGCGCCATCAGCGGCTTCGACGGAACGGTATGCGGCTTCACCTTGATGTGGGCGCGGCCGGCATCGACCAGGTAGCGGTTGTAAAACAGCTTGTCCTCGACGCGCACAGCGAGTTCGGTGGTCATGCTAAATCTCCATCGCCAGGGGCCATTGATTGATACGCTGTGCCTTGCGCTTCATCGCCAGGCTCGCGCCAGGCGGAACGCATCGCCGAACAGTCCGGTCCACGACCGCGCCTTGACGAAGGAGCGCAGCATCGACTTTTCCTTGTCCATCTTCGGCGTGCCGTCGACGCGCACGAAATTCTGCATCGCCTTGGACACCAGCTGCGGATAGGTCAGGAAGAAGTTCTGCGACTGGATATGCATCAACGCCGGCATATCCTTATATTTCTTCATATCCTTGATGACGAAGGAGTCATCGAGCATCTTCTTGTAGAGTGACAGGTTGTCCGCCGTCATCGGATCGCGCCGCGACTTGACCTGAAAGATCGCTTCCGCGGCAAGCCGGCCGGAGGTCATGGCGAGGTTCGAGCCCTCGCGGTGGATGGCGTTGTTGAGCTGGGCGGCGTCACCGACCACGACCCACCCCTCGCCGTAAAGCTGCGGGATTGCCTTGTAGCCGCCCTCGGGAATCAGATGGGCGGAATATTCCTTCACTTCCGATCCTTCGATCAGCGGCGCCACCGACGGGTGCTGCTTGAAGCGCTCGAGCAGGCCATAGGGCGTCTCGCCGGTTTTCTCGAAATCCGCCACCAGGCAGCCGATGCCGAGCGAGACGCATTCCTTGTTGGCATAGATGAAGCCCATGCCGGTCATGCCGCGCGAGATGGTGCCGGCGGCTTCGATCACCGTGCCTTCGTCGCCCTTGAGATTGAAGCGCGCTTCGATGGTCTCCCGCGGCAGGAAGTGCATTTCCTTGACCGCCAGCGCGACATTGTCGGGCTTCGGCCGGTCGCGCAGGCCGGCACGGGTGCCGAGCAGCCCGTTGACGCCTTCGGCCAGCACCACCACGTCGGCATGCACCTCGCCGCCGTGCCGGTCGGTGCGCACGCCGATCACCTTGCCATAGGCGTCGCGCGCCAGTTCGGTCACGGTGGTCTCGCACAGCACCGTGGCGCCGGCCTCGCGCACCTTGGAGGAGAACCACTTGTCGAACTGCGCGCGGATGATGGTGTAGCGGTTCGGCTTCTCCTCGTTGAAGTCGTCGGAGCGATAGTGCAGCCCGACATGGGCGCGGTCGTCCATCATCCAGAAGCGCTGCTCCACCAGATGGCGCTCGAGCGGCGCATCCTCGCGGAAATCCGGGATCAGCTTCTCCAGCATGTCGGCATAGAGGATCGCGCCCTGGACATTCTTCGATCCGGAATACTCGCCGCGCTCAAGCTGCAGCACCTTGAGGCCGCGCTGCGCCAGGGTCAGCGCGGCGGCATTGCCGGCCATTCCGGCCCCGACGACGATGGCATCGAATCGCTCTTCGATCATGGCACGCTCCTCTAACTGGCGATCCTGTCGCGCGAATGCGGCGACAGGCGTGCGCGAAATGCTTCGGTCAGCGCCGGCAGCAGCCGGATGGCGTCGGTGACGATCCCGACATGTGCGAAGTCGAAGATCGGGGCGTTCCTGTCGGTGTTGATGGCGACGATGAGATCGGCGCCCTCGACGCCCACCCGATGCTGGATGGCGCCGGAAATGCCGGCGGCGATGTAGAGCTTCGGCCGGATGGTCTTGCCGGTCTGCCCGATCTGGCGGTCGGACGGGACCCAGCCCTTCTGCACCAGCGGCCGCGAGCAGCCATAATCGGCGCCGAGCACCGTGGCGAGCTGGCGCACCAGCTGGAAATTTTCCGGCGACCCGAGCCCCAGCCCGCCGGCGACCACGACATCGGCATAAGCGAGGTTCGACTTGGCGGAGTCGCGGTCCGGCAGGAACGACAGCACCTTGGTGACAATGTCGTCCTCCACCAGACCGAGCGGATGGGTGACGATGCGACCGATGGGCCGCTCGACCCGGTCCGGCATCACCATCACGCGCGGGCGCACCGTGGCCATCTGCGGCCGGTAGTTCAGCGTATAGATGGTGCACATCAGCGAGCCGCCGAAGGTCGGGCGCGTCGCCGCCAGCGAACCGTCGGTGTCGACATCAAGCGCCGTGCAGTCGGCGGTCAGCCCGGTCAGCAGCGTGGTCGCCACCGAGCCGGCGAGATCGCGACCGAGCGTGGTCGCGCCGAGCAGCAGGATCTCGGGCTGGTAGGTGTTGACCACGTCGGTCAGCGCCTTGGTGTAGGATTCGTTGCGATAATCGGCGAGCAGGTTGTCGGCGACCACATAAGTGAGATCGGCACCGTAGCAGAAGGCCTCGGCGGCGGCGTGCCGGGTGGCCTCGCCTTCCGGCCCGATCACCACCGCGGCGAGATCGACCTTGAGCTTGTCGGCCAGCACCCGGCCGGCGCCCATCAGCTCCCACGACACCGGATGAACCTGCCCGCGCTCCTGCTCGATGAACACCCAGACGTGCTTGTAGGCCTTGAAATGTTCCGGCAGCTCCTTCTTGGTGGAGGCACGGCCTGCGGCGGCGGGGGCTTTGGTCGGTTCACTCATCGGCGTTGCTTCCGTTTCGGTCCGTTAAAATCCGCGCGCCAGCGCGACAAGATCCGCTTCCAGCTTCGGCTGCCGCTTGAACAGTTCGGCGATCAGCGCATCCGCCGGCGGCTCGCTGCCGAACTCGATCATGAAGGCCTTTTCGGCGCGCGGCGGCGGCGCGAACACCTTCTTGACGATGGTCGGCGATCCCCGCAGTCCGCATTTTGCGATGTCTTCCACACCGGCATCCTGCGCGCTCCATTTGACGATGGCGGCGCGGGCGGCGCGCAGCGCGTCGACCATGGCGCCGCGGCGAATTTCGTTGGTCGCTTCCAGCATGGTGATCAGGCACGGCAGCTTCGTGCGCAGCATCTGCACGCCCCCCTCGGAGCGGCGCTCGACCTCGACCGTGCCCGCCGCCAGATCGAGCGCGCCGATCTTGGCGACATAGGTGAGCTGCAGCATGCCGAGGCGCTTGGCGATGCCGGGGCCGACCTGGGCGGTATCGCCATCGATGGTCTGCTTGCCGGTGAAGACGATGTCTGCCGGGCCATAGGTCTCACCGATCTTGCGTAGCGCGGTCGCCAGCGCGTAGGTCGTCGCCAGCGTGTCGGCACCGGCAAAGAACCGATCGGTCAGCAGCACGGCGCGATCGGCGCCGTAAGTGAGCGCCTTGCGCAGACTGTCCTCGGCCGACGGCGGTCCCATGGTAAGGACGGTGACCTCGCCGCCGTGCTTGTCGCGAAGCGCGAGCGCGGCTTCGAGTGCAAACAGGTCGTAGGGATTGATGATCGTCGGCACGCCCTGGCGCATGATCGTATTGGTCACGGGATGGACGCGGATCTGCGCCGAGTCCGGGACCTGCTTGATGCAGACGACGATATGCATGCGATGACTCCGAACCTGCGGATGGCTTGCATGGATAATAGCAAGTGTCATACCAACCGCCGTCGCCATCGAATATCAGCGGCGGGACAATGGCTTAGATCGACGAGCCGATCGTTGACTATTCGTGTCGCAGACTTCGCCGGCGTGTCGGTCCGACACGCGTCGCAAACGCGACAGTAAGACGATGGAGCAAGATCGGGACAGTGCGAGGCACAGCTGCGCGTGCCGGTGGGTTGCACCGACCCTCGGCGCCTGCCGCGCGGGCGGCACGCGGATTCACTTCAGCGTGGTGAGCGGCACGAATGTCCGTGGTTTCGGAGCCGCCACCGCGTCCTTCAGCACCTTGAACACGCGCTGGTCCAGCGGCGACGACGCCAGGAAGTCCGCATAGGCCTGTTCCAGCACGGCCTTGCAGCGCTCCTTGACCACCTCGTCGGACAATCCCGTGAAATCCTCGCTGACGAGGTATTGTCCCATCCGCCGCAGGATATGCAGGCGGACCACATTGACGTGCTTTTCGTCATAGTCGACCCCGAGCAGAGTGAAGAATTCTTCTGCCGAGGCGAGGGTATTCAACTGGGCAAGAATGCCGGCGGGCGCGGTCATGATGGTCTCCTTCAGGTGCAATCGGCGGTGCCGGTGCAGAGGGCGGATGCATCCTTGTCGTCGCGTGCAGGCCCGCTGCCATCGCGCAACCGCTTCTGGACATGGGCGAGCCGCGCCTCGAGGAACTCGATCCGGTCGAGCATCACCGAGATCGCTTCACCGACCGGATCGGGCATCAGGTGATGGTCGAGATCGATATGGCCGACGACGCGGCGATGCGTCAGTTCCGGCCGCACCACGCGCGCGGGAATGCCGACCACGGTGACGTCGGGCGGCGTGCTCTCGATTACCACCGAATTGGCGCCAACCCTCGTGCCGCGGCCGATGATGATGGGTCCGAGAATCTTGGCACCGGCGCCGACCACCACGCCGTCTTCCAAAGTGGGATGGCGCTTGCCCGGCGACCACGAGGTGCCGCCCAGCGTCACGCCATGATACAGCGTCACGTCGTTGCCGATCTCGGCCGTTTCGCCGATCACCACGCCGGCGCCGTGATCGATGAAGAAGCGCTTGCCGATGCGCGCGCCAGGATGGATGTCGACATTGCTGACAAAGCGGCCGAACCACGACAGCAGCCGCGCCATGAATCGCCAGTCGGCGTACCACAGGCGATGCGCGATGCGATGCCAGATCAGCGCGTGGATGCCGGGATAGGTCAGCAGGGTTTCCAGCTCGCTGCGGGCCGCCGGATCGCGCAGGCGCACGCAGCCGATGTCATCCCTGATCAGCCGCAGCAGCGACGGTTTTCGCGGCGGTGCTGCGGCAATCTGATCGGCGGTCGGGACGTTGACGATATCGGACATGGCCACCTCACGCGCAATTGGGAAGCGATCGATCGCAGACAGCGCGCCAGATCGCAGCGACGGTCTCGCGTTCGACCGGCCCCTTGTTGGCAACGGCGTGGGAGCGGACGCGGGCGAGAATGTCCCGGGATTCATCCGCGCTTGCCGACAGCCGCAGCTCGGACAGCAAAGCGACAATGGCCGACAGGCCGGAATGCTTGCCGATCACGATTCGATTGGTCCGGCCAAACAGCACCGGATCGAGCGACTGATAGGTGCGCTGGTCCTTGAGCAGGCCATCGACATGGATGCCGGATTCGTGGGTGAAGACATGCTCGCCGACGATCGCCTTGTTGAGGGGGATGGTGCGTGCCGCCGCTGCCGCCACCACGGCGGCGACGTTGCCGAGCTCCGACAGCACGATACCGGTCTTCCGCCCATAGAGCTGGTGCAGCGCCACCGCGACCTCCTCGAGCGGCGCGTTGCCGGCACGCTCGCCAAGCCCGATCACCGTCACCGACCCATGGGTGGCGCCGGCCTTGATGGCCGCAAGCGTGTTGGCGGTGGCGAGGCCGAGGTCATCGTGGCCATGAAATTCCAGTTCGAGGTCGGTGGTCGCGCGCAAGGCAGCCATCAGCCTGAAACTGGCATCGGGATCGAGAACGCTGAGCGTATCGGCGATGCGAAACCGCCGGGCGCCGGCTGCCTTTGCCGTGGCGATGATCTCGACCAGAAATTCGACGTCGGCGCGCGACGAGTCCTCGCCGCCGACCGCAACGGCCAGGCCCTTGTCGCGGGCATAGCCGACCACGCGCCTGACCATCTCGAACGCGTTCTGGCGCTTGCCGCCGAGCTTGGCGGCGATCTGGACATCGGAGACCGGCACCGACACGTTGACCATCGAGACGCCGGCGGCGATGGCTGCGTCGACGTCTTCGGTCCGCATCCGGCACCAGGCGATGGTGGTCAGCGGCAGGTCCGCTTCGACAATGGCCCGGATCGCCGCGATTTCCTCGCGCCCCATCGCCGGTGTCCCGGCCTCGATCTCCGGAACGCCGGCGCGCGCCAGCGCCCGGGCGATCGCAACCTTCTCCCGGGTCGTGAAGGCGACCCCGGGTGCCTGTTCGCCGTCGCGCAGCGTCGTATCGTTGAGGATCACCGGCGGCAGCGCCGCGACCGTGGTCGGGGAAACGGACGATGGCGGTTCGATCGGTCGGGAATCGTCAGGCATGGGCACCACTCGGAGATCTCAGCCATTGCAGAGCAACCCCCGTGCCAGCCCTCGAATCGACACTCAAGCAATTGCAAAACCGGGCATTTTCGGAATCCGGCGTTTTGTCGGACTCACGACAGCGTCGCAACTGCGACGCATCGGCCGGTGTAGAAAGCGAGGTTTGCTGAAGGACGTCGGTCGCGGCAATCGTCAGCCGGCGGCGGTCTGCTTGCGTCGCAGATGGACGATGACATCGACGCGCGCGACTTCGTAACCCGGCAGCGGCGGCGGCAGGCTGTCCAGCAAAACACCCGGCGCCGGGACGTCGAACAGCCGCTGTTCGTGCTCGACGAAGAAATGCTGATGGGTCGTGGGATTGGTATCGAAGAATGATTTCGATCCGTCGACACCGATCTGGCGCAACAGGCCGGCATCGGTGAACTGATGCAGGGTGTTGTACACGGTCGCCAGCGAGATGTGGATGTTCGCCTCGGCAGCCTCGGCATGCAGCATTTCCGCGGTCAGATGGCGGCCGCCCTTGGCGAACAGCAACCATCCCAGCACCAGGCGCTGGCGCGTCGGCCGCAGACCAGCCCGGCGCAGCAGCTCTTCACAATCGCGGCGAAGCGGATTTTCGCCCCGCACCCCGAACACCAGTTCGGACGGCACGTCCGCTTCCCCGTTTGCAGCAACCGCCGGCAACTCCGGAGCAACATCTGCCCATGACATCAGTGACACGCGCTTTACTCCAGAACACCAGGTTGTGAAAAAGTCGCCGCGGAGATCTCCGCGGCCTGCAAAGAGATCTCGCGACGTCGATCCGCCATCCGGCTCTCGCCGCTCTCGTCGCCGAAGCAGACATCGAAATCGTTGCAGTTGGTGCAGACCGGCGTCGTGCACATGACGAAGCCGTCATCCTCGCAAAGCATGCGGTAGAAGAAGCGCTTCCACCGCATGTTCCGGGTATTGCGCACGGCGATCGGGCCGAAATGCCGGGTGAGAAGCCGGGTGAGTTCGGTGCGATCGCGCAGACCGAGATCTTCCCAGAGATGATTGGGCTCCATCGACCGCCTTGCGACCATCGATGCCAGCCAGCGGCCGGGCTCGCCGCTTGAGCGCTGCGCCAGCAGCAGATCGCGCACCATGGCGATCTCGTCATCTTCATCGGATGAATCGGCTTGCCGGCACCAGACGGCAGAAATGCCGGGTGCCGACGGAAACCATTGCGCCAGCACCATGGCGAGTTCGTCCGCCGACAGTCCCACGCGGCTCGCGACAGCCCCCTCCTCCGACGAAGCCACGGCGAGGATCGAGGCGAACACATGCCGATCGAAACCGTCATCATCCGCGATATCGGCATCGGCCGGGTCGAGGCCCGTCAGCATGCGGTAGGTCATGGCCGCAATTTGCGAGCGACGGTCGTCCTGCCGGCCAGGCGACACCGGCGAAGGCAGGGTGCCCGATCCCGGATCGACGAATGGCTCAAGCGATGCGGCGGTCAACACATGGCGCTCCAGAGACGCTTGTCGTGTTTCGCAATGTCGCGCGGTGCCATCGGTGCCGCGTGGCTGATCGTTTGCGTTTGATCCCTTGGGTGCCGTGTCCGGCCCCTGTCGCGAGGGGCCGGACGTGGCAGTGAGTGACCTCAGGCCGACATGGCCGCCAGTTCGGCTGCGGTCTTGCCGACGACGCTTTCGTCCACGGGCTTCATGATGCCGTGCTCCATCAGCATGTCCTCGAGCTCGTCCATGGTGATCGGGGTCGGGATGAT